>NZ_JBXWQJ010000025.1:0-40973 GCF_059612325.1 Ruegeria sp. CDSA021
GAAGCCGAAGCCGAAGCCGAAGCCGAAGCCGAAGCCGAAGCCGAAGCCGAAGCCGAAGCCGAAGCCGAAGCCGAAGCGCCAACGGAAGAGACCGTTTCGGTCGAAGACAAGACTGTTGAGCGTGTGGTGGAAAAACGCGGTGGCTTTGTGCCCGTTTTGCTGGGTGGAGCGATTGCGGCCGCTGTTGGGTTTGCGCTGGGCAATGGCGGGCTGTTGCCGGGTGGAACGGACAACTCGGAAGCCCTGGCCGCGCTGGAATCGAAACTGGCGGATCAGTCGGATCAAATCGCCAAGCTCTCACAAGCACTGACAAACAGCCCGGATACCTCTGGCTTGACGGATCAGATCAAAGCGCTGTCGGACAAACTGACCCCGGTCGAAGGTGACCTGAACGCGGTCAAGTCCTCGGTTGAGACGCTGTCTGGTCAAGTCTCGCCATTGTCGGATCGGATCGCAGCACTTGAGAAAGCCCCAATTGAATCCAATACGTCACCTGAAGCCACAGCCGCATTTGAGGCTGAACTAAAAAAGCTTCAAGACTCGCTAGCCGCGCAACGGGCTGAGGTTGAAAAGATGGTGTCGGATGCGCAGGCTCTTGAGGCGAAAGCATCCGCCGACGCGCAAGCTGCGACAAACGCCGCGGTTTTGTCTCGTCTGCGTGGGCAGTTGGACGCGGGCCAACCCTTTTCCGAACTGGTTGCTGAACTGAAAGCGGGCGGCGTAGATGTGCCGGATGCTTTGACTGGGCCGGCGGAAAAAGGCGTGGAAACCTTGTCTTCTTTGCGGGCGTCTTTTGACCCTGCAGCCCGGACTGCGCTGGCGAACGCGCGCGATGCGGATAAGGGCACGGGCCTGATCGCGTTCCTGCAAAGGCAAACGGGTGCACGTTCGGTCACGCCTCAAGATGGGGATGGGCCTGACGCTGTCCTGTCACGCGCGCAGTCTGCGCTGGCGGATGGAGATCTATCCAAGGCGCTGAACGAACTGAAATCACTTCCCGAAGCGGCGCAGACCGCGATGGCCGATTGGGAGCAGGCGGCCCAGACACGGGTCTCTGCCGTCGATGCGGCGAACTCATTGGCTTCCAGCCTGAACTCGAACTGAAGGACCTGCCATGCTGTGGTCACTGTTTAAGATCCTTGTTTTTGTTGCGATTATCGGCCTGCTGGCGCTGGGCGGTCACTTCCTGATGCAGACCAGCGGCGGGGTGCAGATCACCGTCGCAGGCACGGAATTTACGCTTGGGCCATTGCAGTCCGTGATTACGCTGGGTGTACTGGTGTTTGCGGTCTGGCTGTTCTTCAAGTTGCTCAGCCTGCTGGTCGCCACGTTGAAATTCCTCAATGGCGATGAAACGGCCCTGTCGCGGTATTTCGACCGCAGTCGCGAACAGCGCGGGTATCAGGCGCTGGCAGATGGTCTGATGGCATTGGCTTCGGGTGAAGGGCGCGCAGCGATGACCAAAGCCAACAAGGCCGAGAAGTTGCTGAACAAGCCGGATCTGACCAATCTGCTGGTGGCGCAAGCCGCTGAGATGACAGGGGACACCAAGAAAGCAGCTGACACTTACAAGAAACTCGTGACCAACAACGCGACTCGTTTTGTCGGCGTGCGCGGGATCATGAAGCAGAAACTGGCTGAAGGTGATGACGAAACCGCCCGCAAGCTGGCCGAAAAAGCGCTGGCGATCAAACCGCGCCATGAAGAAACGCAAGACGTTCTTTTGAACCTTCAGACCAAGGCGCAGGATTGGGCCGGGGCACGATCGACACTGACCTCTAAGTTGAAAGCGGGGTATCTGCCGCGCGACGTGTTCAAGCGTCGTGATGCGGTTCTGGCACTGTCCGAAGCAAAGGTCATTCTGGATGAAGACGCGAGCCTGGAACAACAAGAACACGCGATCGAAGCCAATCGTCTGTCGCCTGATCTGGTACCTGCCGCGGCCATGGCGGCCCGTGCGTATATTGCCAAAGGCAAACCCCGGCTGGCGACAAAGATCCTGAAAAAGGCATGGGAGGCGCAACCGCATCCTGACCTTGCCCACGCTTTCGCCGAGATTGCGCCGGATGAGACCCCGGACCAGCGGATCAAACGGTTCACCGCGCTGACCCGTATTCACCCTGAGAATATGGAAACCCGTTTGATTCTGGCCGAATTGAACATTGTGGCTGAAGACTTCCCCGAAGCCCGCCGCGCGCTGGGGGATGTGGTCGAAAAACAGGGTGATGCGCGGGCTTATACGTTGATGGCTGCGATTGAACGGGGTGAGGGTGCCTCGGACGCTGTTGTGCAGGGCTGGCTGGCCAAAGCGTTGAATGCGCCGCGCGGTCCGCAATGGGTATGCACCAATTGCCATGATATCCAACCTGAATGGGGGCCGGTCTGTCTGAATTGCGGCAGTTTCGATACGCTCATCTGGCAGACGCCTCAAACGCCCGAGATCGCAAGCGCGACTGGCGTACACATGCTGCCTTTGATCGTAGGTGCGCTTGAGGATCAATCAGAAGTGCCCGAGGTTGTGGAGCCTGCGGAAGAAGAAGACGTGGTCGAAGTGACAGCGGATGCTGTTGAGGTTGCGGAAGAGGCCGAGGCTCAAAAGCAGGCCTGAGGCCTGCAAAATCCAACTGTGAATTGTCCCAGCCGAATCCGTTTGCTAACGTCGCCTTCACGTCGGGGAGGGCGCTCAAACCGAAATGCTGGACTACTCGCATAACGCCTGGTTGGTGGCGGCATCGCTTGCCGTGGCCGTGATGGCCGGGTTCACCGGTCTGTACCTGACGCATGGCGCATCAAAGCTGGACAGTCAGCGGCGCAAGCTAGTGGTGGCCTTGGCCGCTGTCGTTCTCGGCGGTGGCATCTGGTCGATGCATTTTGTGGCGATGCTGGGTCTGCAACTGCCAATCCTGTTTTATTACGATGCCTTGATCACACTCATGTCGGCGCTGGTTGCGATCCTAATGGTCGGGTTGGCGCTTTTGCTGCTGCATTTCAGACCCCGATCGGTGCAAACGATGATTGGGTCCGGGGTGATTGTGGGGCTGGGTATCGTCGTGATGCATTATGTCGGCATGGCGGGAATGCAGCTGTGTCGTCCTGTGTACAATGTGTTCGACGTTGTTCTGTCCACTTTGGCATCGGTGATGTTGTCCGTGGCCGCTATTTGGGTCGCTTATGGCAACCGAACCCAACGCAACATACTTCTGGGCACGGTTTGTTTCGGGCTGGCAGTGTTTACCATGCATTTTGTCGCCACGGGCTTGACCGATTTTGTTGCAAGTGAAAGCCCAGGTGGTGCGGGCCCTGCGCTGGACAATCAGGTGTTGGCGATGGGGGTGACCGTATCGGTCTTCCTGATCTGTGGCGCCTTCTTGCTGACCGGTATCACGTTCATTGAACCAACACCCGAGGCCGAGCCTGCCGCTCCTGCCCCGGAACCCATGCCCGAACCAACGCAGATGCGCGCCGGTGTCCCGTTTGAGCGTGAAGGTCAAACTTTCTTTGCTGATCCTTCCCGGATTGCCGCCATTCGGGCCGAGGGGCATTACACCGTCCTTTATATGGGTGCAGAGAAACTGTTCTGCCCATGGTCGATCACCGATGCGGAAACGCGACTGCATCCCGAAGGGTTCTTGCGGGCGCATCGCAGCTATCTGGTGAATCCCAAACATGTCTCGAGTTTCGAGCGACACAAGGACAACGGCACCTGTTACTTCGATGGTGTGGATGCGCTGACCAAAGTGCCGGTCAGCCGATCCCGTCTAACGGACATTCGCGAGGCGCTGGGCCTTTGATCGCAACTCGTGCCGCCCATTCGCATTTCGTGAAACAAGCTGCGCGCCCCGTTTTCCTTAACTGGATCGGCTAGATCCGCCGCTCTTTCCTTCCCTCAGGTCCCCCAAGGCATACCGCTCGGACCCAGGGAGGAAAAACATGATACCAGCCGGTTTTGAGTATCACAGGCCAGGCGATATTGCCTCGGCCATTGGCATTCTACAGGAGCACGGAGACGAGGCCCGCGTGATTGCGGGCGGTCACAGCCTGATCCCCATGATGAAACTGCGCATGACTGACATGAGCCATCTGGTTGATCTTCAGGCTATCGAGGAACTCAAGGGGATCGAGATCGAGTCAGACACCGTGACTTTGGGCGCGATGGTGACGCAGCACGAGTTGATCACGCATGACGGGCTGGCCTCGGCGATTCCTCTGATCCGCGAAGCCGCGCTGCAAATCGCTGATCCTCAGGTGCGCTACGTGGGTACCGTTGGCGGCAATGTGGCCAATGGTGATCCGGGCAATGACATGCCGGGGCTGATGCAATGCCTGAATGCCACCTTCGAACTGTCGGGGCCGGACGGCAATCGCAGCGTAGCAGCGCGGGAATTCTACGAGGCGGCATATTTCACGGCCCGCGAGGAGGAGGAAATCCTGACACGGATTTCTATTCCAAAGCCGGGCGCGGGAATTGGCCAGGCTTATGAAAAGCAAAAGCGCAAGATTGGCGACTACGCTACTGCAGCTGCCGCGGTGATGGTCGGCAACGGCACTGCTTCGGTCGCAATGACCAATCTGGCCGACACGCCCATTTGGTCCGAAGACGCGAGCAATGCACTGGCTGGTGGGGACGTCGAAGGTTGCGTGGCCGCAATGCTCGATGCGATCGATCCGGTTGCTGACAATCGCGGACCCGTCGAATTCAAGAAACACGTGGCCGCCGTAATGTTGCGCCGCGCCATCGACCGCGCTCAGAACCGCGCGGGTTGAGGGGAGGACATCATGTCGAAAATGCACGTCAAACTCACCGTGAACGGCAAACAGGTCGAAGGTCTGGCCGAGCCGCGCACGTTGCTGATCCACTTCCTGCGGGAAGATCTGAAAATCACGGGTCCTCATATCGGATGCGAAACCAGCCATTGTGGCGCTTGCACCGTGGATATCGATGGCAAGTCCGTCAAATCCTGCACGACCTTCGTGGCGCAGGTGAATGGGGCCGATATCACAACCGTCGAAGGGTTGACCAATGACGATGGCAGCCTTGGTGTGCTGCAAGAGATGTTCCGCGAACATCACGGGCTGCAATGCGGTTTCTGCACGCCGGGTATGATCACCCGCGCGCATCGCCTGTTGCAGGAAAACCCGAACCCGACCGAAGAAGAAATCCGTTTCGGTATGGCCGGGAACTTGTGCCGCTGCACCGGATACCAGAACATCGTCAAAGCCATCTCGGCCTCGGCTGACATGATGAACGCTCAGAAGGAGGCTGCGGAATGAACGATCAGACTCTGACCCCCGAAGAACGCGCCGCCAATCTCAAAGGTATGGGCTGCGCCCGTAAACGCGTCGAAGACGTGCGCTTTACCCAGGGCAAGGGCAACTACGTTGATGACATCAAGCTGGATGGGATGCTGTTTGGCGACTTTGTGCGCTCCCCCTACGCACATGCCCGCGTTGTCAGTGTAAACAAAGAGGCGGCCTTGGCCGTACCCGGAGTGGTCGCCGTTCTGACCGCTGAGGATCTGGCCCCGCTGGGATTGCACTGGATGCCGACTTTGGCCGGTGACAAGCAGATGGTGCTGGCGGACGGCAAGGTGCTGTTCCAAGGCCAGGAGGTAGCTTATGTCGTGGCCGAAGACCGTTATATCGCAGCGGATGCTGTGGAACTAGTCGAGGTTGAATACGAAGAGCTGCCCGTCATCACTGACCCGTTCGAGGCGCTGAAATCCGACGTGGTGCTGCGCGAAGATCTCGAAGGTCAGACCGAAGGCGCGCATGGTCCCCGCAAGCATCACAATCATATTTTCACCTGGGAACAGGGCGACAAGGAAGCGACTGAGGCCATTCTGGCCGAAGCCGACGTGGTCGCTGAAGAGATGGTGTATTACCATCGCACCCACCCGTGCCCGCTGGAGACCTGCGGCTGCGTGGCTTCGATGGACAAGGTGACAGGCAAGCTGACGCTTTACGGCACGTTTCAGGCCCCTCATGCGATCCGAACTGTTGTGTCGCTGATCTCGGGTCTGGCCGAGCACAATATCCGCGTGATTAGCCCTGATATTGGCGGTGGATTCGGCAACAAGGTTGGGGCTTATGCAGGCTATGTCTGCTCGGTCGTGGCCTCGATTGTGACCGGCAAGCCGGTAAAATGGGTTGAGGATCGGATGGAGAACCTGATGTCCACCGCCTTTGCCCGCGATTACTGGATGCAGGGCAAGATCGCAGCCACCAAAGACGGCAAGATCACCGGACTGTGGTGTCACACAACTGCCGATCATGGTGGGTTCGACGCCTGTGCCGACCCGACCAAGTTTCCAGCTGGGTTCATGAACATCTGCACCGGGTCCTATGACATCCCCACCGCTTATCTGGCTGTTGATGGTGTCTACACAAACAAGGCTCCGGGTGGGGTGGCCTACCGTTGTTCCTTCCGCGTGACAGAGGCCGCCTATTTCATCGAACGGATGATCGAGGTTTTGGCCATCAAACTGAACATGGACGCGGCCGAGCTGCGCCGGATCAATTTCATCAAGGCCGATCAGTTCCCGTACCAGTCCGCGCTGGGCTGGGAATACGATTCAGGCGATTATCACACCGCTTGGGACAAGGCACTGAAGGCCGTGAACTATGAAGAGCTGCGGGCCGAACAGGCGCAGCGGCTCGAGGACTTCAAGGCTGGCAAAACCCGCAAGCTGCTGGGGATTGGTCTGACGCATTTCACCGAGATTGTCGGGGCAGGGCCAGTCAAGAATTGCGATATCCTCGGGCTTGGCATGTTTGACAGTTGCGAAATCCGCATTCACCCGACGGGATCTGCCATCGCGCGACTGGGGACGATCAGTCAGGGTCAGGGCCATGCCACGACCTTTGCCCAGATCATCGCCACCGAGATTGGCCTGCCTGCTGATGACATCACGCTGGAGGAAGGCGACACCGACACCGCGCCCTACGGTTTGGGCACCTATGGGTCCCGGTCAACGCCTGTGGCTGGTGCGGCGACCGCTATGGCCGCACGCAAAATCCGCGCCAAGGCGCAGATGATCGCGGCCTATTTGCTGGAGGTCCATGATAACGACGTTGAATGGGACGTGGACAGGTTCGCTGTAAAAGGCGCACCCGAGCGGTTCAAGACGATGAAGGAGATCGCCTTTGCAGCCTATAATCAGGCCATTCCCGGGTTGGAACCGGGTCTGGAGGCCGTCAGCTATTATGATCCGCCGAACATGACCTATCCGTTTGGGGCCTATATCTGCGTCATGGAAATCGACGTGGATACCGGCGAATGGGAGGTTCGGAAGTTCTACGCACTGGACGATTGCGGCACCCGGATCAACCCGATGATCATCGACGGGCAGGTCCATGGTGGTGTAACCGAAGCGCTTGCCATCGCGATGGGTCAGGAAATTGCCTATGATGAGATGGGTAATGTGAAGACAGGCACGCTGATGGACTTCTTCCTGCCGACCGCGTGGGAGACGCCGAACTATATCACCGACTTTACGGTGACGCCGTCTCCGCACCATCCGATTGGTGCAAAGGGGGTTGGGGAAAGTCCGAATGTTGGCGGCGTACCTGCGTTCTCGAACGCGGTGCATGATGCGTTCCGGCCCTTTGGCTTGGTGCAAAGCCACATGCCGCATGATCATTGGCGGATTTGGAAGATCGCCAATGGGTTGGGGATGCACGGGTAACCTGTTTCGAACCGGCTTTGCCGGTCCGACCAAACGGAGGGGGCTCTGCCCCCTCCGAACCTCCCCAGAGATATTTTTGGCCAGATGAAGATTGGATCCTGGTTTTGACTCTGAAGGACGTACAGAACGAATTGGCCGCGCAGGGCTATGTCGCCGATGATCGTTTGTCTATGGCGCTGCATCTGGCACAGACCTTGGGGCGGCCCTTGTTGCTGGAAGGTCCGGCCGGTGTTGGCAAGACCGAGGTCGCCAAAGCCATGGCGGGGTGGATGGACACGCGTTTGATCCGGCTGCAGTGTTACGAAGGGTTGGACGCCAGCCACGCGATCTATGAGTGGAATTACCAGCGGCAGTTGCTGGCGATCCGTGCGAGTGAGGCGCGGGGAGGAACCGATGAAACTCAGCTTTTTTCAGATGAATATTTGCTCAAAAGACCTTTGTTAGAAGCTATATCTGAAGAAAATCCACCGGTTTTATTGATTGATGAGATTGATCGTGCGGATGAGGAGTTCGAGGCGTATTTGCTGGAAATCCTCTCTGACTTTCAGATCACCATCCCGGAACTGGGAACCGTAAAAGCGCAGGTGAGGCCCATCGTAATCCTGACTGCCAACGGGACGCGGGATTTGTCGGATGCGCTGCGCAGGCGGTGCCTTTACAGTTTCCTTGATTATCCATCGAAGGAAACAGAGATGGCGATCTTGAGGGCGCGGATGCCTGAGGTTGAGGGTGTTTTGGCCCGTCAGATTATCGGCGTCGTCCAAGCGCTGCGGAGCGAAGACCTTGAGAAAACACCGGGCATTGCAGAAATGCTCGACTGGGCGGCTGCACTGTCTGGCTTGGGGGTCAATGACCTCGCCAAATCCCGCGATGAGGTTCAGTCCACTCTGGTTTGCTTGCTGAAGACTGCTGCCGATTATGACGCGGCCCCGCCCGAGGTCATGGACCGCCTAATCGGAAAGGTCGCGTGATGAGAGTAACGCACTTTCCCTCTCGGGCTGCGGGGCTGGCAGATCGCATGTCGGGGTTCGTCGAGCATTTGCGCATGAACGGGCTGCGGGTCGGGCCAAAGGAAACTGGGGATGCGTTAGTGGCCTTGTCAGCAGTGAAGGCGACGGATGCCGAGCGGGCGCGTCAGGCGTTGTGCGCGGTTTTGACCGGGGATGCTGAGGAATGGCGGCGATTTGATGAGTTGTTCGACGCGTACTGGTTCAACGCAGGAAAGCAGCGTGCGGGCGTTGCGCAAAATGCTCATGTTCAGGTGCAATCTGCGAAGCCCATGATCTGGCAGAGCCAAGATCAGGGAACAGGCACCTCGCAGAGTGATACCGGGAACGCCACCGCTCCGGATCCGGGTGATGGGGCGGCCGAGGGGATGGACGGGAAGCTGATCGCGACCCGAACGGCCAACCTGTCGCGCCGGGATTTGCGTGAGTTGATGGACGAAGAGGCTTTAAAACAAGCCGAAACGGCTGCATTGGCCTTGGCACGCGCCATACGCGATCGCCGGTCGCGCCGCCGTAAAAAAGCAATGAGAGGTCCCGCATTGGACATGCGCCGAATACAACGGGCCAGCCTGGCACGTGGTGGCGAGCCGTTGGATTTGTATCGCCGCGCGCGCCCCCCGCGTCCAATGAGAATTGTTGCGTTGTGCGATGTGAGCGGTTCGATGACCGTGTATTCCCGTGTGTTCCTGGCCTTTTTGAAAGGGTTGATCGGCAGCGGGACCGAAGCCGATGCCTATCTGTTTCATACGCGACTGATGCGCGTAACCGATGCCCTGCGGGATCATGATACACTGCGGGCGGCGGGACGCTTGTCATTGATGGCCGAAGGATTTGGTGGCGGCACCGATATTTCTGGCAGTCTTGATCGATTTCTTTCGGGTTATGGTGCGCGGGCGCTCAATGGGCGGACGGTGGTTCTGATCCTCTCGGATGGGTATTGCAGTTCCAACCCACAGGCGCTTGGTGATGTGCTGGCACGGATCAAGCGCAAGGCGCGGCGGATCGTGTGGCTGAACCCACTGAAAGGCTGGAAGGAATATCAGCCTATCGCGGCGGCGATGCGGGCGGCGGAACCTTATCTGGACGCCCATTTGCCCGCGAATACTCTTGACGCTTTGGCGGCATTGGAGCCGCAGTTCCGAAAGTTATGAAAGGAGTCTAACAATGGCGAATTTCGATATTTTTGACACAATAGAGCAGCTTCGCGGAACTGGTGAAGCCTTCTGTGTGGCGACGGTGCTGCGCACGGCGGACGCAACTTCGGCCAAGGCTGGCGGCAAGGCGGTCATCACGCGGGACGGTCAGATCCTGGGTCATCTTGGGGGGGCTTGTGTGCAACGCGCGGTTCGAATTTCGGCACAGCAGGCGTTGGTCAGCGGGGCGCCGCAGATGATCCGTGTCAAACCTTCGGAAAAGGTGGTGAACATGACGGACCCGGACGGGGTGCAAACCTTCAAAAGCGGTTGCCCCTCCGGTGGCACTGTCGATCTTTTGGTAGAACCCTATAAACACGCGCCACGGCTGGTCATTTTTGGTGACGGGCTGATTGCCACCGCCTTGGCAGCACATGGGGCGCTGGCGGGGTTCCGTACCGCTATCGAAAGCGGGGCTGAGGTCGCCGGTGATCACATACGATTCAATCCGGATCAGGTTGAGGCGCTGGGTGTCGAACCGCAGGATTTTGTGGTAGTGGCGGCACAGGGGCGCAAGGATGCGGCGGCACTGAACGCGGCGCTGGAAACCTCGGCAGCGCGCGTGTCGATGGTGGCCAGCCGCCGCAAAGCCGAAACGCTTACAGCAAAACTGATTACGCAAGGCATGGATCCCTCAAAAGTCGCGCGTCTGAAATCGCCAGCGGGGTTGGATATTCACGCCATCGACCCGCATGAAATCGCGTTGTCGATCTTGGCCGAGATCGTGATGTGGCGGAACAGCGACAAATCGACGGAGGTTTCTCATGATGAAAAGCTGGCTTGAACGCTTGCGCAGCAGAAAACATGCGCGCCCGGAACTCACTGCGCAGGAGGCGGCAGAGGTCGCACTTCGCGTATTCCCAAGATGTTGTTGATCAAAGGATAAACTGAATGGAACTGACCGACGAAATCCGCATCTCTGCGCCCCGTGACGTGGTCTATCGTGCTCTTAATGATCCCGATATTTTGAAAGATTGTATCCCTGGCTGTGAAGAGCTGACCCAGAAATCGCCAACCGAGCTTGAGGCAAAGGTGGTTCTTAAAATCGGCCCCGTCAAAGCGCGTTTTGCCGGAGAAGTCACGCTGGATACGGCGAATGCTCCGGAAGGGTTCTCACTGGCCGGTGAAGGCAAGGGTGGGGCGGCTGGATTTGCCAAGGGCGGTGCAGAAGTGACCTTGACCGAAGAGGGGACCGAGACGGTTTTGTCCTACACCGCCAAGGTCGATGTTGGCGGCAAGATCGCTCAGCTGGGCAGTCGACTGATCGCAGGCACGGCCAAGAAACTATCCGGCAAGTTTTTCACGCGCTTCGGAGAAATCGTTTCGGAACAACCTGTTGCCTGATTGGCGAGATTCGATAGAAGCGCTCATTGATGGCGCTTCACTTCTTTAAGAACGCGATCAGATGCAACCGCTTACGAGTCCGGCGGGGTGTCTGGCTGTTTGTGTCTGGAAAAAGTCAAAACCGTCAAACCATTTTGGCCTAAGGGATATGGTGCCCAGGAGAGGACTCGAACCTCCACGTCCATACGGACACTAGCACCTGAAGCTAGCGCGTCTACCAATTCCGCCACCTGGGCAGGTGTCGTGGAGGGGCGTTTAAGCCCAGTGGCGGAGGGCGTCAACCAGATTCGGGGAGATTTTTGAAAGTTTTTTGAATTTGCTCCCCGCCCCGCTTTTCACGCCTGAAAATTTCAACACCCTCGCGGCGAATTAGCGCCTTGTTTGGAGGGGCTGCGGGCGTTAGGTCTAGGGCGCAATTTCTCAGCAGGAGCCCTCTCATGTCGAAACTTGTGACGATTTATGGCGGATCGGGGTTTGTCGGTCGCTACATCGCGCGGCGCCTGGCGAGTGAGGGGTGGCGCGTTCGTGTGGCCGTGCGCCGCCCGAACGAGGCGATGTTCGTGAAACCCTATGGTGTGGTTGGTCAAGTTGAGCCGGTGCTGTGCAATATCCGCGATGATGCGTCCGTTGCGCAGGCCATGCACAGTGCAGATGTTGTAGTCAACTGTGTCGGCGTGCTGAACGAGATGGGTAAAAACGACTTTGGTGCCGTACAGGCCGAAGGGGCTGAGCGCATCGCGCGATTGGCGGCGGATCAGGGGATTGAACGGATGGTTCATATCTCGGCCATTGGCGCGGATGCCAATGCCGCCAGCGAATATTCTCAGACCAAGGCGCAGGGCGAAGCGGGCGTGCTGAAACATATGCCAAATGCAGTGATCCTGCGGCCATCTGTGGTTTTTGGCACAGAAGATCAATTCTTCAACCGCTTTGCCGGAATGACGCGCATGGGGCCGTTCCTGCCGTTGGTCGGGGCTCAAACAAAGTTCCAGCCGGTTTATGTGGATGATGTGGCCCATGCAGCGGTCAAAGGTGTTCTGGGACAGGCCGAACCCGGCGTGTATGAACTGGGCGGGCCCGAGGTCAAAACCTTCCGCGCTTTGATGCAGCAGATGCTGGAAGTGATCCACCGTCGTCGTGTCATCATCGGAATGCCGTTCTTCGCCGCGCGAGTCATGGCGGGTGTTCTGGATATCGTGAAGTTCGTCAGTTTTCAGTTGTTCCCGAACAACATTCTGACCCGCGATCAGCTCAAGAACTTGCGGAACGACAATGTTGTGTCCGATGGTGCCAGATCTTTTGCCGATCTCGGGATCACGCCGGCCACGCTGGAATCGGTGCTGCCGGAATACCTGTGGAAGTTCCGCCCCTCTGGTCAGTATGACGACATTCAGAATTCGGCCAAAAACCTGCGTACTGATCAGCTGTAGGCGATGAATAACAGGATCGCGCCAAGAATGACGCGGTAGATGACGTAGGGCGTGAAGCTAACGCTGCGCAGTAACCGCATCATCAGGCTGAGCGCCAGAAGGGCGGAAAAAAACGCAAACGCTGCGGCAATGGCGCCGTCGCGCGCCAGCTGCGCATCGGCGTCGCGTATCACATCCAATGCCAGCAATGTGCCAGATGCCAGAATCGTCGGAATCGACATCAGCATGGCAATCCGCGCGCCATCTTCTCGGGTGTAACCCAATTGACGTGCACCGGTGATAGTGATCCCGGATCTGGAAGTACCTGGGATCAAGGCAAGAATCTGCCACAACCCCATTATGAATGCATCGCGCACCCCCCAATCGGCGGCTTCTTTGGTTTGGGGGCCTTTCTGATCCATCCAATACAGCAACAGACCGAATCCCAGCATGGTCCAGCCGATTACAGAGATCGAACGCATGGCATCGCTCAACCCTGTCAGATGCAGGATCAAGCCTGCGATCACGGTCGGGATTGTAGCGATGATCAGGCCCAGGGCCAGGCGTGCTTGTGCGGTATCTGTCCGGCCGATCAGGGCATGCGGCAGGCCGGCAAGGGCGTGTTTGACGTCCGACCAGAAATACAGAACGACCGCGCCCAGGGTTCCTACATGAACCGCAACATCTATGGCTTGTCCCTGATCCTCAAGGCCCGTGAGGTTTGGCAGAAGGATCAGATGACCGGATGAAGAAATGGGCAAAAACTCAGTGATTCCCTGAATGATTGCTACGAGAATCAGGTGGAAAAGACTCATCTGCCCTGCCGATTTGCGGTCACATTATACTTGCGAATTATGGGTATAAGGGTGGTGGGGAAAAGGAAAGCGAACATATAGGTCCGATTCGGAGCTAAAAAATCAAGAATTTCTCAATAATTTAGCTCGCTGCAACCAACTTTCTCAATTTAGGTCAGTGTATTTGACTTTTAATCCCCTATCGTATCCCTTAGAGAAACCAGACCAAGCCAATTCATGGAGTCTGACCCGTGGCCAAGCAACCGATGCTGAAATTTGTGCAGATCGACCGTGTCATGCCGGAAAAGCGTGCTGCAAGCGACCGCAAGGAAGACTTTGACGAAATCTATGCAGAGTACGCCGCCGAGAAAGCCGCCGAACAAGCCAGTCGCTGCAGCCAATGCGGCGTGCCGTATTGCCAGTCACATTGCCCGTTGCACAACAATATTCCGGATTGGCTGCATCTGACCGCTACTGGTCGCCTGGAAGAAGCCTATGAGACAAGCCAGGCTACAAATACCTTCCCCGAGATCTGCGGACGCATCTGCCCACAAGACCGTTTGTGCGAAGGCAACTGTGTCATCGAGCAATCGGGTCACGGCACAGTCACCATTGGCACCATTGAGAAATACATCACGGACACTGCTTGGGACAAAGGCTGGGTGAAACCTGTCGCGCCCGCTGCAGAACGTAGCGAGAGCGTGGGCATCATCGGAGGTGGCCCCGGTGGGTTGGCTGCGGCGGATATGCTGCGCCGCGCCGGAATCCAGGTGACGGTTTATGATCGTCATGACCGTGCGGGTGGCCTGTTGATGTACGGCATTCCAGGTTTCAAGCTTGAAAAGGACATCGTGCAACGACGTAATGACCTTTTGGCTGACGGCGGTGTCCGGTTCGAGCTGAATTGTGACGTTGACGCCACCAAGTTTGATGAAATTCGTGCCCGGCACGACGCGGTAATTGTTGCAACCGGCGTGTATAAGTCCCGCGACCTGTCTATGCCGGGAAGCGGTCTGGCCGGGATCGAAAAGGCAATAGACTTCCTGACAGCTTCGAATCGCAAAAGTTTTGGTGATGTCGTCGAAGATTTCGACAATGGCCGCCTGAATGCCGAAGGTAAAAAGGTGGTCGTGGTCGGTGGCGGTGATACCGCCATGGACTGCGTGCGCACCTCGATCCGTCAGGGCGCGACCTCGGTCAAGTGCCTGTATCGCCGCGACCGGGTTAATATGCCGGGCTCGCAGCGTGAAACGCAAAATGCCGAGGAAGAAGGCGTTGTTTTTGAATGGCTCAGCGCGCCAAAAGGATTCACCGGTGATGATATGGTCACCGGCGTGATGGTGCAAAAGATGCGTCTGGGGCAGCCCGACGCGTCGGGTCGTCAGGCTCCCGAGGTCATCGAAGGTGCGGACTATGTGGAAGAGGCCGATCTGGTCATCAAGGCGCTGGGTTTTGAGCCCGAAGACCTGCCCGCTCTGTTCGGCCAACCAGATCTGCCCGTGACCCGCTGGGGCACTGTCAAGGCGGCGTTCCAAACTGGTGAAACCGAAATGGACGGCGTCTATGCCATCGGTGACATCGTGCGCGGGGCCTCTCTTGTGGTTTGGGCGATCCGGGACGGTCGCGACTGTGCCGACGCGATCATCGACCGTTTCAACGCCAAGGCGGCTATCGCTGCCGAGTAACCCAACGCCCAACGACAGGAGGGTTCGATGCCCGAATTGCAAGGCCAATGTATGTGCGGCGCGGTCACTGTAACCGCCACTCCGGCGAAGGACGCACTCGGTGCATGCCATTGCGACCAATGCCGTCGCTGGACCAGCTCGATGTTGGTGACATTTCCGGCGGAAGCGGGATACGCCGCGTTGGGACCGGTCAAAAACTATACCTCATCCGACTGGGCCGAGCGTGCCTTTTGTGCCGATTGTGGTTCGGCGCTTTGGTACCGGATCACCCTTCCGGGTGAGATGCACGGACATACTCAAATGGCAGCGGGCCTGTTCAACGACACAGGCCATCCGCTGAAACTGGAACTTTATATCGACAAAAAGCCCGACGGGTATGCGTTCGCAGGCGAACGCCGGCAGATGACCAAAGCCGAGGTCGAAGTCATGTACGCCCAGCCGGAAGAAGGAGACAGCCAATGACCAAATATGATGCCGATTGGGTGCGGGCCGAAGAAGCCAAGCGCAAATGGATGGCGGAAAACGGTCTCTATTCTGAGCAAGAAGAGCATTCTTCCTGCGGGGTAGGCCTTGTTGTATCCGTCGATGGCAAGCCTTCACGCAAGGTGGTGGACGCGGGGATCGATGCGCTCAAGGCGATTTGGCACCGGGGTGCGGTTGATGCCGATGGTAAAACCGGTGACGGCGCGGGCATCCACGTGCAGATCCCAGCTCCTTTCTTCTATGACCAGATACGCCGCACTGGTCACGAACCCAATATGGATGAGCTGATCGCCGTTGGACAGGTGTTCCTGCCGCGCACCGATTTTGGCGCACAGGAACAGTGCCGGACCATCGTGGAAACCGAAGTGCTGCGCATGGGCTATTACATCTATGGCTGGCGTCACGTGCCGGTCGATGTGACGTGTCTGGGCGACAAAGCCAACGCCACGCGACCCGAGATCGAGCAGATCCTGATTTCGAACTCAAAAGGCGTGGATGAAGAGACATTTGAGCGTGAGCTTTATGTGATCCGCCGTCGCATTGAAAAAGCCGCTGCTGCTGCGGGGATTTCGGGGCTTTATCTCGCGTCATTGTCTTGCCGCTCGATCATCTACAAGGGCATGATGCTGGCCGAGCAGGTGGCCGTGTTCTATCCCGACCTGATGGATGAACGTTTTGAATCGGCGTTTGCAATATATCACCAGCGCTATTCTACGAACACCTTCCCCCAATGGTGGCTGGCCCAGCCGTTTCGGATGTTGGCCCATAACGGCGAGATCAACACGCTGAGAGGTAACATCAACTGGATGAAAAGCCACGAGATCCGGATGACTTCGGACAGTTTTGGCGACTATGCGGAAGATATTAAACCGATCATCGCGAGCGGATCATCGGATTCGGCTGCATTAGACTCTGTTTTTGAGGTCCTGGTGCGTGCTGGCCGCTCGGCCCCGATGGCGAAAACCATGTTGGTGCCGGAAAGCTGGTCCAAACAGGCGGTCGAACTGCCGCAAGCCTGGCGTGACATGTATTCCTACTGCAACTCGGTGATGGAACCATGGGACGGCCCCGCCGCGCTGGCCATGACCGATGGTCGCTGGGTCTGCGCCGGTCTGGACCGGAACGGTCTGCGCCCGATGCGTTACGTGGTGACTGGCGATGGTCTGGTGATTGCGGGCTCTGAGGCCGGCATGGTCCCGATCGACGAAGCCTCCGTAACCGAAAAAGGCGCGCTTGGTCCTGGTCAGATGCTGGCTGTGGATATGAAGAAGGGCAAGCTGTATCGCGACACCCAGATCAAGAACAAACTGGCGCGAGCGTTGCCGTTTGGTGAATGGGTCGGCAAGATCAACGATCTGGACAACACGCTGGCGGGCGTAACTGAGGCTCCAATCTTCGCGGGTGAAGAGCTGCGCAAGCGTCAGATCGCGGCGGGTTATTCGGTTGAGGAGCTGGAGCAAATCCTGACTCCGATGGCTGAAGACGGCAAAGAAGCGCTGGCTTCCATGGGGGACGACACACCGTCTGCGGTTCTGTCCAAGCAATACCGCCCGCTCAGCCATTTCTTCCGCCAGAACTTCAGCCAGGTCACCAACCCTCCAATCGACAGCTTGCGTGAATACCGCGTGATGTCGCTGAAGACACGCTTTGCCAACCTCAAGAACGTGTTGGACGAAGACAGCAGCCAGACCGAGATCGTGGTTCTGGAAAGCCCCTTTGTCGGCAACGCGCAGTGGGACAAGCTGGTCGAGAGCTTTGATGCCCCGCTGGCGGAAATCGATTGCAGCTTTGAACCCGGTCGCGGCGCGCTGAGTACCGCTTTGGCTCGTGTTAGAGCCGAATCAGAAGAAGCCGTGCGGTCCGGTGCAGGGCATATCGTCCTGTCTGACATGAGCTCGGGCGCTGGTCGGATAGCAATGCCCATGATCCTGGCGACCAGCGCGGTTCACTCGCATCTGACTCGCCAGGGTCTGCGCACATTCTGTTCCCTGAGCGTACGTTCTGCAGAATGTGTCGACCCGCATTACTTTGCCGTCCTGATTGGATGCGGTGCGACTGTAGTGAACGCTTATCTGGCCGAGGATTCGCTTGCTGACCGCATTGGCCGCGGCCTGCTGGACGGCACCCTGACCGAAAACGTCGCACGGTATCGTGAAGCCATCGACCAGGGTTTGCTCAAGATCATGGCCAAGATGGGGATTTCGGTGATCTCGTCTTATCGTGGCGGTCTGAACTTTGAGGCCGTGGGCCTCAGCCGTGCGATGGTGGCCGAGTATTTCCCGGGCATGACCAGCCGGATCTCGGGAATCGGTGTGACCGGTATTCAGGCCAAGTTGGAGGAAACCCACGCCAAGGCTTGGGACGGCGGCTTGGATGTATTGCCCATCGGTGGTTTCTACAAAGCGCGGAAATCGGGTGAGACCCACGCGTGGGAAGCGACCTCGATGCACATGATGCAGATGGCCTGTAACCGCGCCTCTTACGAGTTGTGGAAGCAGTATTCGGCGAAGATGCAGTCAAACCCGCCGATCCACCTGCGCGATCTGATGGATTTCAAACCGCTTAGCAAGCCGGTGCCGATTGAAGAGGTCGAGTCGATTACCTCCATCCGCAAACGCTTTGTCACGCCGGGTATGTCGCTGGGGGCGCTGTCGCCTGAGGCGCATAAGACGCTGAACGTGGCGATGAACCGGATCGGCGCGAAATCGGACTCGGGCGAGGGCGGCGAAGACCCCGCGCATTTCGTGCCAGAGCCCAATGGCGATAACCCTTCTGCCAAGATCAAACAGGTGGCCTCGGGCCGGTTCGGTGTAACCGCCGAATACCTGAACCAGTGTGAAGAGCTTGAGATCAAGGTCGCCCAAGGCGCGAAACCCGGTGAGGGTGGCCAGTTGCCTGGCATGAAAGTTACCGACCTGATCGCGCGTCTGCGGCATTCGACAAAAGGCGTGACGCTGATCTCGCCGCCGCCGCACCACGACATCTACTCGATCGAGGATCTGGCGCAGCTGATCTATGACCTCAAGCAGATCAACCCGCGCTGCAAAGTGACGGTCAAGCTAGTAGCGTCCTCGGGCGTGGGCACGATTGCGGCCGGTGTGGCCAAGGCGAAAGCGGATATTATCCTTATTTCGGGTCACAATGGCGGTACGGGCGCGTCACCCGCGACCTCAATCAAATATGCCGGTCTTCCGTGGGAGATGGGCCTGACCGAAGCGCATCAGGTTCTGGCGATGAACAACCTGCGCGACCGTGTGACCCTTCGGACCGACGGTGGCCTGCGCACCGGACGTGACATTGTTATGGCCGCGATGATGGGGGCCGAAGAATACGGCATCGGCACCGCCGCCTTGATCGCTATGGGTTGTATCATGGTGCGTCAGTGCCAGTCGAATACCTGCCCGGTTGGCGTCTGCACACAGGACGAAAGCCTGCGCGCCAAGTTCACCGGTAACGCGGACAAGGTCGTCAACCTGATCACCTTCTACGCGCAGGAAGTGCGCGAACTGCTGGCCAGCCTCGGCGCGCGGTCGATTGACGAGATCATCGGCCGGGCTGATCTGCTGGCGCAGGTCAGCCGTGGTTCGGCGAATCTGGATGATCTGGATCTCAATCCGCTGCTGATCACGGTCGATGGTGCGCATGACATCGTCTACAACCGTGACAAAGATCGCAACGCGGTACCGGATACACTGGACGCCGAGATTGTCCGCGATGCGGCCCGGTTCCTGAAAGACGGTGAAAAGATGCAGCTGTCCTATGCGGTGCAGAACACGCATCGGACCGTTGGCACCCGTGTTTCCAGCCATATCGTGCAGAACTTTGGTATGCGGAACACGTTCCAGGACGACCACCTACATGTGAAGCTTCAGGGCTCCGCTGGTCAGTCTTTGGGGGCATTCGCTGCTCCGGGACTGAAACTGGAAGTGTCAGGCGACGCCAACGATTATGTTGGCAAGGGTCTGTCGGGCGGTACGATTGTTGTGCGCCCGCCGCAGGTCAGCCCGCTGAAGGCGGATGAGAACACGATCATCGGCAACACAGTCCTGTATGGGGCCACAGATGGACACCTGTTCGCGGCAGGTCGCGCAGGTGAGCGGTTCGCCGTGCGTAACTCGGGTGCAAAAGTTGTGGTCGAAGGCTGCGGTTCGAACGGGTGTGAATACATGACGGGCGGTGTGGCCGTGATTCTTGGTACTATCGGCGCCAACTTTGGTGCTGGTATGACCGGTGGCATGGCCTATCTTTACGATCCCGAAGGCAAAGCCGAAGCGTTGATGAACAATGAAACACTGGTCACCTGCCCGGTTTTAGTCGCGCATTGGGAGGAGCAGTTGAAAATGCTCATCACACGCCACGCTGAGGAGACCTATAGCCGGAAAGCCGCAGATATCCTGCAACACTGGGATGTGGAAAAAGGGAAATTCCTTCAGGTTTGTCCCAAAGAGATGCTGAACAAGCTGAGTCATCCGCTAACCACCGAAGCCACCGCAGTTCCGGCGGAATAAAGTCTTCCGCGAAGCTTCGCAGGCTGAAACGCACGAAAAACTAGCCCCGCGTGTCATTTCCACCACGCGGGGCTTGGTTTGTTTACGCTGTTTTTGCGCGATTCTTGCCTGAACACGTGAATTTCGCCAATCTCCCTCCACGTTCCAACGAAAGCCATCGACCGTTGAAGCGGCTGTATGGTGTGAAAATGGGGACAGTTTGATGCCAACAACGTATCGCGATCAGTTTTATACCTTCGATCCTGCGAATCCTCCTCCGGCGGGGACTGCGATCACGGTCACCAGTCTGGATCTGACAGATGTAAATGATGACGGCGAAATTGACGCGCCCAGTGGAGATACGGTCAACGGCCAGGATGTCACGAATTCCTGGCCCGGAGACACTGTAACAGTCAACGTGTCAGGCGTTGGGAATGTTACCTATGTAGGAACAACATTTTATCTGGCTGACGGATCTCGGGTTTTCACCCCGACGGACGGGCAGGTGTTGCAGCCAGGAACACTCGTATCAACCACGTTTGTTAACACACAAGGCCCGCTGCCGGTCGGAAGCCTTGGCCCTCCGTGTTTCACATCTGGAACTATGATCGCGACCCCCGAAGGCGAATGCGCGGTGGAAGATCTGAAAGCTGGCGACATGGTCATAACGGTGGATCACGGGCCGCAGCCTTTGATCTGGGTCGGACGCTCAGTGGTTGCTGCGGAAGGTAAACTGGCCCCAATCCGGTTGGACGCCGGTGTGTTTGGTCTGGATCGCCCTTTGCTGGTATCACCTCAGCATCGGATGCTGGTTGAAGACTGGCAGGCGTCATACCTGTTCGGCCATGCCGAAGCGCTGGTTCCGGCACACACCCTTGTCAATGGCGACACGGTAACACGGGTCGAAGGCGGTGAAATCGAGTATTTCCACCTCTTGTTCAAGCAACATGAGATCGTCTTCGCCAACGGAGCGAAAAGCGAAAGCTACTATCCTGGGCATGCGTTGTCGGCCTCGGATCGTGAAACGCAAAGCGAAGTGCTGCATCTGTTTCCCGAACTGGCCGGGACGGACCCGATGTCGCTGGAAACCGCGCGTCCGGTAATTCATCCGCGCGAGGCACGCGCCTTCGCAATTTAGGCCGTTTCAAACCCTGACGACGCGTCGTATAGCTGAAACATGGCGAAGAAAGCAGCCCGCACATCAGGCGGTAAGAAAAAAAAGGCATCCAGGAAGAAAACACCAGTGGCGCAGCAGATTCGCCGTTGGATGACACTCGCCGTTCTTGCGGTTGTGGGGGTCGTTCTGGCGCTGGTCTTGCTCTACTCAGTTGTGAACCCCCCGGTAACCCACACGATCTGGTCGGAATGGCGGCGGTTGGGCAAGGTTGAACGCGAGTGGGTCCAGATTGAAGACATCTCTCCAATTATGGCGCGATCAGTGGTTGCTGCGGAAGATGCGAATTTCTGTCTGCACTGGGGCTTCGATGTCGAGGCCATCCGTGACGCGCTTGAGGGTGGCGGCAATCGTGGTGCATCGACCATCACGCAACAGGTGGTGAAAAACGTGTTCCTATGGCAGGGGCGCAGTTGGGTCAGAAAAGCGATGGAAACCTCGATCACCCCGGTGGTTGAGATTTTCTGGAGCAAGCAGCGCATTCTTGAGGTCTATCTGAACGTTGCAGAAACCGGGAATGGCGTGTTTGGCGTCGAGGCTGCAGCGCAGCGTTACTTCAACAGAAGTGCTGCGCAGTTGACCTCGGTTCAGGCGGCGCGGATTGCTGCCATTCTGCCATCCCCGCGCAATCGTTCGGTCACGGATCCAAGCGTGCGCACGCGCAGGCGTGCGGCTGCGATTCTGGATGGGGCGGCCACCATCCGCGCAGATGGTCGCGCAAATTGTTTCGAGGATTGAAACCCGTCGCCCTCAAGGGCTAAATCAGTCGGGTACTCACTGGTTCGATTGGAAGCCCATGGCGCGTCTGTTTCACGTTCCCCTCTCACCGTATTGCCGCAAGGTCCGTTTGTCTCTGGGAGAGAAGAAGATCGAGGTTGAATTGGTCGAGGAGCGATACTGGGAAC
This sequence comes from Ruegeria sp. CDSA021, assembly GCF_059612325.1. Lineage (NCBI taxonomy): Bacteria > Pseudomonadati > Pseudomonadota > Alphaproteobacteria > Rhodobacterales > Roseobacteraceae > Ruegeria > Ruegeria sp. CDSA021. The sequence continues at coordinate 22,167 of NZ_JBXWQJ010000025.1, forward strand.
AGGATCCGGACTTTCTGCGCCGCAACCCGGCGGGTAAAGTGCCGGTGCTGCGTCTGGATGGGCAAATCATGTCGGAAAGCGCAGCAATCTGCGAGTACATCGAGGAAACCCGTCCTGAACCGCCTTTGATGCCGAAAAACCCCGAAGCCCGCTTTGAAGTCCGGCGGCTTGTGGGCTGGTTTGATGACAAGTTCCATCACGAGGTGACATCGAAGCTGCTGTATGAGCGGGTGAACAAGAAGGTGATGGGACAAGGATACCCGGACAGCAAGAATGTCAAACAGGGTGCCAAGGCGATCAAGTATCATCTGGATTACATGGCGTGGCTGCTGGATCACCGCCGTTGGCTGGCCGGGGATCAGATGACATTGGCTGATTTCGCGGCTGCGGCGCATTTGTCGGCGCTAGATTATATTTCGGATGTGGATTGGAATCGCAGTCACGTGGTCAAGGACTGGTACGCGAAAATCAAATCGCGCCCGGCGTTTCGGTCGATTCTAGCGGATCAGGTGCCAGGGTTTCGACCACCGGCTCATTACGCCGATCTGGATTTCTGATAGGGTGCAACTGGGGGGGCTTTCTGCCCCCCATCGCGCCGGTGCGCGATTCCCCCCGAGGATACTTTTGGCCAGATGAAGAGCGGACCGGATCTTAAGGAAAAGTTGGTGCTACAAGCTCTGGCAGAGGGGTTTGTGGCCTGTCGTGTGTGTCGTCCGTGGGATGTTCCACAAGTGCCCGAGCGCCTGGGGGCGTTTTTGGATGCTGGATATCATGGGCAGATGGGGTGGATGGCCGAGCGCGTGCATTGGCGCGCTGATCCGGCTGCCCTATGGCCCGAGGCGCGGTCAGTGATCATGTTGGCCGAAAGTTACACGCCAGAGCATGATCCGACAGGGGTTCTGAATCACCCGGACCGGGGTGCGATTTCGGTTTATGCGCAAAACAAGGATTACCATGATCTGGTCAAGAAACGGCTCAAGCGATTGGCGCGGTGGCTGATTTCTGAATCCGGGGGTGAGGTGAAGGTTTTTGTCGACACCGCGCCGGTCCCGGAAAAGGCTTTGGGGCACGCGGCAGGTCTTGGATGGCAGGGTAAACACACCAATCTTGTGAGTCGTGAATGGGGAAATTGGGCTTTTATAGGCTCTGTTTTTACAACAATTGAGCTACCGTCGGACGAACCGGAAGTAGACCACTGTGGCTCGTGTCGCGCTTGCTTGGACAGCTGCCCGACCGATGCATTTCCAGCCCCGTATCAGTTGGATGCGCGGCGGTGCATATCGTATCTGACCATTGAACATAAAGGTCCGGTGGAGACTGAGCTGCGTGAGAAGTTGGGCAACCGGATCTATGGTTGCGATGATTGCTTGGCGGCTTGTCCCTGGAACAAGTTTGCCGTTGCCGCAAGTGACATACGTTATGCCGCCCGGGACGATCTGAAAGCGCCTGCCCTGGCCGAATTGGCCGCGCTGGATGATGCGTGTTTTCGCGCGAAGTTTTCAGGTTCCCCCATCAAACGCATCGGACGTGATCGATTCGTGCGGAATGTGCTTTATGCCATTGGAAACTCGGGGCAGCCGGGTTTGAGGTCTGTCGCTCAGGCGCTGACGGAAGACCCGGACCCTACCGTGGCCGATGCGGCGCGCTGGGCGGTGGAACAGCTGTCATAAATGCCGCAAACAGGCTGGACGCGTCGCGCATAACCGCTACACCCATTCGCAGCGAACAGTAAGGAGGACCCGATGACGCTGTCTTTGGGGGTGGATACAGGCGGGACCTATACCGACGCGGTGTTGATCCGGGATGAGAAAGAGGTGATTGCTTCGGCCAAGTCTCTGACCACACGCGCGGATTTGGCAATTGGCGTAGGCAATGCGATTTCGTCTGTGCTGGAAGAGGCGCAGGTTGCACCGGATCAGATCGCTATGGCGTCATTGTCCACTACACTGGCCACAAATGCCCTGGTCGAGGGGCAGGGTGGGCGCGTGGCTCTGATCTATATCGGGTTCAAGGACAGCGATCTGCAAAAGCATGGCTTGAAGGACGCACTAAAGGACGACCCGGCCCTTGTGATTGCGGGTGGTCACACACATTCCGGAGGCGAGGCCGCGCCACTGGATGCCGCCGTTCTGGAGGCGTTTTTAGACACTCATAAAGGGATTTCGGGCTTTGCTATTGCGGCTCAGTTCGCAACCCGTAATCCGACGCATGAGCTGGAGGCGGCGCGGATCGTATCGGAAAAGACCGGCGCGCCGGTGACATGCTCGCACCACCTGTCGGCCAAGTTGAACGGTCCGAAACGCGCTGTGACGGCTGTTCTGAATGCGCGGCTGATCGGCATGATCGACCGTCTGATCGGTCGGGCGCAAGATCAATTGCGTGCCTTGGGGATCTCGGCCCCGATGATGGTGGTGCGCGGCGATGGCGCATTGATGAGCGCCGAGCAGGCGCGAGAACGTCCGATTGAGACGATTCTCAGTGGACCGGCGGCCTCGATTGTGGGCGCGCGGTGGCTGACCGGGGCCGACAATGCGCTGGTGTCCGACATTGGGGGAACCACAACCGATGTGGCGCTGATCCGGGATGGCAAGCCTGCAATTGATCCGGCCGGTGCGCAGGTTGGTGGGTTTCGAACCATGGTCGAGGCTGTGGCGATGCGCACCCATGGTCTGGGCGGCGACAGCCAGGTTCATGTGGTGGCTGAGGGGTTGCAGGGCGGTGTGTTTCTGGGGCCACGGCGTGTTCTGCCCGTGTCTTTGATCGCAGCAGAAGCCCCTGAGGTTGTTCACGCCATTCTGGACGAACAATTGCGGGCCACAACAGTGGGCGAGCATGACACCCGATTTGTGCGCCAAGTCCCCGGCATCCATGCCGATGGTATCGGCGCACGGGAAGAGATTCTGTTGGAGCGTCTGGGCGATCAGGTTCTGCCTCTTGGCGCATTGTTGCGGTCTCGGATGGAGAATGGCGCACTGAACCGCTTGGTCGATCGCGGGATCGTTCAGGTCTCGGGCGTGACGCCATCGGATGCGAGTCATGTGTTAGGGCGGGTCGATGCTTGGGACGTCGAGGCGGCGCGCAAGGCCTTGGAACTGGTGGCGCGTAAACGGGTCGGCTCCGGGGACATGCTGGCAAATTCGCCTGAAGCATTGGCGCAGATGATCGTGGATCAATTGACGGAACAGACCAGTTTGACCTTGTTAGAGGCTGCTTTTGACGAAGAGCAGGACGGGTTTGGCCTGCCGCCACATGACTTGGCGCGCCATGTGCTGACCCAACGCGGACTGGCTCAGCATCGTGGTTTGCTGTCGCTGAGTGCTGCTTTGAATGTAGATGTAGTCGGTCTTGGGGCGTCAGCCCCCAGCTATTACCCTGCAGTTGGTGAGCGCTTGCATTGTCGCATGATCCTGCCGGAACACGCGGGTGTGGCCAATGCAATCGGAGCTGTTGTTGGCCGGCTGACCATGCGGCGTTCGGGGACTGTCACATCTCCGTCTGAGGGTCGGTATCGTGTGCATCTGGGGGACGGACCGCAGGATTTCGCGGCGTCTGAGGAGGCCCTGGATTTGTTGGAGCGTGTTCTCAGATCCGAGGCTGAGGGCGCGGTAAGAGAAGCTGGCGCGGAAGATATCCGGGTGATCGTTGAGCGTGATATCAAAACGGCGCGGGTCGAGGCCAAGGATGTTTTTGTCGAGGCCATGATTACGGTCGAGGCAAGTGGGCGACCGCGGGTGGCGGCAGGCTAGCCCCTCTGAAATGTTCAGAGGGGCCGGGTAGGTGGTGCATTACTCTGCAGCGCTGGCACGCTTGGGCAGGACCCAATCTTGACGCGGGAAATGGCAGGTATAGCCGTTCGGGATGCGCTCCAGATAATCCTGATGCTCTGGCTCTGCCTCCCAGAAGTCTCCGACGGGTTCGACTTCGGTTACGACTTTGCCGGGCCACAATCCGCTGGCGTTCACATCGGCAATGGTATCGACAGCGACCTGTTTTTGCGTGTCGTCCACGTAATAGATCGCGGATCGATAACTCATGCCGCGGTCATTGCCCTGACGGTTCACTGTTGTTGGGTCATGGATCTGGAAGAAGAACTCCAGCAGGTCGCGATAGCTGGTTTGCGACGGATCGAACCAAATCTCAATCCCTTCGGCGTGGGTGCCGTGGTTGCGATAGGTCGCGTTGGGCACATCGCCACCGGTGTAGCCGACACGGGTGCGTGAAACGCCTGGTAGTTTGCGGATCAGGTCCTGCATCCCCCAAAAGCAGCCTCCGGCCAGTACAGCGCGTTGTTCGGTCATCAGATGTCCTCCACATGAATCAAATATTCGCCATAGCCTTCTGCTTCCATCTCGTCTCGATGGATGAATCTGAGCGAGGCTGAGTTGATGCAGTAGCGCAGTCCGCCATGTTCACGTGGGCCGTCGGGGAAGACATGTCCCAGATGGCTGTCGCCGTGTTTCGAGCGAACCTCGGTCCGGATCATACCATGCGTTGTATCACGAAACTCTTCCACATGCTCATGGATGATCGGTTTGGTGAAACTGGGCCAGCCGCAACCGGACTCGTACTTGTGGGCCGAGGCAAAAAGCGGCTCACCTGATACGATGTCCACGTAGATGCCTGGTTCCTTGTTATTCAGATATTTCCCGGTGCCCGGACGTTCGGTACCATTGCGTTGCGTGACGTGAAACTCTTCGGGCGAAAGCGCAGCGATGGCCGTGGGGTCTTTGGTAAAGCGTGTCATGAATCCTCCGGCTGAATTTTTTGTTTGCGCCATTATCTGGGGGCTTAAGAGTGGAATGCAAAGTGATATTTCAAACCGCTCTCGCACTCGTGCAAGTGATCTGATGAGTGCCGATCCGCGTATCAGACTTAAAGGGAGAACAAGACATGATCAGATTGCTGTTTTTGACTGCCTTGGTTTTATTGGGTCGTGCCGTTCAAGCCGCGCCGCTGACCGGCGAGTTCAACTCGATCGACGGAGGCACATTGGCCATCGAAGATTGGCACGGCCAGCCTGTACTGGTGGTCAACACCGCGTCGCATTGTGGATTCACGGGACAATACGCGGCTCTGCAAAAGGTGCATGAGACCTATTCCGGCAAAGGTCTGGTCGTTCTTGCGGTGCCGTCGGATTCATTCAATCAGGAGCTGGAATCGGCAGATGAGGTTAAACAGTTTTGTGAGATGAACTATGGGCTGACCCTGCCGATGACGGACATCACTCCGGTGAAAGGCGCAGACGCCCATCCGTTCTACAAAGCCGTTGCCGCCCGGACCGGTTTCACGCCCAAATGGAACTTCAACAAGATCCTGATCGATTCTGAAGGGGAAGTGGTTGCGACCTATGGGTCGAACGCCAAACCCGATTCCCGTAAACTGTTGTCTCAGGTCGAGGCCTTGCTGCCCTGAGCGCCCTGTCGTGAAATCTGAACCGCAAGAATGCCAAGGGTCGTGACGGCAACGCCGACCGCGTCCATCGCACCCAGCTTTTCGCCCAGCAGGATCGCCGCGATCGTGACCCCGAATACAGGGTTCAAAAAGTGGAAAGTGGCGGCCCGAATGGCTCCGATCCGATCCAATAGTAGGAACCAGATCAATGTGGCCAGCAATCCGGGGAAAAGGGTTGTGTAGATGAACGCCAGCGCCAGCGGAAGTGTCGGGTGAATGTAGATGGTCTCAAAGATCGGAGCGGCCAGGAACAGCGCGACTGAGCCTACCAGCATCTGCAAGCCAACGACCATCATGAAGTTACCGCCAGACGTCGCACCGCGAACCGCAAGCGTAGCAAAAGTCAAAGCAAGCGCCCCCGCACCGCATAGTGCAACCCCGAACATATCGACGCCCGCGCTGATCCGGCTGCTCATAATAAGGGCGACTCCGGCGAAACCGGCGAACAGACCCAATACACCAAGCGGGCGCAGCTTATCCCCGAACATCAGCCAACCTGCCAGTGCCACCAACAAGGGCATAGTGGATGCGATAATGGACGCGACCGAGGCTTCGACCGTTTGCATCGCGTAGAAGTTCAGGCCCAAATACAGGGCATTTTGGCAGATTCCGAACAGGATCGTGGCACGCCATTGATTTCGGGTCAGGTTCCAACTTTGCCCCATCGCGCGGGCAATCATGACCCCCAGAACACCGGAGATCAGAAACCGCAAGGCCAGCGAAAACAAAGGAGAGGCATCTGCCACGATGATCCGCGCCGATGTAAAGGCAGAGGACCAGATCAGGGCAAATGTCAGCCCCATGGCTATTGCGCGCAGATCCATGAAGACCCCCTGTCAGTTTGCGCGGACTGTTCCCGATTTTCCGATGGGTCGCAAGCGCCGCGCGTCAAAAAAGAAACATCCGTGATGCAAGGAAAGGCGTCGGTATGTTTTTATTGATTGACTGACCAATAAAAGTTATCCGCTCTTCGATCTGACCAAACAAGGGAGGTTTGTCGGTGCTTCTGGAGTACATTCTATCTTTTGGCGTCCTGCTGGCATTAGGCCTGGTCGCTTTCTTCGTCGTGAAATGGTGGAACTTGCGCTGTGTTGGCGTGACACCGGTTCATCTATTCACGTTCATCGCGATCCTGTTCACATCCGGTCTGGATGTTGGCTTGATCATGTTCCCACTGACTGAATTCGGCGGCTATACCGAGGATCCGGCCTATGCCTTTGCCAACCCGCTGGCGATCGAATTCGGGTTCTGGGGTTTCCTGATCTGGGCATTCTACTTCCTGACAGCCTTCTATTTCTGCGTCATCGAACCGCGCGTGAAGTTCTTTGAAATCCCGCTGGTCAAGCTGATCAACAACGTGGTCATCATCGGCACCTGCGCCTTCACCGCCAGCCTGTTCCTGATCTACCTGCCCGGTTACCTGCCTGAGGTCGGAGACGGGGAGTCCGTTGTAACCACCTTCTACATCATTGTTTTCGTTGTCATTCTGGCAGCAGCCTACTCATCCACTGACTTGAAGTACGTGCGCATCCTGTCGGTTGGATCGACGTTCCTGTTCCTGGCATTGATCCTGGGCATGTGGGCCGCTGCAGGCATGGGCGTGACTGGCTTTGTGGAAACCGGCAGCAATATCGGGGCCTATTTCGCCAACCTGCACAAATTTGTCCTGCCGCTGACCGACTATCACGCATTCTACCTGTTCTGGTGGTTTGCTTGGTCGATCATGATCGGCCAATTCACCTCGCGCTTCGTAGGCGGTTTGACCACGTGGCAGTTGCTGGCCGCGCTGCTGATCTTCCCGTCGATCCCGCTGGGGATCTGGTTCACCGTTCTTTATTATTACCATCTGAACGGCATCAGCACCGCAGGTATTACCAACATTGCCATGGTAATCGTGGGCGTGACTTTTGTGATCAACTCGTTGGACTCGCTGATCCGTCTGTACACTGACAACCTGAACCTGACGGTCGAACGGTTTGGTAAGGCGGTGTACGTGGCGGGCAATGTTGCAATGTTGTTCATGCTGACGCTGCTGTTCCAAAGCCAGTGGCTGCAGATCCAGTGGATCGGGGCCATTGTTGTCGGGCTTTATCTGGCCTGCGTGGTCTATATCCTGATCACCAAACGCAATGAGGTGCTGAGCATCGACTCCATGCCTGAAGGTCAGGATATGGATTTCCATAAGATCGAAACGGTTCACTGATTTGACCGTTGAATAAAGTAAACGGGCGCCCATGCTGGTGCCCGTTTTGTGACAAGGATGCCTTCCGACTCGGCCTTTCGGGTTTGCCTTTGGAACCTTGCTTGTCGCAGAAGAATGAGTGCTAGGAATGTTCTGTTATGCGTTTGCTGAACATGTCAGTTTCCGGATCGGAACAGTCTTTCATCCTTTCAAAGCCGTTCTTTTGCAGCACTCTGGCCGATGCTGCATTCCCTTTTTCGACCCCGCCGATAATCAGGACAGAGGTCCGCGTGTCACGGTACCAATCGATCAAACCGGCAATCAGTTCCGTCGCGTATCCCCGTCCCCAAGCGGCTTCGGAAAAAAGATATCCGACATGCACCGTTACCAAAGTCTCCTGCTCTGGAAGTTGGGCCAGGATCAGAAGGCCGATCAGTATTCCTTTGCTGTCGCGGACGGTTAGTAGATCAGATTCCACCACCCTTTCTTCCAGCCAGCGCTCAATCGCGTTTTCAGAATCCGAGAGCTGCAAGGCATTGGGCAGGTGTTTTAGAACTGCTGGTGAAAGTAGCGGCGAAAATTCCTCGCGAAACTCAAGCGTGCCGATTGAAGGCAACGATGATGGACTCCAAGCTTGAACACGTAGTCTTTTGGTTTCAAACGTGTAAGCGGAGGCCAAAATTTGTTCCTTCCCGTTTTGAAAACAAAAAGTGAGTCAGCCCCTCAAAAGCACATGATTCCGTGATCGTGCCAGACAAGGCAATCCGATGATAGTATATATGTTGCGCAAGCAGTGACACTTCCGCCTGCGTTTCTGAGTGATTTAGCTGGATTGATTTGGCGAATAAAGAAAAAGGGCCCCCGAACGGCGGCCCTTGATCATGTCGAAAAGACGGAACTTAGCCGTTCACGCTGTCCTTCAACGCTTTCGCGATGGTCATTTTCACAACCTTGTCGGCTTCTTTGGTGAAGGTCTCACCAGTGGCCGGGTTGCGGACTTGACGCTCGGGGCGCTCGCGGCAGTAGATTTTGCCGACACCGGGCAGGGTGACTGCGCCACCGGCAGAAACTTCGCGTGTGATCAGGCCGGTTACGGCCTCAAGCGCGGCGTTCGCCGACTTCTTGTCGGTTCCCATTTCCTCAGCGAGAGCAGCAACCAGCTGAGTCTTAGTCATAGGCTTTGCCATTTCTTGGTCTCCTTAACGTGCCCGATCTATAGGGCCTCACCGCGTAACTGTAACGGGATATTGTGGTCGAACACAACGAATAGTAGCGCTGAAACCCCTAAAAATATGGGGAAAACGTTGCTTTTTTGCGTCAGAGGAAGGCTGTTTCGTCAAACGAACGCAATTTCCGGCTGTGTAACCGCTCTAGTGGCATACCGCGCAAGTGTTCCATCGCCTTGATGCCGATGGCCAGATGACGGCTGACCTGAGTGGTATAAAAGGACGACGCCATACCCGGCAACTTCAATTCTCCATGCAGCGGTTTGTCTGAAACACACAGCAAAGTGCCGTAGGGTACGCGGAAGCGATAGCCATTTGCGGCGATGGTGGCGCTTTCCATATCAAGCGCAATCGCCCGGGATTGGCTGAGGCGCTGGACCGGGCCTGTTTGATCGCGCAATTCCCAGTTGCGATTATCGACCGAGGCTACGGTGCCTGTCCGCATGATCCGCTTCAGTTCATAACCTTCCAGCTTGGTCACTTCGGCCACGGCCCGTTCCAGTGCTACCTGTATCTCGGCCAGCGGCGGGATCGGAACCCAGACCGGCAGATCGTCATCCAGAACCTTGTCGTCACGCAGATAGGCATGGGCCAGTACGAAATCCCCCAGAGCCTGCGTGTTGCGCAAACCCGCGCAATGGCCAACCATCAACCAGGCATGTGGGCGCAACACCGCGATATGGTCTGTTGCGGTTTTTGCATTGGACGGGCCAACACCGATATTCACCAGGGTAATTCCGGAGCCGTCTTTACGCTTGAGGTGATAGGTCGGCATCTGCGGCAGTTTCAGCGGCTGTTCAATCGTCGCTTTGGAGTCCGTGATCTCGGCATTTTCGGTTGAGACAAAGCTGGTATAGCCGCTGGCGGGGTCTGCCAATTGCTCGCGGGCGTAGTTTTCGAACTCCGAGACATAGAACTGGTAGTTCGTGAACAGCACGTGATTCTGGAAGTGGCTCGCATCCGTCGCCGTGTAGTGCGCCAGGCGGGCCAGCGAATAGTCCACGCGCTGGGCGGTAAACAGGGACAAGGGCCCAACAGTGTCCTCGTGATCATGCACACCATTGACGATATCGTCGTTGGTGGTGCTCAGATCAGGAACGTCAAACACATCGCGCAGGGTGAACGCGGCCGCACCCTGATGTGGCACAACCAGATCAGAATTGTTCGCCACGGCGAAATGTACGGGGATAGGCGTATCTGACGCCGCAATTGTCACCGGCTGGCCGTGATTCTTGATCAACAAAGCAATCTGCTGGGTCAGGTAAGACCGGAACAAATCGGGCCGTGTCACGGTGGTGGCATGGACGCCGGGCTCTGAGACGTGACCAAAACTCAGGCGGCTGTCGACCTGTGCGTAGGTCGAGGTTCGAATGCGAATTTCAGGGTAATAGGCTCTGTATCGCGCGGATGGCGCACCTTCCTGCATCGCTTTTGAAAAGCTGTCGCACAGGAATTCTGTGGCTTGCGTGTAAAGTTCTTCCAACCGGGCGACGGCGGCTGCCGGATCGGTAAATTGCTCTGGCGCTAGTGTTTCGGGGGTCAGGAGTGTCGTCATGCCAAAGGTTCCAGAAGATCGATTTTTTCGAAAGTTCGCACGTCTACCAGCCCGAGATCCGAGATCCTGAGCTCGGGGATCACGACCAGTGCCAGCAAAGAGTGCTGCATATAGGCGTTGTTCAGGTTGCACCCGCAGTCTTGCATGGCTTGCACCATTTTGTCGGCCTTGGCTGCTACCTCCGCGGCGGGGCTGTCAGACATCAGGCCCGCAATCGGCAATTCCACCAGCGCCAGTTCTTGCCCGTCACGGAAGAGGGTGATGCCGCCGCCCACTTCGGCCAGACGGTTGGCGGCCAGCGCCATCTGTTCCCGATCCGTGCCGACAACGATCATATGGTGGCTGTCATGCGCCACGGTTGAGGCCATGGCCATCTTGCCCTGATAGCCAAAACCCGAGACAAAAGCATTCGTTACACCGCCCGTCGCGCGATGCCGCTCGACCAGAGCGATCTGACAGACATCTCCTTCGCCTTCGACCAGCCCGCCAATGATTGGCAGTTCGGCTTTCAGCGCTTTGGTCGGGGCCTGGTTCTCCACCACGCCTATGACATTGGCCTGCACCCGGTTCGCCCCGTTCGGCGCCTTGATCTCAAAATCGGCCGAGCTCAGGTCGTGCCCCAAGTGAACGGTGTTGCGAGCTTTTTCGGGCCAGTTAAAATGCGGGCAGTCTACAGCGATCACGCCGTTTTCTGCGACCACGTTCCCACGGGCAATCACTATCTCGATCGGCAACTCGGTCAGGTCAGAGCTGAGAACGATATCCGCCCTCCGTCCCGGCGTGACCGATCCGATTTCGCGTTCCAGCCCGAAATGTGTGGCTGTATTGATCGTTGCCATTTGCAGAGCGATCAGCGGGTCGCATCCGCAAGCAATCGCGTGGCGCACCACGCGGTTCATATGCCCTTCGTTGACCAAGGTTCCCGAGTGACAGTCATCGGTACACAGAATGAAGTTGCGCGGGTCCAGCCCCTTCTCGGTCACAGCAGTGATCTGGCTTTCGACATCGTACCAGGCCGAGCCCAGGCGCATCATCGACCGCATTCCCTGCCGTACACGTGCGATCGCGTCAGCTTCGCACGTGCCTTCATGATCATCCGCCGGGCCGCCAGCCACATAAGCTGCAAAATCAGACCCTAAATCAGGCGAAGCGTAATGTCCGCCCACGGTTTTGCCCGCCCTTTGCGTGGCTGCAATCTCAGCCAGCATTTTGGGATCGCCATGGATCACGCCGTGGAAGTTCATCATTTCACCCAACCCGATGACGCCTGGCCAGCTCATCGCTTCAGTCACATCTTCGGGCGTGATTTCATACCCCGTCGTTTCCAACCCCGGCGCGGATGGCGCGCAGGAGGGCATTTGGGTGAAGATATTGACCGGCTGCATCATCGCTTCGTCATGCATCATGCGCACGCCTTCAAGACCAAGCACATTGGCAATCTCATGCGGGTCGGTGAACATGCTCGTGGTACCGTGAGGGATAACGGCACGGGCGAATTCGGCGGGGGTGAGCATGCCGGATTCGATATGCATATGTGCGTCGCATAGTCCGGGCAGGATATAACGCCCACGGGCGTCGATGATCTGTGTGTTTGGTCCCATGCAATGCGATGCGTCTGGCCCGACAAATGCAATCCGCCCTTCTGCAATCGCAACAGAATGATCCGGCAGCAACTCGCGGCTATGTACGTTTACCCACACGCCGCCCTGAATGATCGTGTCTGCAGACTCGCGTCCGGCTGCAACTGCTATCAATTTGGGGGCGACATCGGGCCAACTTGGGAAAGGTGTGTATTCCATGGCTCAACTTTCACGAATGCGCCAGCGGGTGCAACCCCGGTTCTACGCTGTCACTAACAGATCACAAACCCAAACTCAGGCATGTACGCGCCAGCGCTGCCTGGTCCAACCATCGGATTGGCCCGGAATGGCCTTGACGATGAGTGGGAGCTTGCCCGTTTACGTGCCTGACCCAATCTCGCGCCGAACCCAATTTGCAAAGGCCACTGCGCCGGGTGTGTCCTCGGCCTGGGGTGAAAGAAGCAGATAATATGCTTCGGGCATCCGGGCACGATGTTCAAATGGCGCCACCAGCTGACCTCGTTCGATCAGATTCTGTGCGATGGCGTCATGCGCCAGGCACAGCCCCCCACCGGCCATCGCTGCGGATAGGCAAACCAGATAGGTTGTCGCATAGGTTATCGACGGATTTCCCCAAGTTAGATCCTGTTCTTCTGCCCAACTTGACCAATTGGACAGCAGGTTGGAACAATCGAACAAGGGCTTTTCCTGAAGATCTTCCAAGTTTACCTGATACCCCGGGGCACAGACCGGATAATAGTGTTCGGTGCGCAGAATCTCGGTCCGGGTGGTGTCCGATGGGCGCAGCGAGAAGCGAATCTCTACCGCTGCGCCTTCAGCCATCTCTCGTGGTTCCCAAAGTTCGGTGAAGATGTTCAGTTGTACATCGGGATGTTCGGCCTGAAACGCCGGTAGGCGCGGGGCCAGCCAGTTGACGGCAAAACTGATATTGCACTGTACCTGAACCGCATTTTGCTGCGCACCGGTGACGGCTTGGGTGCCGCGCACCAATGTTCGAAAGGCATCTCGGACCACCGGCAGATAGGTGATTCCGGCCTCGGTCAGTTCTAACGCCTTGGGGCGACGCAGGAACAAGGGCTGCCCCAGATGGCCTTCCAGCGATTTGATCTGCTGGCTGACGGCGCTTTGCGTCATGTTCAGATCCCGCGCGGCGCCGGTGAATGAAAGATGCCGTGCTGCGGCCTCAAACGTGCGCAGCCAGCCCAGCGGAGGCAGCTTTTTCTGCATCGACATAACCTTGGCATAAGTTCAGCTAATGGGATAGCGCTGTTTTTTTCGTTGGTCAAACGGGCAGGTCAAATGCAGGCTTTTTTCACGTTCAGCCGCAAGAGGAGCCATCGTATGAGTGTCACCAACCTTCGCCCCAATATTGATCACTGGTCCGAGCGCGTGGATATGGCTGCCGCGTTCCGCTGGACTGCACGACTGAATATGCATGAGGCTGTCGCCAATCATTTCAGCCTTGCTGTGAACGAAGACGGCACGCAGTTCCTGATGAACCCCAACCAGACGCATTTCTCGCGCATCCGCGCATCTGACTTGCTGTTGCTGGACGCCAATGATCCTGAGGTGATGTCCCAACCCGGCGCGCCGGACCCGACGGCATGGGGGTTGCATGGTTCAATCCATCGCCACTGTCCGCACGCGCGGTGTGTCATGCATGTGCATTCGATCTTTGCGACTGTTTTGGCCTCGCTGGCCGATAGCACCTTGCCACCGATCGATCAGAACACTGCAACTTTCTACAATCGCTATGTGATTGACCAAGAGTTTGGCGGATTGGCCTTCGAAAGCGAAGGCGAACGCTGTGCCGAAATGCTGACCGACCCGAAGAAAAAGGTCATGATCATGGGCAACCATGGCGTTTTGATCATAGGCAGCGACCCTGCAGATACGTTCAACAGGTTGTATTACTTTGAACGCGCCGCCGAGACGTATATCCGCGCGTTGCAAACGGGCCTGCCCCTGCGTGTGCTGTCGGATGAGATTGCCGAGAAAACCGCACAGGAACTGGACGATTACCCCGATCAGGCCGAAGCCCATCTGCGCGAGATCAAGGCGATTCTCGACGCAGAGGACTCGGACTACGCAACCTGACTGAATATCCCAGAGAGAACCTCATGACAGATATCGCCCCGGATCCCGAAACCGCCCGCTGGCACTATCACCCCGAAGGTCCTGTGGGCCTGAACCCTCTGTTCTGCTGGCCACCGCACCCCGCGGCCGTGCTGAAATGGTACAGCGGCGCGTGGTTACAGATCACATCCCTGACCCTGTGCATGGTTCTTGCGATAACCGCTTATGTACTCTTTTTCCCTGCATTAGAGACAATGCAAACCTTTGCGCCCGGTTGGATGTTTCGGATCTGGCTATTGAATATGGTGCCGCAAATCCTGGTGGCCGGGGGTCTGCATTGGTGGCTTTACATGCGCAAAGGGCAGGGCATGTATAAAAAGTTCGACCGCCGGGATCTGACACGGAACAACGGAACGTTCACCTTCCGCAATCAGGTCTGGGACAATGTCTGGTGGACGCTGGGTAGCGCCATGACAGTTGCCACCATTTATCAATGGATAATCTACTGGGCGATGGCCAATGGCTGGGCGCCGACGATCACCTGGGCCGAGGCTCCGGTTTGGTTTGTCTTATGGATGATGTTTATTCCGATGTGGTCCGGCTTGCACTTCTATGGGGTGCACCGGTTGGAGCATCACCCAAAGCTCTACAAACACGTCCACGCGGTGCATCACCGCAATGTCAATATCGGGCCATGGTCTGCTATTTCGAACCACTGGTATGAAAACCTGCTGTATTTCACCACTTATTTCATACATCTGATCGTGCCGTCCCACCCGCTGCATCTGTTGTTTCACAGTTCCTTCCAGCAGATCAGCCCGGTTCTGTCACATTCAGGGTTCGAAAAGTTGAAGGCAGGAGAAACCGAGGCCGCGCGGGCCGGGGATTTCTTCCATCAGCTTCACCATCGGTATTTCGAGTGCAACTATGGCACCTCCGAAATCCCGTTCGACAAGTGGTTTGGCACCTACCACGATGGGTCGGCTGAGGCGACAACGCGCACGCGCGCATACAAAAAGCAGATGTATACCTGATGGATCCGAATTGGTTGCTTTGGGTTAAATCCGTTCAAACAAAGCAATGAATGCCGTGTCATCTTTGTTGAGGCCTGCAGCGAGATCACCATAAATACGAACCTCGGACAGGGTCAGACTGCGAATCTGAACCTCCTCCAATTGGCGCAGCGTGTCTGCGAAACCCAGTTTTTCGAAATGACGGGCATTGATCGAAATGGCGAACTGTGCTCCAGGCCGTGCGACGCGCAAAAGTGCGGGAAAGACCTCGGGGCCGAGATGGCCATGGGTGAAGGTCCCGGATGAAACGATGCCGGAATAGCTTTCACGCGGCACCGGGATACCCTGGGTCAGGTCTGCTTCGATCGCGTCGCGGTAGATATCCTTGCGCATGGCCTGATCCAGCATTTCCGCGCTGATATCGGTCGCATCAGTCGGCCCGACGCCCAGTCCAGACAACACCGCGCCGCAAAGACCTGTGCCCGCGCCGACATCCAGAACCGGACCCTGACCGCCCGCACCCACAAACGCCCGCGCCGTACGAGTGTGCAGCTGGTAATCTTCGCGCGCGGCGAAGCTGTCATCATAATCTCCGGCCCACTCCGCATAGAGGCGTTTGTGTTCATCAGGAGAGTTCAGCGCATAGGCCGAATTCAAATCGGGTTTTTTGTCGCTCATACCCAACAGAAAGCCGCATCCAAAGATTCGATTCAAGTGCGTCCATGCAGCGCTTGCATCCCGGTGTACTGAAGCCCATCAAAGGGATATGACTCAGACGCTTTTTTCTTTTGGCCATGGTTATTCCGCACAGGCCCTGTCCCGACGTGTCGCTCCAAAAAGCTGGCGCATTATTGGAACCACACGAGACAACGATGGCATGGAAGCCATCCGTGACTCGGGTGCAGAACCGTTGATCTGGCCAGGACAGGAACCGAACCTGGATGGTGTGACGCATCTGCTGATTTCGACCGCCCCGAATGCAGAGGGTGATCCGGTCCTGGCGGTGTTGGGTGATGAAATCGCCCGCCGTGCAGCCCAGTTCACGTGGGTCGGGTATTTGTCGACAACAGCGGTCTATGGGGATCATCAGGGCGGATGGGTTGACGAAAACACGCCTCCGGCACCAACCGCCAAACGCGGCAAGTGGCGCATGCTGGCCGAGCAGCAGTGGTCGTCTATTCCCGACCTGCCGGTTCATATCTTCCGGCTGGCGGGTATCTATGGCCCGGGCCGAGGTCCCTTTTCCAAGCTTAAACGCGGTGGGCAGCGGCGTATTATCAAGCCGGGGCAGGTGTTTTCGCGCATTCATGTGGATGACATCGCGCAAATCCTAGAAGCCTCGATGACCAAGCCCAATCCGGGCCGCGTCTACAATGTATGTGACGATGAACCCGTCCCGCCGCAGGACGTCATTGGTTACGCAGCTGAATTGCAAGGTCTTCCGCTGCCACCGGCGGTGTCGTTTGATGAAGCGGACCTGACGCCAATGGCCCGTAGCTTCTATAATGAAAACAAGCGTGTGCGGAACAATCGGATCAAGGACGAGCTGGGCGTGACTTTGATCTACTCAGACTATCGGGCCGGACTAGACGCCTTGATGAAAGGCCAATAGCGCCTAGCCCGCGGCTGCCTTGATCATGTCCGCCGCTTTTTCAGCGATCATGATGGTCGGGGCATTCGTGTTGCCGGACACCAGCGTCGGCATGACTGACGCATCGACAATGCGCAGCCCCTCCAACCCGTACACACGCAGTTGGGGATCAACAACTGCCATCTGATCGACGCCCATTTTGCAGGTGCCGACCGGGTGATAAATAGTGTCGGCGCGGGCGCGGATGTGCTTTTCCCAATCCGCGTCGGTTCGGGCGGTATCTGTTCCGAACATCTCTTTGTGCCGGTATTTCGCCAACGCTGGCGCTTCGAGGATATCCTGCGTCATCCGCGCACCTTTGATCATGGTCTCAATATCCCTGTCGTCTGACAGAAAGGCCGGGTCAATGACGGGTGTGTCCATCGGGTCAGCACTGCGTAGCCCAACTGTTCCGCGGCTGTCCGGGCGCAACTTGCAAATATGGCAACCATAACCGTATCCGTAATGCAGTTTGCGTGCGTGATCATCGACCATTGCGATTGTGAAATGCAGCTGAATATCCGGACGCTTCAGATCAGGGCTGGTTTTCAGAAAAGCTGCGCCTTCGGCAAACGGGGTGGCGGCCATGGAAACACCTGTCCTGCACCATCTGTAAATATGTCCAAGCAGTCGGGCGGCCCCAACAGGACCAATGCCGAATGTGTTTGTGTCTTTGCTGCGGTACGTTAGAACGAAGTCCAGATGGTCTTGTAGGTTTTGCCCAACGCCCGGCAACTCATGACGTACTGTGATTCCATGCGGTTTCAGATCAGCTGTCGCACCAATTCCTGATAATTGTAGTAGTTGTGGTGACTTCAGTGCACCAGCGCACAGCAAGACTTCGCGTGTAGCTGTCACAGTGATGTCTGCACCTTTGCCTTTTGTCTGGTAGGTCACACCGCTGGCACGTCTTCCTTCGAACGCCAGCTCTTTGACATGGGCGTGTGTGATGACGGTCAGGTTGGGGCGGCTCATTGCTGGAAACAGATACGCGGCCGCTGTAGAGCAACGCTCACCATTTTTCGCCGGATCGTGGAACTGTGTGACCTGATAAAGGCCAACTCCTTCATTGTCACCGCAATTGAAGTCGTCTGTGCCGCGGTGTTGCAATTGCTTAGCGGCTTCAACAAAGGCGCGGGTGATCGGGCGCGGTTCCTTTTGGTGCGAGACATGCAGAGGTCCGCTATCTCCATGCATGTCATCTGCGCCCTGCTCATTGTTCTCGGCGCGTTTGAAATAGGGCAGTACACCGGTCCAATCCCACCCATCGCATCCCAGGTCTGCCCAACCATCAAAGTCCTGTCGTTGTCCTCGGACATAAAGCATCGCATTGATTGCGCTTGAACCGCCCAGGGCCTTGCCGCGCGGTTGATAGCCCCTGCGCCCGTTCAAGCCCGGCTGCGGGACGGTCTCAAAGGCCCAGTTGTTAATGCGTGGTCGCCCTGGCAAAGCCGCAACAACGGCAGATGGCACCCGGACAACCATGCCATTGCCATGACCGCCAGCCTCCAGCACACATACGCGTATGCTGGGATCTTCGCTGAGGCGGTGTGCCAGGACTGATCCCGCCGAACCTCCGCCAACGATGACATAGTCAAATTGCAATTCTGTGCTCCCAACTACTTTCAGCAGTGACCAGCGGGTCTTTGGCGTCCTGATGTACCGGTTTCGGAAACACTGCGGTATTTAAGTAAAAAAACAATTGTAACCCCAAGTCAGTTTCCGATGCTTTCAAGCTTCTAATCTAAAGTCCGGCGGGCGCAGACCGAAGGTCCGCTGGTGCTTTTGGCGCAGCCATGATCCTCTGAGCGCCGCGATTCCGCCTCTGAATTGTGTTTCGCCTTGTTTCTCAGGTGTTCGGCACGTTCAAAGCGTACCCGCGAGATTGATTTATTAACGTAACATGTTGTTTTTATTAACTGACGGAAGAATTCCATGAGAAATGTGAAGTTTTTTCAAAATGGGGGTTGCAGGTCCCAGACCTAATCCGTAAATACCCCTTCACCGGCGCTGCTGAGGCGGTGCTGACGGGTCGGAGAGACGGCCTGACGGACTGGAAAGACGGTTAGACGC
>NZ_JBXWQJ010000026.1:0-37652 GCF_059612325.1 Ruegeria sp. CDSA021
GCGGGATGGAGCAGCCCGGTAGCTCGTCAGGCTCATAACCTGAAGGTCGTAGGTTCAAATCCTACTCCCGCAACCAACGTTGGCGAACAGAGTCTCGAACAAGCCGCCTCAGGGCGGCTTTGTTCATTCTGGGACACACCCAACGCAAGCAAACCCGCCAACTTCCCAACAAGTTCAATCGCATACTTCCCATCGTCTGGGATCAATCTGATCTCCGATAGACAACTGCGAATGATAGTCGTTGCCTCTGCTTTTGCGCATGGATCATTCAACGCTTCAGTTAGGTTCGCGACTTGCTTTTGGTATTTCTCAGACAGAGCCGGATGCAACAGCACCGGGTCTTCTTCTGGAATAGCCTGAAGCTCACTTTCAAGTTGGGATTTTTGACTTTCGAGTGCAGTAAGCTTTCCCTTCATACTGGAGTGAATCATGCTGCAAAACGAAAATCAATGGGTCCTGACCCTAGATGGCATGTAGAAAAACTGTGCAGACATTCCGCTACACGTAAAAATAAGCTGACAAATTAGGCAAAATGGCAGCCTGATGAAATGCTTAGTGGCCTTGGAATTGCGATCGATGAAGCTTGGGCTCATTTGGGTGCCTATGAAACAACACCTTACTGTCGTTGTCGTTGAGCAAAATCAAGAACGTGCTTTTGCAATTGTGGATGCCTTAAAAGGGTCTGGAAACGTAGACGTTTCTGTAATCGGTAATGTCTCCGGGTTGGCAAGTAAAATCGCAATGCATAGCCCAGACATTGTTCTGATCGACATAGACAATCCATCGCGGGATATGCTGGAAGAGTTGACCGTTGCCTCCGGTCCGATGGAGCGACCGGTGGCCATGTTCGTCTCGGGCGCTGCGGGCGGATTAGCGAAAGCCGCCGTTGAGGCAGGGGTATCAGCCTATGTAGTCGATGGCCTGCAAGCCGAGCGCATCAAACCTGTGATCGATACCGCCATCGCCCGGTTTCAGGTACTACGCCAGCTGAGGACCGAACTGGCAGAGACCCGCCGTGCTTTAGAAGAACGCAAAGTGATTGACCGCGCCAAAGGGTTGTTGATGAAAGCCAAAGGTGTATCTGAAGAAGAGGCCTATGCCCTACTGCGTAAAACAGCGATGAACCAGAACCGCCGTGTTGCAGATGTGGCCGAAGCCTTGGTCACGGCTTCGGGTTTGTTGTCATGAGAACTGTAACATTGCCTGTCGCCTATATGCCTTTGGTTGACGCGGCCCCGTTGATTGTCGCGCGCGAGATGGGGTTTGACCATGCCGAAGGCGTTTCTCTGGATCTGCGACCGGCCCCGTCATGGTCATCTCTGCGCGATATGCTGGCTTTTGGGCATGTGGACGCGGCGCATCTGCTGTCACCTGTACCCGTTGCGATGGCCTTGGGTTTGGGCGGTATCGCGACGCCGCTGTCCGCAGTGTCTGTCCTATCCCTGAATGGCAACGTCATAGGCGTTGGAACCCAATTGGCAAGGCGTCTGACCGATCAGGGCTATGACTTCGATTTCACTGATGCCGCTGCGGCTGGGGCTGCACTGGTAAAGGCTGCCGGTGAGGTTTTGGTGTTCGGAGTGCCTTTTCCGTTTTCGATGCATGTTGAACTGCTGCGCTATTGGGTTACGGGAACCGAACTGGCTTCGAAACAGATCGAAATCCGCACTGTCCCGCCCCCTCTCATGGCGCAGGCGCTTGCAGGCGGCGAGATCGATGCCTTCTGCGTGGGCGAGCCTTGGGGCTCATTCGCCGTGGATGACAATGTTGGCGCGTTGCTGCTGCCCGGTAAGGCGATCTGGACCTGCGCACCTGAAAAGGTGTTGGCGGTTAGAAACGACTGGGCCGAAACTGAGCCGCATTTGCTGGGTAGCCTCATGCGGGCCGTTTGGCGTGCGGGACGTTGGCTTTCAAACACAGACAGCCGAACGACCGCGTCCGAGATGCTATCGCGCAAAACTTACCTCAATGTCTCACCCGAACTAATCGACCGTGCATTGATGGGCGAACTCACAACCTCGGCGCGCGGCGAGCAACGCCATGTGGATGGGTTTGTCGAGTTCTTTGATGGCGCTGCCACCTTCCCATGGCGCAGTCAGGCCAAGTGGATCGCGCATCAGCTAGCACAACGGAACGGGATCGATGTCAGCACGGCCGAACGTCAGGCCGCCCGTGTCTTTCGCAGCGACCTCTATCGGCGCGAGCTGTTCGGGCTGGGTGTCGAAACCCCCGGAGCGTCAGAGAAGCGGGAAGGGGCGCTTCCAGAACCGACCACCGTAGCCTCGACAAACGGAAGCTTGATTCTGGCACCGAACGTCTTCTTCGATCGTCGCATTTTCGAGCCAACGGGGTGAGAGTGCCCAAAATTTTTGCAACGCAGCATCAAATCACGCTGCGGCGCAGAAAAATCGCACTTTGACGCTCAAAGCCGGGTGACGGCCCGGATCAAGGATGTCTTAATCGGGACATCGGAAGGCAACGACGCCCACCGACGGAATTCGCCCATAATCCAGGGCACCTCACAAGAGCAAAGCCGCTCGACCATCCGCCACCTCCTCCCGGCGGACTGTGTCGGCGGTTTTTTTGTTTGCCCAAGAGGTTGGGCTGAACCGAAAGGGATCGAAATGAAAAAGCTTCTTTTAGGCCTCGTCGCAACTACGGCGCTTGTGTCTCCGGCGCTGGCCGAACTGGAACTGGAAAAAGACGAACTGACTTTTGGCTTTATCAAACTTACCGATATGGCGCCGCTGGCTGTCGCTTACGAGAATGGGTACTTTCTGGACGAAGGCCTGTTCGTGACGCTGGAAGCACAAGCCAATTGGAAAGTTCTATTGGATGGCGTGATCGACGGGCAGCTTGACGGTGCACACATGCTGGCCGGACAGCCTTTGGCCGCGACTGTCGGATACGGGACCGAGGCGCATATCATCACACCGTTTTCGATGGACCTGAACGGCAACGGCATCACCGTGTCCAACGAAATCTGGGAAGAGATGAAACCAAACATCCCGGTGATGGAGGATGGTCGTCCCCAACACCCTATCAGCGCCGAGGCGCTTGCTCCGGTCGTTGAGAAATACAAGTCCGAAGGCAAGCCCTTTAACATGGGCATGGTCTTCCCAGTCTCGACCCACAATTACGAACTGCGCTATTGGCTGGCCGCGGGTGGGCTGCATCCGGGGTACTACAGCCCGGACAACGTGACCGGTCAGATCGGTGCGGATGTGTTTTTGTCGGTGACACCTCCACCACAGATGCCAGCCACATTGGAGGCCGGTACAATCTATGGCTACTGCGTGGGTGAGCCGTGGAATCAGCAAGCGGTATTCAAGGGCATCGGCGTTCCGGTTATTACCGATTACGAGCTGTGGAAGAACAACCCCGAGAAGGTTTTCGGCATCACGGCTGAGTTCGCTGAGGAATATCCGAACACTACTCTGGCGGTGACCAAGGCTTTGATCCGTGCGGCGATGTGGCTGGATGAGAACGACAATGCCAACCGCCCCGAAGCCGTCGAGATCCTAAGCCGCCCGGAATATGTGGGTGCGGACTACGACGTCATCGCCAATTCGATGACTGGCACTTTCGAATATGAAAAAGGCGACAAGCGTGAGGTTCCCGATTTCAACGTGTTCTTCCGCTACAACGCGACCTATCCGTTCTACTCGGACGCGGTTTGGTACCTGACCCAAATGCGCCGCTGGGGTCAGATCGCCGACGCCAAGTCAGACAGCTGGTATGACGAAGTCGCTAAGTCAGTTTACAAGCCCGAAATCTATCTGGAAGCCGCGCGCTTGCTAGTCGACGACGGCCTTGCGAATGAGGCTGACTTCCCTTGGGAGAGTGACGGCTACAAGGCACCAACGCCCGCCGAGGATATCATTGATGGTATCGCCTATGACGGTCGCACCCCCAATGCCTATCTCGAAAGCCTGTCCATCGGTCTGAAAGACGGTCAGATGATCGTCGGCTCGGACGTGCAAGGCTAATTCCCCAGCCGCGCCCGGCCCTCGCCGGGCGCAGCCCCCAAAGTGCCCCGCCATTGCAAGGACACCTCAGATGACAACGGTCGATCCCGAATTCAACACAGACGCCGCCCGAGAGGAACGTCGCGCCCGCCTTTTCACTCGCATCAACGCCGCTGACAAGTGGTTCCAGGTGTTGGGCCTCAGCTGGGCCACGCCTGTCCTAAAGGCTGTCGCTGGCGACAACCCACGCGCCCAGATGACAGAGATTTGGCGGTTGTTGATCGTACCACTGTTATCGATCTGTGCCTTCCTGCTGCTCTGGGCCACACTGGCCCCTAAGGTGCAGACCTCGCTGGGCGCGGTCCCCGGGCCAGCGCAGGTTTGGACGGAGATGGTCAGCCTGAATGAGGACGCCAAAGCTAAAGCGGCAAAACGCGCCAAGTTCGAAGCCATGGTCGAGACGCGCAATCAAAAGTTTATTGATGCCGGCCAGCCGGAGAAGGTGAAAGACGTCGCTTTCACCGGGGCTCCGACCTACTATCAACAGATATGGACCTCGATCAAAACAGTGTTTTTCGGCTTTCTGATCGCCACTGCCCTTGCGGTCCCGCTGGGCATCGCCGCTGGCCTGTCTCCGACCGCAAATGCCGCGCTGAACCCGCTGATCCAGATCTTCAAACCGGTCTCGCCGCTGGCATGGCTGCCGATCGTCACCATGATCGTTTCGGCTGTCTACGTCACCAATGACGGATGGTTCGCAAAGTCCTTTTTGATCTCAGCCATCACGGTGACCCTGTGTTCGCTTTGGCCGACGTTGATTAATACCTCTCTGGGTGTGGCGTCCATCGACAAGGACCTAGTGAACGTCTCCAAGGTTCTGAAAATGAACACCTATACCAAGATCACCAAGCTGGTGCTGCCCTCTGCCTTGCCGCTGATCTTCACTGGTCTGCGCCTGTCGCTTGGTGTTGGCTGGATGGTCCTGATCGCCGCGGAAATGCTGGCGCAGAACCCCGGCCTGGGCAAGTTTGTCTGGGATGAGTTCCAGAACGGTTCCTCCAGCTCATTGGCCAAGATCATGGTTGCGGTCTTTACCATCGGCATCATCGGCTTCCTGCTGGACCGTGTGATGTATGCCCTGCAATCCCTTTTCACCTTCACGAAGAACCGGTGAGCACGATGAGCATTCTAAGCTTCAAGGACGCCTCTAAATCCTTCGGTGAAGGCACTGCGCGCGCCGATGTACTGAAGGGCATCGATCTGGACGTGCAAGAGGGCGAGTTTCTGGTGATCCTTGGTTTCTCAGGCACTGGTAAGACGACCCTGATCAACCTGATGGCCGGGCTGGATCACCCGACCAGCGGAGAGGTCACGTTCAAAGGCGCTCCGATCAAGGGCCCCGGCCCGGAACGGGGGGTGATCTTTCAAAATTACTCGCTGATGCCTTGGCTGACGGTCGGTGGCAATGTCGGGCTGGCGGTTGATACGGTCTTCCCGGATCTCAGCAAGACTGAGAAAGCCGAAAAAGTCGCGCATTACGTCAAGATGGTGGGCCTCAGCCATGCCGCGACGCGCCGCCCGGCGGAACTGTCCGGCGGGATGCGCCAGCGGGTCAACGTGGCGAGGGCGCTGTCGATGAACCCTGAGGTATTGCTGCTGGATGAGCCTCTGTCGGCGCTCGACGCTTTGACCCGTGCCAATCTGGCGGACGAGATCGAACACATCTGGGAAGCCGACAAGAAGACTTGCGTGCTGATTACCAACGACGTCGATGAAGCAATCATTCTTGCCGACCGGATCATTGCA
Organism: Ruegeria sp. CDSA021; assembly: GCF_059612325.1. Lineage (NCBI taxonomy): Bacteria > Pseudomonadati > Pseudomonadota > Alphaproteobacteria > Rhodobacterales > Roseobacteraceae > Ruegeria > Ruegeria sp. CDSA021. The sequence continues at coordinate 5,775 of NZ_JBXWQJ010000026.1, forward strand.
CTGAACCCCGATGGCACGCTGGGGCAGGAGTTCCACGTGTCGATCCCGCGACCGCGCGAACGCGGTGCCATGAACAACGATGAGACGTTCAAACGCCTGCGGGCGGACGTCACCAAATATCTGATGGACGTAGGGATCGAGGCCAAGGTCGAAGGCACTCGTATCCTACCGGATGTCACCCCAATCCACGGGGTTCCAACGGCGGTGGCCGAGGCGCAAAAGGGGATGATTGAGAACCGCTTCCTCGATTTCTCGCAGCTGCACAAGGTGTATCCGACGCCCAAAGGCCCTCTGACCGTGGTCGAGGATTTTGACCTGAAGATCGACAAGGGTGAGTTCATCTCTCTGATCGGACACTCGGGCTGTGGCAAATCAACAGTTCTGACCATGGCCGCCGGGCTGAACGACATCTCGAAAGGCGCGATTAAGCTGGACGGCCGCCATGTAGAAGGGGCTGATCCTGAACGTGCGGTGGTGTTTCAGTCGCCCAACCTGTTCCCTTGGCTCAGCGCTAAAGAGAACGTCGCGATCGGGGTCGACAAAGTCTATCCCAAGGCCAGCATCGCCGAGCGGCAGGATGTCGTTGAATATTATCTGGAACGCGTCGGTCTGGCTGACGCGATGGACAAATCCGCCAGCGATCTTTCGAACGGCATGAAGCAACGAGTCGGTATCGCTCGCGCCTTTGCCCTGTCCCCCAAGCTGCTGCTGCTGGATGAACCCTTTGGCATGCTCGACAGCCTGACGCGCTGGGAATTGCAGGAAGTGCTGATGGAGGTATGGTCCCGCACCAAAGTGACCGCGATCTGCGTCACCCATGACGTGGATGAGGCGATCCTGCTGGCTGACCGCGTGGTGATGATGACCAACGGCCCGCAAGCGACCATCGGTAAGATCACCAAGGTTGATCTGCCGCGGCCACGCACGCGCAAAGCTTTGTTGGAGCACCCAGATTACTACGCCTACCGGCTGGAAGTTCTCGATTTCCTTGAAGAATACGAACATGGCGCCAAGCCCAAAACGCCCGCCCCAAAGGCGATTGCAGCGGAGTGAAATCATGAAGCAAAGACTAGTTGTTATAGGCGCAGGCATGGCCTCGGGTCGGGTGCTGGAACACCTGACCGACGCCGCACCGGATGCGTTCGAAATCACCCTGTTCAACGCTGAGCCGCGCGGGAACTACAACCGCATCTTGCTCAGCCCGGTTCTGTCGGGTGAGAAGACCTATGAAGAGATCGTCACCCATGACGACACTTGGTATGCCGAGCGGGGCATCTCCTGCCGCTTTGGTGAGAAGGTTGCCAAGATCGACCGTGAGATGAAGGTGGTCGAGGGCGAGAACGGACATGTGCCCTATGACAAGCTGGTCGTCGCGACCGGGTCGAACCCGTTCATCATCCCTTTGCCAGGGCATGATCTGGATGGTGTGATCGCCTATCGCGATTTGGAAGACACGCAGCAGATGATGGGCATGGGTTCGGGAAACCAGGTCGTCGTAATTGGCGGCGGTTTGCTGGGGCTCGAGGCCGCTGCGGGGATGGCCGCGCATGGTGTTGACGTCGCCGTCGTGCATATCATGGGCCACCTGATGGAGCGTCAGTTGGACGAGGCCGCAGGCTACCTGCTGAAGAAATCGTTGGAAGACAAAGGCATCAAGATCTGCCTGCAGGCGAATTCCAAGGAAGTTCTGGGGCAAGATGGCAAGGTTCGCGCACTGCTGCTGGATGACGGGACCGAACTGCCCTGCGACCTGCTGGTTATGGCGGTGGGTATCCGTCCCAACACGGCGCTGGCGCAAGCGGCCGGTCTGGCCACCGGGCGTGGTATCCGTGTGGACGACCAGATGCGGACCTCTGACCTGGATGTCTATGCCGTGGGTGAATGCGTTGAACATAACGGAGAGGTTTTCGGCCTCGTCGCGCCGCTTTACGATCAGGCGAAAGTGGCGGCGCGGGCTCTGTTGGAAGAAGACGTCGCATTCACGCAGAAAACCCTCTCGACCAAGCTGAAGGTCACGGGCTGCGATCTGTTCAGTGTCGGCGACTTCGCCGACGGGCCGGGGCGCGAGAATATCGTGTTCCGCGACCCTTCGCGCGGCGTCTACAAACGCCTTGTGATTGAAGAGGATCGGTTGATCGGCGCTGTCATGTATGGCGACACAGCAGATGGCAGCTGGTTCTTTGGCCTGATCAAAGATGGCACCAGCATCGACGAGATGCGTGAGACGCTGATCTTTGGACCAGCTTATCAAGGGGGGGACACCGCAGACCCTCTCTCAGCCGTTGCAGCATTGCCGCCTGAGGCGGAGATTTGCGGCTGCAACGGCGTATGCAAGGGAGACATCATCGAGGCGATCAATGAAGGGGCCAATGATTTGGGCGCGGTGCGTGCAAGCACCAAGGCCAGTGCTTCGTGCGGAACATGCACTGGGCTTGTGGAACAGGTATTGCAGGTCACTTTGGGCGACGACTTCCAAATGCCCGCCGCGCAACCGATCTGCGGTTGTACCGATCTGACGCACGAAGATGTGCGTCCTCTGATCAAGGGGCAGGAACTGAAAAGCCAGGCCGCTGTCTGGCAGGAACTCAGCTGGACCACGCCCAACGGCTGCCATGTGTGTCGTCCGGCGATCAACTATTACCTGCTGGCGGATTGGCCGCTTGAGTATCAAGACGACCCACAAAGCCGCTTCGTCAATGAACGCAAGCATGCCAACATCCAAAAGGACGGTACTTTCAGCGTCGTGCCACGCATGTGGGGTGGGATTACGACACCCGAAGAACTGCGCGCCATCGCAGATGCTGCCGATAAGTACCACGTGCCAACCGTCAAAGTCACCGGTGGTCAGCGCATCGACCTTCTGGGCGTAAAGGGTGAAGACCTGCCTGCGATCTGGTCGGATCTGAACAAGGTCGGTCTGGTCTCGGGCCATGCCTATTCCAAGGGTCTACGCACGGTCAAAACTTGCGTCGGCACGGATCATTGCCGGTTTGGCACACAGGACAGTACGGGCCTGGGTATCAAGCTAGAGAAGACCCTGTGGGGGTCGTGGACGCCGCACAAGCTAAAGCTGGCCGTATCCGGGTGCCCGCGCAACTGCGCCGAGGCGACGTGCAAGGATATTGGCGTCGTCTGCGTGGATTCGGGCTATCAGATCAGCATCGGCGGAGCCGCAGGCATGGACGTAAAAGAGACCGAGTTGCTCTGCCAAGTCTCCACCGAGGACGAAGTAATCGAGGTCGTGATGGCCGTGACCCAAGCCTACCGCGAGGGCGGCAAGTATCTGGATCGCCTGTATAAATGGTTGGGCAAGGTTGGCATGGACTGGGTCAAAGCGGAGGTCGTGGACGATCTTGAAAACCGCGCTGCTTTGGTTGCCCGGTTCGAACTATCGCAAAGCATCTATCGCAAAGACCCGTGGGCCGAACACGTCAAAGAAAAAGCGCAGACCTACGCGCCGATTGCAGATTTTGCATTGGAGGCCGCGGAATGAGCTGGGTCGACATCGGACATATTGATGAGGTGCCTGTGCGCGGAGCGCGTCTGGTGAAAGCCCATATCGGCTGTATCGCCGTCTTCCGCACCGCCGAGGCGGAAGTATTCGCCGCGACCAACAGCTGTCCGCATAAAGGCGGCCCATTGTCCGAGGGCATCGTCCACGGCCAGTCGGTAACCTGCCCCCTGCACAACTGGGTCTTTGACCTGAACACGGGCGAAGCTAAAGGCGCGGATGATGGCCGCATCACCACCTATCCGGTGCGTCTTGAAGACGGTCGTATCCTACTGGACGACAGCGCGGTTTCCCGGCGGAGCGCGGCCTGATGGACGGAAGTGGTCTGCCCGAAGTTCGCTCGACCTGTGCGTATTGCGGCGTTGGCTGCGGTGTGCTTCTGCGACCTGATGGAGTTGGAGGGCTGACTGTCCGGGGCGACCCGGATCATCCAGCGAACCATGGTCGTTTGTGCTCGAAAGGGTTGGCTTTGGGCGAAACCGTGGGGTTGGAACACCGGTTGCTGGCTCCTCACGCCTTTGGTGAGGACACCAGTTGGGACAATGCGTTGCAACTGGTCGCAGATCGGTTCTCTGCCGCGATAGCTGAACACGGGCCGGACAGCGTGGCGTTCTATGTCTCGGGGCAGTTGCTGACCGAGGATTACTATGTCGCCAACAAACTGATGAAAGGCTTTATGGGCTCGGCGAATATCGACACCAACTCTCGGCTTTGTATGGCCTCTACTGTGGCAGGACACAAACGCGCTTTCGGCACGGATACGGTCCCTGGAACCTATGAGGATCTGGATCAGGCCGACCTGGTTGTGCTGGTCGGCTCGAACCTCGCATGGTGCCATCCTGTGCTCTATCAACGGGTCATAGCTGCGCGTCAGGCTCGCGGAACGAAGATTGTGGTTATTGATCCACGTCGAACAGCAAGCTGCGATCAAACCGATCTCCATCTGGCGCTTCAACCGGGCAGCGACGTCGCATTGTTCAACCGCTTGTTGGCCAGAATTCACCAAACCGGACATGTGTCAGCGGAATTTCTGGATCGCAGCGTTGGGTTCAATGAGACAGTCGAGCTGGCACAGCTTGACGACCCTGATGAGACGGGGCTGAGCCCTGGTGCGATTGAAGCTTTCTGCGATCTATGGATCGGTACCGAGCGCGTTGTGACGATCTTTAGTCAGGGTGTGAACCAGTCTTCTAGCGGAACCGACAAGGTCAACGCGATACTGAACTGCCATTTGGCCACCGGACGGATCGGGCGCCCGGGGATGGGTCCGTTTTCAGTCACCGGTCAGCCAAACGCCATGGGTGGTCGAGAGGTGGGCGGCTTGGCCAACATGCTCGCCTGCCATTTGGATATTGAAAACAAAGCCCACAGAGCCGCTGTCCAGGAATTCTGGAAGGCACCCAACATGCCACAGAAGCAGGGGCTCAAAGCGGTTGACCTGTTTCGTGCTGTTGAAAGCGGCCAGATCAAAGCACTGTGGGTCATCCACACCAATCCGGCGGCCACTATGCCAGATGCAGACCGAGTGAAGGCGGCTATCGAGGGTTGTTCATTCACTGTTGTTAGCGACCTGACAGCCAGGACAGACACCGCGCGTGTTGCAGACATATTGCTGCCAGCTGCGGGTTGGGGCGAAAAAAGCGGTACAGTGACCAATTCAGACCGCACGATCAGTAGACAGCGCACCGTTTTGGCGCCTCCGGGACAAGCGCGTGCTGATTGGGATATTTTGGCCGAAGTGGGCCGCCGCATGGGCTGGACAGAAGCTTTCAGCTATGAGACCCCAGCACAGATATTTCGAGAATACGCTAAGATGACTTCGCTCGCCGTGTCATTTGGCAAGGATTTGGATATCACAAGTTTTTCGGACATTGATGACGAAGACTATGAGGCGCTAAGCCCAACACGGTGGCCAACGAAATCTCGCAAATCAGATGACCGTTTTTTTGGCGATGGGCAGTTTTTTCATCCTGACGGCAAGGCGTGTTTTGTGCCGGTCGCGCATCGTCCACCAATGGCGACGACTTCTGAACAGTACCCGTTTCTTTTGAACACTGGGCGAAACAGGGACCAGTGGCACACCATGACCCGGTCCGGGTTGTCGCCGCGTCTGTCAGCCCATCTTGCTGAACCATATATTGAGGTTAACCCAAACGACGTTGATCGGTTGGGTCTTAGTGCCGCAGATTTGGTCGAACTCAACAGCTCAGTTGGAAGCGGTATATTTCGACTTCGCATCACAGAGTCTGTGGCACCGGGCCAAGTGTTTGCGCCAATTCACTGGACGGGTGAAACGGCCCCATCAGCCTGTGTGGATATACTTGTTCCAAGTGTCACTGATCCGATCTCAGGACAGCCGGAAAGTAAGTCAACTGCGGTATCTGTACGGCGCATGCATGCCGCGTGGTACGGCTTTGCCGTTTCAGTTGCAGTAGGGTCCCCTAGGGCAGAATATTGGGCAACTGCCAAAACAACCAACGGCTACAGGATGGAGTTGGCAGGCAAACAGATGATAGACGATTGGGAAAGCACTGCCCGCGATTGGTTTGGGTTACCTGATGCCCAGGCCTCCGTGGTAGAAGATCCCAAGCGCGGCTCGTACAGAATTGCGCTGTCAGACGGACAGAGCATATTGGCAGCGCTCTTCGTCTCCCGCCAACCTATCACACTAATGCGAGGCTACTTGGCAACCTTTCCCGAGGTGACGCCTCAGCAGATTTTGTCCGGTCGTTCCTCCGCGTCTTCAGAAGATTGCGGACCAATAGTCTGTTCCTGTTTCGAAGTCGGGCTAAGAACCATCATCCATGCCATTCATAACAAGCATTTGATCAGTGTGGACGATATTGGCAATGCCCTTCAGGCTGGAACGAATTGTGGGTCTTGCCAGCCAGAGTTGGCTGACTTGCTCACCGAGCATTCGAAATCAATCCGCAACAAACCGCAGAACTACCCGCAAGAACAATCAGCGTAGACACAAGGTTATTTTTAACGGGAATGCGGTCCGCTTTGATTGGCTTTCAAAGCAAGCACGGGTTCCATTCACTCTATAGAACAGAACCAATTGGACCTTCCTAATAGGTTCGAACAATTTGGTCAGACGATGGCTTCGTCCTGTGTTCCAGATCTACACCCCTGTCCCAGTTTCGCGTTTGCGGCGAATGCCTCGTCTGATGCGCCGCACAATAGCTAAAGCGATCGAAGTCGAATGGCAGGTTAGGGTTGTTTGCTGATGTTGAAGCTTGAGGCCCGATTGTCTGGTTCGTCCGCAACTCTGCCGTTCAGCAGATTTCAGCTAACGTCCGCTGCCGTTCAATGCAGACCTCCAGGCGAATTTTCTCGGAATGACCACCAACAATGACCGCTGTCCGTTCCTAAGCAGTCATCTGACAAAAAGACTCAGATGACTGCCTTGAGCCCGAAGCGGTCCAACCTAATTCTGGACGTCTTGCTAAAAACCAACTTGATTGGCAGGTCCGCCCGACAAAAAAAGACGTGCCTTGATTCAAGACTTCTAAACTATTTGGATGCATCAACACATGGTATTGATCGGGACGCGCAAGCGCGCCCCGATCATGGTTTAAGGAGCTCTGACGAGTTCTACGCGTCGGTTTAGCGCACGCCCTTCTTCCGTTTCGTTGCTCGCAATAGGAGCAAGGAAGCTCGCACCAGCGGCAAACAAACGTGCGTTGTCGATGCCGTAAGTGTTCACCAGATCGGCAACGACAGCGTCCGCGCGTTGCTTGGACAGATCAAGATTACTGTCGTAGCCACCGACGTTGTCTGTATGACCAACCACAGCAATTTTGAGATCTGGCAATTGGGCCATCATGTCGGCAATTGCAGCCAAAGTCTCTTCCGAACCCGGCAGGATTGAAGTGGAGCCAGTATCAAACTGAACACCATACACCGCCACGCGCCCGTCGACCGTTATGCGCAGTGTAATATCTTCAGCGGTTTCAGCATTTGATGCCGCTTCTGAGGAAGCGTATTCAACCAGTTCGATGTCTCCGGGACGCCACGTCTGGTCGAACCATGACTCAAGTGGACCATAAAGACGGAAGATTGTGTTCCAGCCTTTACCGGGAACCGTTTGGACCCAATTGCTCTCTTTGCCTTCAGGAGCCTCGGGCGCAAAGTAGATGTCGTAAGATCCGTCCTCGTTCTGAACGACACCTGTGTCGTTACTGCCAATGGCCGGAAACTGAGCGTCTGTTTGAAGCATCGAACGGGTTTGGTTGTCGTACAATGTAAACGACCAGAAGTCTTTCGCTGGCACGTCGGCAGGTACGTTGACCTTATAGGTCTTGCTGCCATCCAGAGGATTGCCGTTGGAGTCCACGTAGGTGAAGGCGTATTGGGAGCCTTTCCCCACTTTCTTCAAAGCCATCGCAGGTGTGATGCCTGTCGCATAGAAGTGGAACGCCGCACGAATGTCCTGAATTGATACGCCGTCCAATTCCCAAGTGTATGCGCCACCGGGAAACGCTGTTTGCCAGTAGCTTTCACCCGGATACCAGTAGAAACGCTCATCCTTCGGTTTGGAGATTATCGTTTTGACCGTAACGGAACCCGCTTTGGCCGCTGCTTCCAGTATGGCTTGCATTCTCTCGTCTGGTTCAAAAGGCTGGCCCTTCACGATACCGATTGCTGCGAGGTGACCAAGCAGTTCAGGATTTTCGCCCATCAGAGGTTCGGCCTGAACCACGTCGTTGATTTCGTTGAAGATCTCTGCATCCATCCGGTGGATTGTATTCATCTCCTGTCCTGACGCGTTCACGAACGTCATTTCAGGCGGATTGTCCTTTTGAGACAGCGGATACATGCGGAACATTTCTTTGGTCTGGCTAATTGCCAAATCGGTCGTTCCGTCTTTTTGATAACCGCGCCAGATCACCCAGTTCCCAAATGTATTCGTGCGCGCGACGTGATACCCATCTGGCACTTCACCTTCATAGCCCGGCGGCAGCACAAGAAACTTTCCGCCCTGCCCTTCGTCGGGGCCAAGGTTGCCGAAGTCGATCACGTATCTGAACCAATGATCATTGATAAACCCAAGCACGTTCGGCGGTGTTTCGATCACCATCGGTTCGTCACCAAGCTCCAACCATGAGAACATGTAAACACTGGTTGTGTTGGCTGTCAGGAACAGCGCTTTCGAATCCATTAACCCCTCAAACAGAACGGCTGTTGTGTTCGCAGGCCCAAATTCGAGAATTCCCTTCCGAATTGCATCCATCGAGGCGATTTTGGTGCCGTCAAGAAATGCTTGATACGCGTGTGTAAAATCCAGAAGGTTATAAACTTTCTGAGCGGATTCCACATCTGGCACACCGTCAAAAAAGTTGAGTTCGCCGACCCTTGTCTGAATATTGTCCGGTGTTGTTATCCCTTCGGGTAGAACGGTCGTCATCTCCATTTTTGGCACTTCTTGCGCCCAGGCGGGCGACAAGCCCATTCCTCCAATTATGGCCGCAAAGCAGGCAATACCTGCAAGCCGGTTACTGAGTTTCATAAATTTTTCTCCCTCTGGTCCAGATAGTTTTGAGTTGTTGTTCGAAGGTTGACTTCCGAAGACTATTACGCGCTTCCATTGCTTTTATTCCCAACAACGAGTTGCGCATCGAACGGGTAAAGCGCAGCCAGCCAAATACGTGTGATGGCCGACAAAACTTCCTCTTTCTCAGCTTTTGGATGCGCACCAAACGCATTAATCAAAATGCCCGCATCCATTCGATTCAACGCACGTGCAACTGGAAGAGGATCAAACTCAGGAGTAAGACCAATGGCTTGATCCTGCGCAATGCGTGCCGAAACCACCTCGTCAAATGACCTCAGGAAGGTTTCCCAAACGTGTTCCAATCTTTCGTCGCTCGGCGCGGCATCCGAGACCGCTTTGAGAATGGTCCCATGTTCATAGCCAACATCGACAAGTGACTTAAGGCTCTTTTGCAAACCTGATACCCCGTCACTTTCGTTTGACAACCACGCTTGAGCCCCTTCGACGATGCCGCCCTTAACTTCGTCCAAGAGCGTTTCCAACAGGCCGTGTAGATCATTGAAATAAAGGTAGAATGTCGGACGACTGCACTCGGTTGCTGCCATAAGAGTGCCGACCGTTAAATCGCGAAACGGCCGGGTCTCCAAAAACGCGCTTCCCGCATCAAGGATCGTCGACCGGGTCAATGCGGCCTTGCTCGGTAGCATGTGACGCGAAGATAGCTGTGTTCCAGAAACGGGTTTGGCTCTTTTCGACATTATGTCAGTAAATATGACAAAGTGTCAGGTGTCCAGAAATCTCCACGTTTCAAGGATTTCTTCACCGTATTCAGGTAGATGGCTTTCGAGCGACGGCGATGTCCGCATGGCGGTCATAGGCTCGTCTTCATCGGAGGTCCGACTTGATCAGAAGCGGCCATTGAGTGTTTTGAACTGCAGTTTGAGATGCGCGCGATCGGTTTCTATGATGGCAAAGACAGTAAAGTGCGCTTATTGGCAGGGTGCCGATGCCTGGTGTGGGAGGGCTGGATGGAGACTTCACCATGTCCAGTATTCAGCTTCCAATAATCAGACCGTCTCAGCCGCCGTGGAACAAGAACCGACGAATTGGTCAGAAACGTCCACTCCTGCCAAGACAGGTTTGGGCAATTCGTGCGCGGCTCGAACTCGCCGGGAACCCGCGCAACCTTGTGCTGTTCAATCTTGCTATCGACAGCAAACTTCGCGGTTGTGATCTTGTTCGCCTGAAAGTGGCGGATCTCGTCGTTGCCGGAGCAGTTCGAGACCGCGTATCGATCGTTCAGAGCAAGACAGGCAGGCCAGTTCAGTTCGAAGTGTCCGAGAACACGCGAAGATCGATTTTTGAGTGGGTCAGATCGCCCGCCATGCTTGGTCGCGAGTTCCTCTTTCCAAGCAGGTTCCACAGTTCATCGCACATTTCGACTCGGCAATACGCACGTCTCGTGCGCAGCTGGGTGTCGGTCATCGGACTGGATCCTTGTGGGTACGGAACGCATTCTCTTCGGCGGACAAAGGCTGCGCTGATCTATCGGAAGACTGGCAACCTTCGGGCCGTCCAACTCCTGCTTGGACACACCAAGGTTGATAGCACGGTCAGGTACCTTGGGGTCGAACTCGACGACGCGTTGAGCATCGCGGAGAAGATCGACATCTGACGGTTTGACGGACGGCAGCGGCCGTTCGTCATCTCAAAACGGGTTCCGAAGGTTTAGGCGCGAACGGCTGCTCCTTCAGATACCAGACTTTGGTTTATTTGCGTTCGATGACCGCCATGCGGACGAAGCAGCAATTCGTCGTGCCCGCCCCAACGGCCGCATTCTGCGCATCGCGTCAGCAGCGAAAAGCACCAAGGGCGGGAAGCGGACTTTGGCGGCAGGCGCAAAGTGCTGTTCGCGATCTCTAGAGTGCTGCCATTCACGTCCGGATGCGGACCGTTTTGCAATGCCAAAGTCTGAGAACCATTATGATTGATTTGGCATTCGTTCACCTCAATCCTTCCTAACATGACTTCTGACGTCTCGGGCCATTGAGCGATTTCAGAGCGCCTGATGTTCATGCCTTCCTACCTCGCGCTGCTACCGGGGGTGTGAATTTGGCGGTGATTTGGCTGACGCAGCTCCGGTCGAGCTTTCAGAGCACTCATTAAAAACGGCGCTCTCATCTGAGTGTCCACTACACACTCCGGCAACCTGTGCATGGCCTGGAATGGCTTGAGCTACCGCGCGCTGCTGGTGCAATATTCCAAGCATGTAGTAGTAATATGAGTTACGCACCTGACGCGCTCATTGTAGCAAAAGCCGAACGGGGGAAGAATGATGGATCGGCATGACGACATCCCTTTTTGCGCAGCTCCCGACCCGGTCCCTCGCAAGCCTGCTTTTCAGATGCCGACAGGCGCATGTGACACGCATTTCCTCATTTTCCCGACCGGCTATGAAGAGCGCTACGTGCCAGAGCGGAGTTACACGCCTCCGCCGGCAGAGATTACGGAATATCGAAGAGTCGCTCAAACTCTGGGGCTGGAACGCGGTGTCGTTGTTCAGCCGAGCGTCTTTGCTGAAGATAACGCAGCAACTCTGTCGTTTTCGGCGGCGCACCCGGAGACGCTTCGCGCTATTGCTTCTGTCACAAAGGATGTCACGGACGCTGAACTTGAGGTGTTTCACGCGGCCGGAGCACGCGGCATACGCGTGAACATCGTTGACAGTGGCGGGATGACGTTTCCGTCTGTGGATGAAGCAATCAGCTTTACCTCACGCATTGCGGATCTGGGGTGGCACATAGAATTCCTCGCCCATGTCGAAAAAATAGAAGATATCGGAGCGCTTCTTGCAACTTCAAAAGTGCCTGCGGTGTTCGGGCACCTTGGCTACACCAACGCAAGCAAAGGCGTAAACGACCCGGGTTTTCGGCGCTTTCTTGATGCGTTCAAAGAGGGGCAAGCCTGGGTCAAACTGACAGGGCCTTACCGGATCAGCAAGGCGGACGGCCCACCATACGCAGATATCGATCCGATGGCCGACGCCTTGATTGCGGCTAACCACTCTCGTCTGGTTTAGGGAACGGATTGGCCCCATGTGCGCCTGCTGGGCTTCATGCCAAACGATGGTGCGTTGCTTGATATGCTCGGCGATTGGGCTTGCGATGCGGCGCTGCGAAAGCAGATCCTAGTCGACAACCCGGCGCTTTTGTACGGTTTCTCGGACCTCAAAGCATAGGACACTATCCTCCGTCCGCGACGAACCCTGCCTGTTCGATTGCTGCGATCGCACAGGCTTCATCGTTGTCTGAATTGTCTCCAGTAATGCCCACGGCACCAATGATGGTGTCGTCGTGCTTGATCAGCACACCTCCTGCGACGGGAACGAGTGATCCTTTTGACAAGGTGTTCATGGCTTGGATGAAGAATGGTTCCAGCTTCGCCCGTTCGTAGAGCGCTCTTGATCCCAGACCCATCGCGACCGCGCCCCGCGCTTTGCCCTGAGCAATGTCTGGTCTCAATGTGCTCGTTCCATCTTCGCGCGCCAGAGCCACCAAAGAGCCTGCACTGTCAAGCACGGCCACTGTCAGCGGTTTGAGATCATGTGCTTTGCTCCAATCCAGGCAATCCTGGATGATGTTTTGTGCTTGCGTCAGTGTTATCGTCATTGTCGTTTCCCCAGATGCCATATGAAATTCACGTAAAGTGGTAGAAAGGAAAGCCCGCTAAGCAGCGACTACTGCGTTTGACTGGACAAGCGCTTCAATGTGGTCAGCTGTATAACCAATCTCAGCCAATACTTCCCGGCTGTGTTGGCCGAGCACCGGCGCGGCTCTGTCAGTTTTCGCAGGCGTTTTGCTGTATTTCACAGGGTGGCCAATGGTTTTGACTGCACCTGCGGTGGCGTGGTCCACGTCAATGATCATCTCGCGCGCAATCGCTTGCGGGTCTTGGTGCATCTGCAGAATATCGTTGACCGGTCCGGCTGGCAGCTGTGCTGCCTCCATGCGGGCCAGCCAAGTTGCGGTAGTTTCTTTTGCCATATGCCGGTTGAGGATTTCTATAAGCGTCGAGAGGTTCTGAATGCGATTTGCATTTGAGTTGAAACGCGGATCTTCGTTCAACTCAGGGGCGGCGATGACATCCAGAAAGCGCAACCAGTTGGATTGATTGGCGGCACCGACGTTGATCCAGCCATCGCTGGTGCGGAATGCCTGATAGGGCGCGTTTAAGGGATGAGCAGAGCCGAGCGGTTCAGGTTTGATGCCGGTGGCAAAAGCGATCGCGGATTGCCAGTAGGTTTGCGTGATCGCTGCTTCAAAGAGAGACGTGTCAACTTTCTGTCCCTGTCCCGTTTGCAGCATGTTGGCATAGGCAGCGGAGACGCCCATGGCTCCCAGAATACCGGCGTTGATGTCCGAGATAGGGGCGGCGACCTTGACGGGTGGACGGCCCGGGCCTTCACCCGTGATCGACATCAGGCCCGACATGCCCTGTGCGATCAAATCAAACCCACCGCGTTCGGCGTAGGGTCCAGTGCGGCCAAACCCGGAGATTTCGCAATAGATGAGGCGCGGATTCACGGCGGCGAGGTCTTCATAAGAAAGACCGAGTTTTTCCATCGTGCCCAATCGGTAGTTTTCGACGACTACATCCGCGTCCGCGAGCAGTTTGCGCAGAACCTCGACCGCATCCGGGTCCTTGAGGTTCAGGGAAATGCCACGCTTGTTGCGGTTCATCATCATATAGGCGGCAGCCTCACCCTCGATCTCGGGCGGGGTGAAGCGGCGGCTGTCATCACCGGTGGGTTTCTCCACTTTGATGACATCAGCACCCATGTCGGCCAGCATCAGCCCACAGACGGGGCCTGCCATAATATGCGCCAGTTCGATGACGCGCATACCGCTGAGGGGGCCGGTCTTAGCGGTCATTTGCCCTTCCACACAGGCTTTTGCTTGGCGAGAAAAGCTTCCATACCGGTGCGGAAATCCTCGCTCATATAGCAGGAGATTATCAGATCCGAGTCGTCAACCTGCGTCGCGGCGCGGTTGCGGCGCAGGGCTTCTTTGGTTGCGCGCAAGGTCAGTGGTGCCATGCTTCCCACGCGTTCTGCAAGCTCTAACGCGCGGGCCATGAGGGCGGCTTCATCGGGCAGCACTTCGCTGACCAATCCAGCAGAGAGCGCTTCATCTGCTTCAATCAGGCGCGCGGTGAAGATGATCTCGCGCACCTTCGCAGCACCGATCAATTCGGAGAGGCGCGCTAGGTTTCCTGCGGCAAGGCAATTGCCCAACGTGCGGGCGATGGGAAAGCCGAACTTGAGGCTGGTGGAGGCAATGCGGATATCGCAAGCCGCCGCAATGGACCCGCCACCGCCTGTGCAGGCGCCATGGATCGCAGCTATCGTGGGCAACGGGCATCGCTCCACGGCTTCGAGCACTTCGTCTATGCGGTGTTCGTAGTCCAGCGCATCTTGCGGTGTCTCAAACGCGCGGAACTGTGTCATGTCGGTGCCTGCAGCAAAGGCTTTGCCGCCCATTCCGGAAATCACGACAGCGCGGACCGAGCCGTTGCTTGGCATGGTACTGCACAGCTCAGCCAGCTGGTCATACATGCCAAAGGTCAGCGCATTGCGCGTCTCGGGGCGGTTGAAGGTGACCCAGAGGATGCCGTCCTTCAGTTCATCGGTGATCTCTGCGGTCATCGGTAGAAATGCTCCACCAGGAACATCGGCACGGACGGCGCGTAGGTGCAGAGCATCAGAACGGCAAAGAGCACGATGATGAACCAGATGTTGACCTTGGAGACTTCCCAAATGTTTGCCCTTGCCACTGAGCACGCGGTGACCAGCACCGAAGCCACGGGCGGCGTCTGCTGTCCGATAGCAAGGTTCAGTGTCACGACAAGACCGAAGTGGACCGGGTCAATGCCAGCGGCGGTGATCAGCGGGATGACAATCGGAATCACCAGAATGATTGCCGCTGCAGAGTGGAGGAAGAAACCGACGATCAGAAAGAAGAAGTTCAGGATGAGCAGAATGGCCCACTGCTGGGTTGTGATCGACAGGATGCCTTCGGCCAGCTGTTGTGGGATCTGCGCCGTGTCAGGAAGCCCCCCATCAGGACAGAGGCTGCGACCAGCAGCATGACCACAGCGGTCTGGATTCCACCATCCAGCATAGCACGGCGCAGGTGGCTGAAATCAAGATTGCCGTACCACGCAGAAACCAGCAAAGCCGCCAGCACAGCTAGGCCTGCCGCTTCGGTCGCGGTGACGTAGCCGCCAAAAATACCCCCCAGAATGATCACCGGTAGGGTGAAGGCGGGCAACGCCTCCACAAAGGTTTCGCGCAGCCGGGCAAGGCGGAAGGCCTCTTCGGTCGGGAAGTTGTAGCGTTTCGCAAAGATGTAGGCGACGGTCATAAGCCCACCCGCGCCCAGCAGGCCGGGCACGATGCCTGCAATGAAAAGCTGCTCGACAGAGGTATTGGCCGAGGCCGCATAAAGGATCATCGGGATTGAAGGCGGGATGATAATGGCAAGTGATGCAGAGGATGAAGTGACCGCCGCAGAGAATTCTTTGGAATACCCGCGCTTCTTCATTTGAGGGATCAGAATAGAGCCCATCGCGGCCACATCCGCCACGGCAGAGCCCGAGATCTCTGCAAAGAACAGCGAAACGCCGATGTTTACCATCGCAAGACCGCCTCGGATAAAGCCGATGATGGCACCGACGAAATTGATCAGCTTGTCGGTTATGCCGCCTGCGTTCATGATGGCCCCGGCCAGCACGAACATCGGGATCGCAATCAGCGAGAATTTCGTGGAACCGTCGTACATATCAAGCGCGATGGTGACGAGGCTGCCAGGGCCTTCGGTGGCCAGCAGGCCCAGAACCCCGGCCATAGCCAATGCGACGGCGATAGGGATGTTGATGCAGATCATAAGCAGCATCGCGATGAAAATACCTGCCATCAACATCAGACGCGATCCTTGTTCTTTTCGAGCTCGGTTTCAACCTCTTCCTCGATCTCTGCATGCTCCAACGATATGCCCGCCGCCGTGAGCTTGAGGTAGCTCGGCAGGCTGAGCAGTTGGCAAATGATAAAGAGTATGGCCCCGATTGGGATGACGGATTGGGTGACTTGGATGGGCACCCATGTAAGCGAAATGAGCGTGTCGCCTGCGAGAACTTCGAGGACCTGCAGACCGGCGCGCGCCATCAGGAAGAAGAATATCAGCACAATGGCCTCGCCCAACATTACGGCTGCCAGGCGCAGGTTGGGTGGTAGCTTTAAAAGCACTGTGTCAAAGCCGATGTGGCGACGGTGCAGCGCTGCAAGGGCCGAGCCGTAGTAGGTGATCCAAGCCAGCATGATTGCAGCGACCTCATCGTACCAGGAAACACTCTGCCCCATCAAACGTGCCATCACCGCGGCGGTGACGACGACGGTCAGCAAGACCATCAGGCTGATGGTGATCCATTCCAGCACCTTGCTGAGAACCTGGTTGATCCGCGACAGGGTCGGGTAGGCTTCGTTTTCCATGCGGGGCAACCTGTGGAAGAGTGACATCATTTCTCCGCCCGCATGACACGGACGGAGAAAACTCTTGTGTTGTGAGGCTGAAGGCTTAGCTGCCTGAGCCGAGACCCAAAACTTTGTCGATCATTGCCTGACCGCCTTCGACCTCAGCCGCGAACTGTTCGTAGATCGGTGCAGAGGCTTCGATGAACGCAGCCTTGTCAGCGGTGTTCACCTCAACGCCCGCGTCTTCGATCACCTTCAGCAAGCTCGCTTCCAGCTCGGCAGCTTTCTCGTAGGTGAAGTCCTGCGTCTTGTTCGCGCAATCGGTCAGGCCCGCCTGAATGTCCGGGTCCAGACCGTCGAACTTCGTTTTCGACATCAGGATGTATGCCGGCGTGTAGACGTGGCCGGTGACGGAAAGATACTTCTGCACTTCCTGGAACTTGGCAGAAGCGATCTGCGCGTATGGGTTTTCCTGACCGTCGATCACGCCGGTCTGCAGCGCGGTAAACACGTCGGAGAAAGCCATCGGCGTGGGGTTTGCGCCGTATTCCTGGAACATCTTCAGACGCCAGACGCCGTTGGGCGTGCGCAGCTTGATGCCTTCAAGATCACCCGGCACGTTGATCGGGCGGGTATTGTTGGTGATGTTGCGAAAGCCGTTCTCGGCCAGACCGACGATGTGATAGCCGTTGTCGTTTGCTGCGGACTGGAAGACATCCATCATCTCGCCCTGCACGCGGCGCATGTGGTCGCGGTCAGAAATGATGTAGGGCATCTCAAAGATACCGAAGGTGTCATCGACTGAAGACATCACCGACGACGGCAACGAGAAGTCAACCTGTCCCAGCTTGAGCTTTTGCAGCAGTTCTTTGTCTTTGCCTAACTGCGAAGACCCGAAGGTTTGCACTTCGACCTTGCCTTCCATCGCGCCATTGACGCATTCAGCGAAGTTGTTGGCCGAGGCTTCGAAGAGCGAGCCGGGGTTGCCAACATGGCCGAATTTCATGGTCACATCAGCAGCAAATGCGCTTGTCGCCATGCCAATGGCTGTGGTGGCTGCAAGCAGTCTTGAGATTACTTTCATGGTTTTCTCCTCCCAGAGCGTCGATGTTTATTGTTGTCGGTCTTGGCGCGGCAGTCTGCTGCGCATTCGGTTAGCTGAGGTGGGTCATCGCCTCCTGCACGCCACCAGTCGCATGGGGCACTCCCGCCTGTTTCAGGCCCATTTCGGCACCGGCAAGGGTTGCAAGCAACATCAAGTCGTTGAAATCACCTAGATGGCCGATGCGGAACACTTTGTCTGCGACCTTGGACAGGCCATTGCCAAAGGAGATGTCGTAGTGCTCTAGCGTAGTGGCGCGGAAAGCATCGGCGCTGTGGCCCTCGGGCAGTTTTACAGCCGTAAGTACGCCGCTTTCCTGACCTTGAGTAGCACAAAGCACTTCCAGCCCCCAAGTGCGCACCGCTGCGCGCGCCGCTGCACCGTGGCGGGCATGACGGGCAAAGACATTGTCCAACCCTTCTTCGTGCAGCATGTCGATGGCTTCGTTCAGGCCGTACAGCAGGTTTGTGCCGGGCGTATAGGGGAAGTATCCCGTTTTGTTCGGGCCAACCATGTCGGCCCAATCCCAGTAAGAGCGTTGCAATTTGGCGTTCTTGTTCGCGTCCATCGCCTTGGCGCTTGCGGCGTTGAATGAAAGACCGGGGGGCAGCATCAGACCTTTCTGAGAGCCTGAAACCGTAACATCCACGCCCCATTCGTCATGGCGGTAATCCAGCGACGCCAGACCCGAAATCGTATCGACCATAAACAAGGCGGGGTGCCCCGCGCGGTCAATCGCTTTGCGGACTTCCTCAATAGGGGAGACGGAGCCGGTCGAGGTCTCATTGTGCACAACGCAGACAGCCTTGATTTCATGTGACTTGTCTTCGGCCAGATAGGCTTCGATCTGATCGGGGTTCGCGCCCCCACGCCAGTCACCTTCGATGAATTCAGCCTTCAGACCCAGTTTCTCTGCCAGCTTTTTCCAGAGCGTCGCAAAATGCCCTGTTTCAAACATCAAGACACGGTCGCCGGGGCTGAGTGTATTGACCAATGCAGCCTCCCATGCGCCAGTGCCAGAAGCCGGATAGATGAACACATGTTCATCGGTCTTGAAGATGCTTTTCATCCCCTCCAGCGCACGAAGACCTACCTTGGCAAAGTCCGGGCCGCGGTGGTCGATGGTTTGCTGACCAATCGCGCTAAGGATGCGATCCGGAACAGCGCTGGGGCCGGGGATTTGCAGAAAATGGCGGCCGGCTTTTCTCATGATTGCAGGTCTCACAGTCAAATGTTTTGGAGGGCATCGCACAGTGCTTGGGCCCACAGGTTTTGATTTCTGTTGTGCCAGCGTAATTTTGAATTCATAATTAAGTCAAACGAAAAAGACTCCTTCAAAACATAATG
Organism: Ruegeria sp. CDSA021; assembly: GCF_059612325.1. Lineage (NCBI taxonomy): Bacteria > Pseudomonadati > Pseudomonadota > Alphaproteobacteria > Rhodobacterales > Roseobacteraceae > Ruegeria > Ruegeria sp. CDSA021. The sequence continues at coordinate 24,760 of NZ_JBXWQJ010000026.1, forward strand.
GACCGCCCATGCCGCAGCTTGCCGAAGCCCTGAAAAAACGTGTTGAGGGTGATGTGTTGTTCGACGCATTTTCGCGCGGGCGCTATGCGACGGATGCGTCACTTTATCAGATGATGCCGGTTGGTGTAATGTCACCGAAGTCCGAGGATGATATCCGAGCGGCTCTTGATATCGCGCAAGAGCACAGCGTCCCGGTGCTGGCGCGCGGCGGTGGTACATCCCAATGCGGCCAGACTGTAAACACCGCGCTGGTGCTGGATAACACGCAGTATTTCAATGATATTCTTGAGCTGGATGTCGAGGGGATGCGCTGCGTTGTGCGACCCGGCATCGTGCTGGATGAGTTGAACCGTGCGCTGAAACCGCATGGGCTATGGTTCCCGGTCGATGTTTCCACCGCGTCGCGGGCGACGATTGGGGGGATGACGGGAAACAATTCCTGTGGCGGTAAATCTCTGCGCTACGGAATGATGCGTGACAATGTTCTGTCGATAGAGGCCTTTCTGGCAGACGGCAGCAAGCACCATTTCAGGTTGGTTGCAAACGCGGGGGACCTCGAATTTGCAGCGTTGCGCGATGACCTGCTGGGGCTCGGCGCGCGGGAAGCGGCTGAGATCGATTCCCGATTCCCCAATGTGATGCGCAGGGTCGGGGGGTATAACATCGACGCGCTGGTGCCTCGCGACACGCCTCAAAACCTTGCGCACCTGTTGGTGGGGTCAGAGGGCACGTTGGCTTATTCTACCGCGATCGAGCTGAAGCTATGGCCCATTCTGTCAGAGAAGGTGCTGGGCGTCTGTCACTTCCCCACCTTCCATCAGGCGATGGATGCAGCCCAACATCTGGTCAAGCTGAACCCGCAGGGAGTGGAGCTGGTCGATGCCACGATGATTGCGTTGGCCCGCGACATACCGATGTTCCGCGACACGATTGAGGAATTCGTGACGGGTAAACCGGACGCGCTCCTCTTGGTGGAGTTCGCCGAAGAAGACACCAGCACGCACCCCCGAAAGCTGAAAGAGCTTGAGGAGCTTATGGGCGATCTGGGCTTTGCCTGGGACAAGAGCGGCAAGAACTGGGGCGGTGTGACGGCGGTGCCCGATCCGAAGATGCAGGCACGCATCGCCGATCTGCGCAGCTCCGGCCTCAACATCATGATGTCAATGAAAGCGGACGGAAAGCCAGTATCCTTTGTTGAGGATTGCGCGGTCGAATTGCCTGATTTGGCCGAATACACGGCGGGTCTGACAGAGATTTTCGAAAAACATGGCACGCGCGGCACGTGGTATGCGCATGCATCCGTTGGCTGTTTGCACGTGCGGCCTGTCCTGAACCTCAAGCTGGATCAGGACGTCAAAAAGATGCGCGCAATCGCGGAGGAATGCTTTGATTTGGTTGCGCGCTACAAGGGCTCGCATTCAGGTGAGCATGGCGACGGGCTGGTGCGCTCGGAATTTCATGAAAAGATGTTCGGACCGCGAATGGTGGCAAATTTTGCCGAGGTGAAGCGACGGTTCGACCCCGACGGTCTTTTCAATCCCGGAAAGATCGTCGACGCGCCCAAAATGGACGACCGCTCGCTCTTCCGGTACAGCCCGGTTTACAACGTGCCTGAATTTCGGACTGGCCTTGATTGGTCAGAATGGACAGGCAGTGGCGGAGGCTTTCAGGGCGCCGTTGAGATGTGCAACAACAACGGCGCTTGTCGCAAGTTGAAAGGCGGCGTTATGTGCCCATCTTTCCGGGTGACTCGCAAGGAGCAGGATCTGACACGCGGGCGTGCGAATACTCTGCGTTTGGCGATTTCGGGTCAGTTGGGGCCGGATGCACTGACGTCTGATGAGATGGCAGAGACGATGAAGCTTTGCGTATCTTGCAAAGGATGCAAACGGGAATGTCCGACCGGCGTGGACATGGCCCGGATGAAAATCGAAGTGCAGTCAGCCAGGGCCAAGAAAAATGGGCTCAGCCTGCATGACAGGCTGGTTGCGTACCTGCCGCGCTACGCCCGCTGGGCAGCGCGGATGCCGTTCCTGCTGAACCTGCGCAACAGCGTCCCGGGGCTTGCAAAGTTGACCGAGAAATTCAGCGGGTTTACCGAAACGCGCGATTTACCAAAATGGCATGCACGGCCATTCAAAGACGCCGAGGTCGCACCGCAAGAAGCGCCTGAAGCGGTTCTTTTTGCCGATACGTTCAACCGATATTTCGAACCAGAAAACCTTCGGGCGACGTTGAAGGTGCTCAGGGCCGCCAATGTACCGGTGCAGATTGCATCCCCTGCGAAAGGCGAAAGGCCATTGTGTTGTGGGCGGACCTTCCTATCGGCTGGTCTGATTGAGGAAGCAAAGCAGGAAGCACAACGCCTTGTCGACGCCCTGTTGCCCCATGCCAAAAGCGGTATTCCGATCATAGGTTTGGAACCCAGCTGCCTGCTGACTCTCCGGGATGAAATTCCAGCCCTGCTGCCCGGTGAAGATACCAAGCTGTTGGCCAAATACGCCCGCATGTTGGAAGAGTTCATCGCAGACCAAGCCGAAAACCCTGACTTTGTCCTTCCTTTGACCTCTCCTACGCAAAAAGTACTGCTGCATGGTCATTGTCATCAAAAGGCGATGGGCGTGATGTCCTCAATCAAAAAGACACTCGCCCGTTTACCCGACACGGAGATTGAGGTGGTCGAGACCAGCTGCTGCGGCATGGCGGGTGCCTTTGGCTATGGCGTCGAAACACACGAAGTATCTCGCAAGATGGCCGAGCTTGATCTCATCCCTGCGGTGCGTGCGGCCTCAGAAGACACGATTGTTGTTGCCGATGGCACGTCATGCCGTCATCAAGTGGCCGACATGACGGATCGTCAACCTATCCATATCGCGCGTCTGCTGGAACGTGCATTGAAGCCCTGAGGTAACGCTATGACACTTCACACGTCTCAGACAATCATGCGGAAGTCTCTGCATCACGAGCTGGTTGAGAGGCTCCAGACCTTGATCATCAACTCCGAATTAAAGCCCGGGGCCAAGGTGCCCGAAAAGGAACTGTGTGATCGGTTCGGTGTGTCACGAACACCGCTCCGAGAAGCGCTGAAGGTGCTTGCGTCCGATGGGCTTGTGCGGCTGGAGCCAAATCGAGGGGCTTGGGTCACGCAGGTCACCGAAGAAGAGGTGCAAGATGTCTTTCCTGTGCTGGGCGCGCTTGAAGCGCTCTCTGGCGAATTGGCCTGCAAGCATATTACGGACACTGAAATAGAAGAAGTACGCTCAATGCACGCACAAATGATCGAAAGCTATGAAAGCAGGGATCTGGACGCCTATTTTAGCATCAACCAGAAGATCCACCGTGCCATCCTGCTTGCGGCCCGAAACGGGACATTGAGGACCTCTTGCCAAGCCCTGTCTTTGCGGATGCAGCGGGCCCGTTACCTGGCAAATATGACCGATGGCCGTTGGTACGATGCTGTGCAGGAGCACGAGAAGATTCTCGAATATCTCGTCGCCCGGGACGGCAAAAATCTTGCTATCACCCTTTTGCACCACATGGACGCCAAACGGGCTTCTGTTGTGAAGTGGATACGGACCCAATAGTGGGGGACATTTTTGAAGTATCGATTGCTTCGAACGATGGAATAGGAACCTGCATCTTTGGAGGAGAATGCGCGGTAATCTCCGCGCGGAGACACCCGGCACACAGCTCAACCCAGATTATTGGGCAGACTAAGCTGGGATGATGCACATTGTGAAGAAAGCACTAACTCAGTCTTTTGAGTTCGATCAGAAAATGTCGTTCTATGATTGGACTGCCCGGACGTACATTCGCAGGAAGTTCATTTCCTGAGTGTTGACAATACTGCGCCACAGTTGTCCCGTTCGTTTCTTTGTGTTTGCGGAGAACGCACAGAGCAAACGAACTGAACCCAAAGGCACGCCGTCCTCAAATATTCATCAAAGAGAACTAGGTCTCTACGAACGTCCGCTTTCTGGCGCGCCGCCGGCAGCAATATCGATCTCTTGAATGGCAGCTAAGGGCCGCCCTTGCGATGTCCAATGGCTGCAATGCGCGCTTCGCACCCGTTTGTGCCGAGCGCAGCATCCGCCACTTTGGGCTCAGAGCAGCCGTTCGCTGCGTTCCGTCTGAATGACCGCTGAGCGGACTTAGCTGCCGTTAACTTTTAGCGGTCAAATGTCCGCTTCCCCCGGTGTTCTAGTGGTCTCTGTCGCACAAGCCGTGGTCGGCCAACGATGCTAATACGTAGCAGTCTTCGGAAACGCCTTCACCATTGCAGCCCTTCGATATCCGGTTGAGTTCCTTTTCAAGTGTTCGGAGGCGTTTGATCTTGGCGCGGACCTCTTCAAGTTGAGATGTTGCGATATCCGTCGCAGCCTCGCACGACCGGTCGGGGTGCTCCTGCAATTCGATCAGCGAAGAAATTGCTTCAATTGAAAACCCAAGATCACGCGCATGGCGGATGAAGCTCAGCCGCTCCAACCCAGCTTGGTCGTATCGTCTTTGGTTGCCTGACGTGCGCTCTGCCTCGGGCAGTAGTCCCATTTGCTCGTAATACCGGATGGTCGGAACTTTGACCTTTGTGCGCTTAGAAAGCTCGCCAATGGAAAACATGAAGAAACCTCTTGAACCTCTAGTCACTAGAGACATTACATCATGAACAACCAAAGATGAAAGAGGATTCCCATGGCTGGTTGCTGCGGACATGACGCCAAGTTTGACGGTGTTTCAGATGACTACAAAAGACGGCTCTGGATCGTGATCGCGCTCAACGCGGCGATGTTCTTTGTCGAGATGACAGCGGGTCATTTGGCCAAATCCCAAGCGCTGCAGGCAGACGCACTCGACTTTGCAGGCGATGCGCTCACCTACGGCATTTCGCTTGCTGTCATCGGGGCCTCTCTCCGCGCGAGAACGAATGCAGCACTGTTCAAAGGCATCAGCCTTCTGATGATGGGCATTTGGGTGTTCGGATCGACTATCTATCGCGTCTTCTATGTTGGCGTTCCAACTGCAGAGATCATGGGGGGCGTCGGCTTTCTCGCGTTGCTTACCAATCTAGCAAGCGTCTTGCTTTTGGTCCGCTACAAAGATGGTGATGCCAATGTTCGGTCGGTTTGGCTGTGTTCGCGCAATGACGCGATTGGGAACGTGGCAGTGATGTTTGCAGCACTTGGTGTCTGGGGTACGTCGACAGGTTGGCCTGATCTTGTCGTGGCAACCGTCATGGCCGGGCTCTTTCTGTCGTCTGCCTTCCAAATTGTGCGCCAAGCCTTGGCTGAGCGCCGGGAAATGAGCGACCATAAGCACGCGGAAGCATGATGCAGCCGACCAAGCGCAAAAACAGACCTTCGCCATAGCGCGGCATCTTGGCAGGTATGGGCTCGGTGCGGTCTTTCGCTGCAACTTGCGTGAACGTCTACTTTGCGGACAAACTTGCCATCCGCTTCATTTTTCTCATTGTCTGCTAGTGGCGTACGACCGACATCTACGCTTTCCCTGAAAAAGGGGATGGTTCTTTTGCTGCCATTTGGTGCAAAGAAGGACGTCTTCGCTCCTACTGACGGATTTGCAACGTGTTGAAGCTCATCAAGAATGCGCGTCTCTATTCACCTGAGCCTGTAGGTTTGGGCCATATTCTCACCGCGGGTGAGCGCATCATTTACCTCGGCAGTAAAAATCCCGAATTGCCGGACCAGCTTCAGGCAGAGATCATTGACGTCGAAGGTGCAGCGGTTGTTCCGGGTTTTATTGATGGGCATGCGCATATAACTGGCGGTGGCGGTGAAACCGGACCAGCCAGTCGGATGCCGCCGCTTGTCCTGTCCTCTTTCACGCGTGCCGGTGTCACTTCAGTCGTTGGAGTATTGGGCACGGACGATCTGACACGCAACACCCAGACGCTGGTGCAACAGGCCTATGGGTTGCGGGAAGAAGGACTTTCAGCCTGGTGTCACACCGGTGGCTATCACGTCCCACTGACCACCCTCACCGGTTCAGCCCGTGGAGACATTGTGTTCCTTGATCCGGTCATCGGTGTTGGGGAACTGGCGATCAGCGATCACCGGTCGAGCCAACCGACATTGGACGAGTTTCTGCGGATCGCGAGCGAGGCGCATGTCGCGGGTCTGATGACTGGCAAGGCGGGGATTGTGCATTGCCATATGGGAGATGGCGAGCGAGGGCTGTCAATGTTGGAACAGGCTATCGCGACCTGCGAAATCCCCGCACGCGTCTTCAATCCAACCCATGTCAATCGCAACAAACCACTCTTCGAACAGGCCGTGGCACTAGTACGGCACGGATGTTACATCGACGCAACCGCATTCCCTTGCGGACATGTCGAGCCGGGCATCTCTGCTGCTGAGGCCTACATTCAGTTTCGCGATTTGGGCGGTCACGCGGACCGTTTCACCATCAGCTCTGACGGTGGTGGCTGCCTGCCCGCCTTTGACCATGAAGGCAATCTGACACGGTTCGGTGTGGGTTTGTCCGACACTTTGCCGGACATGCTGCGCGAACTCACCAACAGAGGAGTACCAATGCCCGAAGCTCTGGCTCCGCTGACCTCAAATGTCGCTGACCTGCTGAAGCTGCACCGAAAGGGTCGTCTGAACGTGGGTATGGACGCTGATTTGGTCGTTCTTGACGAAAACACTGCCGTGCGGCATGTGATGGCCCGGGGGGAATGGCATGTACGCGACGGCCAGATAGCCCGACGCGGCATGTATGAACAGGTTTGAGCGCCCGCGCGGTCCTCGGTGGCTGCCCGCTATAGCACCGGAAGGTAGTTAAGATATGTGCCCTGCACCCGTTGATGCAGAAACCCCGCGCGGGTTCATCATTCCGATCGGCGGCGGTGAAGACCGCGTCAAGGAAATGCAGATTCACCGAAAGTTCGTAGAACTATCCGGCGGTGCCGACGCTGATATCGTCGTGATCCCAACAGCCTCGATGCTGGAAGAAACTGGACCGGACTACAACCGCATCTTTTCCGAGCTTGGTGCAGGCAAGGTTGAATTCCTGCCTATCTCGCGCCGCGCCGATTGCGACAACCCGGATTACGCGGGGATGCTGGATCGTGCGACCGGGATTTTTTTGACCGGTGGGAACCAGTTGCGCCTGTCAGCGATTCTTGGAGGCACGCTGGTCGCCCAGAAAATCCGGCGTCGAAACGCGGCAGGGGTGCCGGTTGCAGGAACCTCGGCCGGTGCTTCGATCATGTCCGAGCATATGGTAGCAGGCGGCAGCAGCAACTCTGGTCCAGCCGAAGGTAACATCACGCTGGCTCCCGGTATGGGTTTGACCAACGCCGTCATCATTGATCAGCATTTCACCCAACGCAACCGCCTGGGTCGATTGCTAACCGCTTCATCTTTTAACCCTTTTCTAATCGGATTGGGCGTTGACGAAGACACGGCGGCCTTCATTGGGCCCGATAACGTCTTTGAAGTAATCGGCAGCGGAACGGTTACCGTGGTGGATGCGAGCCATTTGACCCATTCTTCGATGTGGGATGCCCGTCGCGGCGAAGCACTCAGCCTTCTTGGACTTCGGCTTGACGTTCTGGGTGAAGGGTGCCGTTATGATCTGACGGCTCGCCAGGCTTTTCCGCCGGATGAGCATATGGCGTTCTGCACTTTGCCGGATCTGTCCGGGGATGAGGCCGCCAGCGGGGGGAAACAATAATCTAACCAACGAGGAACCTCATGAAAATAATCTCGACCAATGTCTTTGTCGGCCCGAATGTCTGGGCAAGTTTTCCGGTCATTCGCCACGTCATTGATCTGGGCGTTTTGGAAGATTGGCCTTCGGCCAAAATTGGTTCCGAGTTTATTGATGCATTGACCCAGGCCCTTCCCGGTCTGGCGGAACATGGCTGTTCCTACCGCGAACCCGGTGGTTTCATCCGCCGATTGCGCGAAGATGAAGGTACTTGGCTTGGTCATGTTTTGGAACATTGTGCCATTGAAGTGCAGAACGTGGCCGGTTCGGATGTAACCTTTGGCCGCACGCGCGGCACAGGCGAACCCGGCCAATACAACATGGTTTACGAATACCGCCAGCGCGATGTTGGTCTGGACGCAGGCAAGCTGGCAATGCGGCTGCTGATGTATCTATTGCCGCAATCCCTCAAGGAACAGGTGGACTACGACTTCGACCCGGAATTCAACTGGGATGACGAGTTGCGTAGCTTTGTGCTGCGGGCGCAGCGCAAGGAATTTGGTCCCTCAACCGGCTCATTGGTTAAGGCCGCGCAAGAGCGTGACATCCCTTGGATCAGGCTGAATTCTGGGTCACTGGTTCAGTTCGGGCACGGCAAATACCAGAAACGCATTCAGGCAACCATAACCTCTGAGACCAAGCATATCTCGGTCGAGATTTCCTGCGACAAGGAAGACACGCACAATCTGCTGAACGATCTGGGCCTGCCTGTGCCGCAGCAACGCATGGTCTATTCCGCGCGTGAAGCCGTGCGCGCCGCCGCACGGATCGGGCACCCGGTGGTGGTCAAACCGCTCGATGCCAATCATGGGCGCGGTGTTTCGATCAACCTGAACTCGGATGAAGAGGTCGAGGCAGGCTTTGCCGAAGCCAAGGAACATTCCCGCAGCCGCGCCATTCTGGTGGAAAGCTTCATCACCGGGTTCGATCACCGGATGCTGGTGGTGAACAACAAGCTGGTCGCGGTGGCCAAGCGCGTGCCGGGCCATGTGGTAGGCGATGGCACGCACACGATTGCCGAACTGGTCGATATCGTGAACGAGGATCCGCGCCGTGGCATCGGGCATGAAAAAGTGCTGACCATGCTGGAGATCGACAATCAGGCCAAACGCCTGATGGAAAATGCGGGCGTGACGGAAAAAACTGTGCTGCCTGACGGCGAGGTCTTTTATCTGCGATCAACCGCGAACCTGTCGACCGGCGGCACGGCCATTGATCTGACGGATGTGGTGCACCCTGACAACCGTGACATGGCCGAGCGTGCCATCATGGCCGTCGGGCTGGATGTGGGCGGTGTCGATTTCCTTATCGACGACATCACCAAATCCTACAAGGATATCGGCGGCGCGATTGTCGAGGTGAACGCCGCCCCCGGTTTCCGGATGCACGTGGCACCGTCCGAAGGTCAGTCGCGCGACGTGGCGGGCAAAGTGATCGACATGCTGTTTCCGGCCACCGAGGAAACCCGTATCCCCATCGCGGCAATCACCGGAACCAACGGCAAGACGACCACTTCAAGGATGCTGGGGCACATCATTAAAACCAGCGGCAAGACCGTTGGCATGACCTCGACCGATGGTGTTTATGTTGACGGCAAGCTGAGCGTCAAGGGCGACATGACGGGACCCAAGTCGGCACAGATCGTTCTGCGCGACCCGGCTGTCGATTTTGCGGTGATGGAAACCGCACGTGGCGGACTTGTGCGGTCGGGTCTGGGCTATCAGCGCTCGAACGTAGCGGCCTGTCTGAACGTCTCGGCAGATCATCTGGGCCTTGGCGGCATCAACACGGTTGAGGAACTGGCCGTTGTCAAACGCGTGGTGGTGGAAAGCGCCACCGACACGGCCGTTTTGAATGCCGATGACATCAACTGTCTGAAAATGGCCGACTATGCCGGTGCGGATCAGATCTTTTATGTCACCACCAACCCGGGGCACAGCCTGGTCAAGGAACATATCAAAGCAGGCGGCAAGGCCATTGTGCTTGAAAAGGGCATGAATGGTGACATGCTGACCATTTATGACAACGGTCTTCATATCCCGGTGCTGTGGTCGCATCTGATCCCGGCGGCATTGGAAGGCAAGGCCATCTTCAACGTCCAGAACGCAATGTTCGCCGCCGCGATGGCCTATAGTTTCGGAGTGGACCTGGACAATATCCGCCACGGGCTGCGCACCTTCGACACCAGCTATTTCCAGGCACCCGGGCGGATGAATGTCTATGACGAGCATCCCTTCAAGGTGATTCTCGACTATGGCCACAACCCTGCCGCGCTCACGGCGATGGCGGCGTTGGCCGATCAGTTGGAGGTCAAGGGCCGAAGGCTGTGCGTTGTTGCGATGCCCGGCGACCGGCGCGATGAGGATATCGTAGACGGGGCCGCCGCATTGGCCGGGCATTTTGATCATTTCATCTGCAAGGCAGATGACCGCCGCCGGGGCCGTGGACACGACGAAGTGCCGCAAATGATGCGGCAGGCCCTGATCGACAACGGCGTCGATGATGCCGCGATCACGATCATCCCGGATGAGGTCGAAGCGGTGACTGCAGCGTTGGAACAGGCCGCACCGGGCGATCTGCTGGTGATTTTCGGTGATGACACAACGCGCTGCTGGAAGCAGATCATCTATTTCAACTCCGATAGCGAAGCGCCAGTCCCAGAGGCTGCGCCGGTGGCAAGCCCCATCGACACCTCGTTCGAGGACATGTTCGAAAGCGACCAGAACCTGATCCGGGATGCGCGCGGCGTGCGCCTGGCCCGCGACATCAGCGAAGACGCGGATTGAGCGGGGGTACCGGAATGGACCGGATCGAAGAGCTTGAAAACGCGCTGACAATTGAAAGCGCGTACGCCGATCATATCCGGGTAGACGATGCCCGACGCCTGACCGGGCCGGGACTGTTGTGGAACCGCCCCGGCGCGGTGATGGATGTGTTTTTCACCGATATCGGCGCCGCGCAGGTCACCGCTTTGTGGGAAAAACACGCGCGCCGCGTGCTGGACGGGCTTGGCTGGCAGGATCAGGACGTAACCCACCGCAGTTTCACCGGTGGCGTCAATCTGGCGATTTCAGCGCCGATGGATCAGCTCTATTCCGCGATCTTCGCGGTGCAAACCGTCTGGCATTTCTGTGCTGCCGAACTGTTGGCATCCGAGCCCGGCGATTTCGATCAGATGGTTGCGGATGTCAAAAGCGTTATGGAGAAGGAAGCCAATCCCGCGCTGATTGCCCTGATTGCGGCAGCAGAGGCGCATGGTGTGGATATCCTGTGCGATGATGACGAAGTGTCGATCGGGCACGGTACTGGCAGTCAGACCTGGCCGGTCGATGCGCTGCCTACCCCTGATGACTTGGACTGGTCGGCTCTGCACAATATCCCGGTGGCCTTCATTACCGGAACCAACGGCAAAACAACTACAACCCGTTTGCTTGAGGCGATCGCGCGCGCTTCTGGCAAGGTTGCCGGGCTGACCTCGACCGAATTTGTGCGGGTGGGAGACGACATTCTCGACCGTGGCGATTATTCCGGTCCTGGCGGCGGTCGAATGCTGTTGCGTGACAAAAGGCTGGAGGTCGCCTGTCTGGAAGTCGCGCGCGGAGGTATCCTGCGCCGGGGTCTGCCGACCCGCGCGGCAACGGCAGCGGCGGTCACCAATGTGGCAAACGACCATCTGGGGCAATACGGGGTCAACACGGTGCCGGAACTGGCTCAGGCCAAATTCGCCGTGCATCGCACGCTGGCCGAGGGTGGCGTGCTGGCACTGAATGCCGATGATGAATTTGTCCGTGCCGAGGCGGCGAATACATCTGCGAATATCTGGTGGTATTCGCTGGATGCGCAGAATGCCCTGATCCGTCAGGCCCGCGATGCGGGCAAGTGCTGTGCCTATGTGCGGTCGGGAAAAATCGTCTTTTTCGATGGTGCGGCGGAACGGGTGGTGATCGCTGTCGGCGATGTGCCCCTGACCATGGGGGGCGTAGCAAAATACAACACCCTTAACGTCCTAGCGGCCTTATGCCTTGCCCTGGCATTGAACCTGCCCGTTCAGGCAGCTCGAAAGGGGTTGGCAGGGTTCAAGCCCGACGCCAGGGACAACCCGGGCCGTTGCAACGAGTTTCTCTATAATGGCGCGCGGGTTTTTGTGGATTTTGCCCATAACCCGCATTCGATTTCGGCCGTTTGCGATGCCCTGTCCAGCCTGCCGGCAAAACGGCGTTTTATAATGCTCAGCCATGCCGGGGACAGATCCGATCAGGATATCCATGACGTCACTGCGACGGCGCTGAACTTCGAACCCGACGTGGTCGTCGCAACAGAACTTGAGGGGTATCTCAGAGGTCGCGAATTGGGTGACATTTCTGATCTGATCGAACGGGCAGCGTTGGACCATGGGTATGGTGCGCACCAAATACTCAGAGCTCCTTCGCCCACACAAGCCGCTTCAATGATACTTGAAAAGCTTGAGCCGGGAGATGTTGCCTTGCTGCTGGTTCTGTCCGATCGCGACGCCGTTCTCGCGATGCTCGACCGATAAACAGAGCCGGGTGCCGGTGTCACGCAGTTGTAGCTAGCACACGGCGATGTAAGCGCGCGCAAATGCAAACAGGCGGGGAAGTATGCACCAAAAATGTTGCACCTTCGTCCTGAGACCGATCGGAGGCGTACTACGGTGCAGAACCCGCCAAGTGATCGTTGCGCAGTATCCGGTACTTTGGGCTCAGCGCAGTCACCTGACGGATTTACTTAGATGACCGATTAGTGGCCTTGAGCGGGCGTTCACCCCCGAAAACTCGGAGTTTCGAACAGGAACGACCGCCCTCACCATAAAGCGGTCGCTCTCCCAAATCTTGGCTACGACCGGCTTGCGAACGAAGTGGACATTGAAAATGCTCAAACTAACGGTCTCTCACCAGTGAACAGCCTGGTCCAAGATAGATCACCGAATTCCACATCTCTTCCGTCACTTTGTAGTTGTCGGTTCCTCTTCATTGTTCGTCTGTTGGGCTGAGTTCTCCTGAGGCGGGCCTTTTTGGAAAGGTTTGCTTTTCAATGTCAAAAAAAATACTCCAAACTGCGTTCATCATCGCTAGGCTCAGGACTCATAGCCAATAGATGACGAGTGCGGCGAGTGCGATGGCTGACAGGAAGACTTTCGGGCATCT
>NZ_JBXWQJ010000027.1:0-29645 GCF_059612325.1 Ruegeria sp. CDSA021
CGCGGGATGGAGCAGCCCGGTAGCTCGTCAGGCTCATAACCTGAAGGTCGTAGGTTCAAATCCTACTCCCGCAACCACAGAAAATTGACTCCCGGCTCGCAAAACAGCGCCCGGGAGTTTTTCTTTTGGCACACTCCCGTAAGCCCCTAAGAATCCAGCACAATCACCATGTAGCATGATCGCGTAACCGTCTTGTGCTTCAGGATCAGGCTTAAGGACGACCTCCTCGATCATGTCAGCAAGGGCTTCGTGAGCGCGTTGAACAACAGCAGGGTCTCGCAGCGTGTCTTCAAGCGAGCGCACCAGAGTGCTGTAAGCCACGGGCAGGTCCGGCATCACAAACGGTTCCAGTGTGGTGTGCTTAAGAGCGTCGAGATCGGCGACCAGCGCGACACGCTCTGTCTGTCGTTGCGCCAGACGCTCCTTGAGGAGCGCCGAGTGGCCAGCGCCATCTTCGATCTGGTTCAGCATCCGCGTGATCTTCACGTCCAGCTTGATAATCGCTTTCTCCAGTCCCTTCAGGGTTCCACCAGCTGACTTTTGTTGTTCAGTGAGCGCTTTGCTGACTTGCGAGACAAAATCCTGCAGGTTCTCTGGCGCCAGCAAGGTGGCCTTGAGGCTTGCGAGCACTCGGCCTTCGACCTGGACGCGCGTAATACTGGTGGCGTTGTGGCATGTGCCTTTGCGCTTGCGCGTTGAGCAGCCGTAGCGGTCCCTGGCTTGGATCGCCATATTGCCCCCACAACAGCCGCATTTGAGCAGGCCGCACAGCAGGAACTTTTTGCGGTGCGCGCGGTTGAGAGCCAGACCCGTCTCAGGGTCTGTGGCCATCTCGCGTGAAATCGACCTCAGGCGATCGGAGACCGCATTCCAGAGATCTTGCGAAACAATCCGCAGTTCCGGCGCACCGACGACGAGAGGGTCATCACCAGGTATGGAGGTGCGCTTTCCGGTCTTCGGATCCTTCCGAAACTTCATCTGGCCATAGATGATTTGACCGATGTAGGCGCGGTTACGAAGTATGCCGGTTTGCCGTTTTGCATTCCCTCGGATCGTCGATGATTGCCAAAGGCCACCGGAAGGGCCGGGCACACCCTCGGCATTCAACGCCGCTGCAATTTTGGCAGGCGCCAACCCGTTTGCGAAGTCTTCAAAGATGCGACGAACGACCTCAGCCTTTTCTTCGTTGATAACGCGGTTTTGGTCCGTAGCAGGCGAGACGTCATAACCATACGCCATGCCTGCAGCGACGCGGCCTCGGTGTGTTGATCCGACCTGGCCGCGTTTGGTCTTTGCGCCAAGATCTTTGGAGAACTGTTCGGCAACCACGCCGAGGATCGCCGCGTGAAACTGCGTGATCTCGCCGACGTTGACCGCAAAGAGCTGCTGGCCTTGGTAGGCTAGTTGATCGCGAAGATCGTGTCTGACGTCAGCGCCCATGGGACAGTTTAGGTCGATTTGATAAGAGAGGGTTTCTGGCTCATCGTAACTGCCAAGGAGTGGAGATGAGAAAGAAACCCGGAACCAAGCAGAGCCACGGTGAGAAGGTCGTAAAGGACATTCGCCGTGCGACCCGCAAACAGTACTCCGCAGAAGAGAAGATCAAGATCGTGCTGACGTTCCAAAATTCGATACTCGGCGTCTCGAATAATCGAGCCTTCTTGAGCCCGAGCTATGGTTGTCGACAAGACAAGAGCGACCCCGCAAACCGGTAATAGGAATTGATTTAGACTTCGCATTTTGGCTCCTCATTTGTTGTATTGTGAAACGGTGTTCGTGGCGCCCGAAAATCACCCGGGCGGTCCAAACTCTCTTGTCTGTTGTTCCGATTGTCCCACTCTACTCAGTCGGGTTCGAGCTTTGCCAAAATTTCCCTCTTCAACCCTGCAAGGCTACTCTTGAAGGCATCGTTCCAAGCATCCTCTGGAGCGAATTCGCATTGCCGGCTCGTCATCAAAAGTTCGAAATCGTTGCAAATCTCGTCAAGCTCAGCGTCCGTTTTTCGGCGCTCCTGAATCTTTTCTGCAAGTCCACTAAAATGCCTCTCGAATTCCCGCATGTGCTTATCGAACCCAATAGCTCCCGCTAGGATCACACTACCTATCGCTGAAACCAGTGGAAGTTTCACACGGTGAGAAAGGGGTGAAAATCCTTTCAATTTGACCGTTTATCAGTAGTCTGCTGGCATGAGTCCCAGGGAAACTACAGACAAAAAGCACCCGCATTGGTCGGGGCATCTGGAGTTGGAAGAAGTTCGTGAAGAGCTCAATCGTGTGAAGTTCAGTGAGCTTTTCACAGGCGCGAGTCGGCTCTCTGAATTGCTGGACTACATCGTAGAACAAAACCTTCTTGATCCCACACGAAAGCCACTCGCCAAAACAATCGCCGAGGATGTCTACGGCAGATCTCCGGATCAAAATGGTGACAGCCATAACATCGTTCGGGTTGACGCTGGGCGTCTCAGGCGCCGGCTTGCACAGTATTTTGCCGGCCCGGGACGAGACGACCCTATCCATATTCATATCGATCCCGGCGGGTATGTACCTCGTTTCGAACTCAAGTATTCTTCGGACGCCCAAACTGAGGACGTTGCGACAGATTTAGAACTCCATAGCAGATGGAAGAGCAGGCCATTTCAGATTGGCGTAAGCATCTTCGTGGCGCTTAGTGTCGGCTTGGGCTTGGGGATCACGATCAGTTCTACCGGAGAAAACACGACCGACGTGTCCGGACAATTCGAGACCTCAAATGATCCCACGCTAGAGGCAGAAAGGCGCGCACATCTGGCGAAGTCGCCGTCTAGCCTTCAAGCGGTGACGCTCTCAGATCAGGCGCGGAATTTGATTTTTCCCATGATTGAGCGGGCACAGCTTGAACTAGCTTTGGCTATGTTCCGTCATGCAATCGAGAAGGACGAATCCTACTTTGGTGGGTATGCAGGTGCATCCCAGTGTTTGGCTGCTCTTGCGATATTTGCACCAGACGGTCCTCAGCGTTCTGCGCTGATCAAGGAGGCGCGCCATTTGGCCAACCAAGCCGAAGTTTTATCACCTGCCAACTCATGGACGCAATCGGCACTGTCCTGGGTTGACCTTGCCGAAGGAGATACAAAGCGAGCTATAGAGCACGCAGACATTGCCTTGGATCTCGCCCCTAAGGACGGCAACATCCTGGATTTCTATGCAATGGTCATGCTGGCGACTGGCGACTTTGACGCGGCACTCACAGCGTCGACGAGCGACCGTCCGCGGACATCAGGCTTAGGACGATTGGCAAACAAAAGTATCTATGGCGCTGCTAGCTTTCACGCAGGAAAATACGAGCAAGCCATCGATGCTCTCAATGCCGCCACCCGCGCTGGAGACCCTATTTCGGCTCCCACTTTGATCTACCTCGCAGCAGCGAATGCGGCGCTCGGAAATCAAGCAGAGGCCTTGGCCTTGGAGGCAGACTTAAAGCAAAACTGGCCGACAATTGACGCTGTTACCCTTTTGGATCGCCTTTATGTGAACCCAGAGCAGGTTCGCGCCTTAACTGATCACCTAAGTACCATACCTCAAAGGTGAGCTTTGGGCTCAGAGAAGCCGTAGCCGCCGAGTAGAAAGTAAGGGTTGGACAAATGGCCGCTTTGGGCCTGACGTGGTCATTCGCATTATTATCGTGAGCGTCTGCCACGCGGACTTGGCAATCCTTCGAACTCAGTCGAAATAACTTCCGGAGCAGAGTTATGCTATGGTGCCTTCAATTATGGAGGAAAAATTGTTTCGCTATGTTTTGCCAGCAGCTCTCATTCTGGGGAGCCCAGTCTTAGCTCAGGATGCAATAAATCCGTCAGGCCTTTCCGGTCCTTCCGGTCGACCTTATTCACCTTACGCCGAACGCGCATATCCAACTCACGTCTATTTTGGTGACACTCACGTTCATACTGGTCTTTCCGGGGATGCTGGTGGAGGCGGTACGCGCCTCATGCCGCGTGATGCCTATCGGTTTGCGCGTGGCGAAGAAGTTGTGTCGAACACGGGGCAACCTGTAAAGTTGTCGATGCCTCTCGATTTCTTCATGATTACAGATCATTCGGATGCGATGGGTGCTATCACCGACATCATCGGAGGTGCTCCCAACATCTTGGCAGATGAGCAAGGCAGATATTTCCATGAAGAATTCAATAAGGGTGGAGAAGCCGCTCTAGCGGCTGCGCTCGAGCTTACAGCGGCTTTTGCCCAAGGACAGGTATCACCTGCGCTGAACTATCAACCGGGCAACCCCGCGTATGCCCGTGTTTGGGACGAAATTATCGATGCCGCGGAAGAGTTCAATGATCCAGGCGTGTTCAGCACCTTTATCGCCTATGAATGGACATCTCTTGTTGCAGGGAACAATTTGCACCGAAATGTGATCTTTCGCGACGGCCCTGAGCTCACAAGACAGATACTGCCTTATACAACAACGGCACCTGTGGGCTCACCTAACCCGCGTGATCTTTGGAAGTGGTTGGAGAACTATGAGCAAACGACAGGCGGGCGTGTTTTTGCTATTCCACATAATGGGAACTTGTCTAACGGCTGGATGTTCCCGTTAGTCGATAGCTTCGCGGATGGGGTGCCGTTAGATCCCGCATACGCAGAAGCGCGAAACAAATGGGAAAGACTGTACGAACCAACTCAGATTAAGGGAGATGGTGAGGCCCACCCGTTCCTATCACCTGACGATGAATTTGCTGACTTCGAAACATGGGATTACGGCAATCTGGATGCTTCGGTTCCGAAAGAGCCAGAAATGTTGTCCGGTGAATACGCTCGATCCGGGTTACTTCGAGGCTTATCTTTGGAAAAGGCTTTGGGAGTAAACCCTTTCAAGTTTGGCCTGGGTGGGGCCAGTGACACACACACAGGTTTAACGGCTCCAGATAACGACAATTTCTTCGGGAAGTTCACCGGTTACGAGCCCAGCGAAGAGCGCAGCCAACATGTCAGTAAGACCTATGCTGACGGGACTGTTGCGCTGCTTTCGTCGCAATACATTACTGGCGGTCTGACCGCAGTATGGGCGCAGGAGAATTCCCGAGAAGCCATTTGGGATGCGATGCATCGGCGTGAGACCTACGCAACAACAGGGCCCAGAATGCGCGTCCGTATGTTCGGAGGATTTTCTTTTACCGAAGAAGACGCCTTGCGGCGCGACTTGGCGCTTGTGGGATACATCAAAGGTGTGCCGATGGGTGGCGAGCTTGACCCTAGTGAAAGCGCACCTTCCTTTCTGGTATATGCGCTTCGTGATCCGATGGGAGCAAACCTGGATCGAATCCAGATCATAAAGGGCTGGTTAGATGCAGATGGAGAGCAACGGGAAAAAGTCTACGACGTGGCCTGGTCTGGTTCTCGCGAACCAGATACCGCTGGTAAGTTGCCGTCAGTAGGCACCACAGTGGACCTTTCTATCCCCTCGTGGACCAACACAATCGGAGCCTCTGAGTTGGGAGCCGTGTGGGAAGACCCAGATTTCGATCCCTCGGAAAGCGCATTTTATTATGCCCGAGTTATAGAAATTCCGACACCTCGCTGGACGGCGTATGATGCAGTGAAGTTCGGAATAGACATGCCGGGTGGCGTCCAATTAACAACGCAGGAACGCGCCTACACTTCGCCGATTTGGTACTCGCCACAACGGTAGTTCGATTTACAGTGTCGGTCCGGTATGGTCTCAACGCGGACATCTGACTGTTTCTGTCAGATGTCCGTTCGCCAGCGCGAAGCGGACGGTCGAGCTTCAGCAAACAAGCCTGAACATATGACACGCGCCTCAGCAGAACCTGAACAAGTATCTCAATTACGCCCATGCTGAACTAAAGAGTAGATATTGCAAACATCGTTGGTATCCTGCTCCCGTAACCAAAAAAACTATAATAAATCAATACTTTACACACCGCCTAAGAGCGGTGTTTTGCGTTGTCGCGATGGCGATGGAAGCATCAGGACGGATGCGGAAAAACCCTGTGATGAACGCGCAACCCGAGGCTATTCGCACAAGTCCCCGAAAAGGCGCGATGAGCCCTAACCGGTCATTGCGGTATGAAAACTGGCTACTGTGATTGCATTCGGCAGATCGTGGCCCATAACAGACATTCCATCCTTTTTCTGATGCAATACTAGGGGTTCTAAAGCTTTGTTCTGTATGGCAACTCTCGACCATACGATGTTTCGACA
The DNA here is from genome assembly GCF_059612325.1 of Ruegeria sp. CDSA021. Lineage (NCBI taxonomy): Bacteria > Pseudomonadati > Pseudomonadota > Alphaproteobacteria > Rhodobacterales > Roseobacteraceae > Ruegeria > Ruegeria sp. CDSA021. The sequence continues at coordinate 6,204 of NZ_JBXWQJ010000027.1, forward strand.
AGTAAAAGCTTGGGAAAATATGGCCAGAATCCAATGCGCGCCGAACACCGGCAAAACCTTCGCTACTTTGACCTCAAGCTGAAGCCCAAAAGGACAGGTGCTGGCCTGCGGCCAGCGCACCCTGGCTCGCGTCAACTATATGACAAGCACACGTGCCACGGCGCGGCCAACTTCCAATCAAACTGACGAGCTTTACACCTGGAAACTGACCCTTTTTGAACCGGGATTGACAGTTAAAGCACGATGCGACGATCGATCATATTTCAGGTCTAATTAGGCATACGAGAGCGATGAGCCGCCGCTAGTTATACGAATAGGCTCCAATTTTCGAAGTACTGAGTTTATTACTCACCAACGCCTCAGCAAATGTGATACCTGCGGCCACCCCATCGATAACAGGTAAGCCAAACTCTTCGCTGAGCTGGGCCATTAGGTCAGCCATTCCTGCGCATCCAAGAACGATTGCTTCTGCATTGTCCTGTTCAATTGCTACACGGATTTCCGACCGGATTTTGTTCAGGGTGGCTGGGTCGCCCTCTTCAAGCTTAAGAACAGGAATTTCAGTCGCTCGAACGCGCCCGCACTTTTGGGCAAGCCCATAGCGCATCAGATTGTTTTCCAGCCCCGGCACCGAACGGGACAGAGTAGTGATAACGCTGAACTTGTTCGCAATCATACTGGCCGCGTGATACGCGGCCTCACCAATGCCAAGGACAGGAACGGATACAAGCGTGCGCACAGCGTCGAGCCCTGTATCGTCAAAACAGGCAATGACGATTGCGTCTACGTCCTTGTGCTGTGCGACCTCCTTCAACAACCCTGGCACACAAGTTGCGACGTCCAGAAAGCCCTGAATACTGGCTGGGCCGTCAAGCGAACTGGCGGCCACAATCTCTGTGTCTGGACGGGCAACGGCGCGCGCCGCCGAAGCGACTTTGTAGGTCATGGAAGTGGTTGTATTGGGGTTGATAACAAGAATTTTCATGTCAACTCACACCTCGCCGCCAAGATAGGCGGCTTTGATCCGGTCATCGTGCAACAATTCTTTTGAGTTGCCTTCGATGACAACATTCCCGGTCGCCATCGCGTAGGCGCGGTGCGAGATGCTGAGCGCCATGCGCGAGTTTTGTTCGACCAGCAGTACCGACACACCTTCGTCGCGGTTGATCGCCACGATAGAGCGGGCGATGTCCTGTACCAGCTTTGGCGCAATGCCAAGACTTGGCTCATCCAGCAACAAAAGCTTGGGCTTCGCCATTAACGCACGGCCAATCACCATCATCTGCTGCTCGCCACCTGACAGCGTGCCAGCCGCCTGAGAGTAACGCTCCTTAAGGCGCGGAAATCGGGTGAGGATACTGTCCAGTGTGACTTGTATTTCGGACTTATCGCTGCGGGTGAAGGCCCCCATCATCAGGTTGTCTTTAACAGACATGAATGGGAACACGCGCCGCCCCTCAGGCACCATCGCGATGCCGCGTTTGACGATTGCAGACGGGTCGGTGCCGTCGACACGTTCCTCGTCGAAGGTGACGGACCCTTTCACAGGCTTTGCCAGGCCCGTAATAGCGCGCAAGATGGACGACTTGCCCGCACCATTGGCCCCGATCAGGGCAACCGTTTCGCCTTGATTAACGTTGAGCGAGACACCTTTCAGCGCATAGACATGGTCATAGTAAAGTTCGACGTCTTTGAAATCCAACATGGCTGTCATGGCTTACATCCCGATTTCGTCGTCGGCGCTGCCCAGATAGGCCTCGATGACTTTTTCATTCTTCTGGATTTCGGATGGCGTGCCTTCAGCGATCTTTTCACCAAAATTCAAAACGACGATCCGATCCGAGATGTTCATGACGGCGGGCATATCGTGTTCCACCAGCATCACCGTAACGCCACGTTCGTCGCGTACAGAGCGCACGAGATTGACCATGTTCATTGTCTCATCGTGGTTCATGCCTGCAAAGGGCTCATCCAACAGCAGCACCTTGGGGTCAGTGGCCAGGCCAATAGCGATACCTAACGCGCGTAAGTTGCCTTGTGGTAGGTTACTGGCCAACTCATTCGCAATCTCAGACATGCCAAGGAACTCCAACAACTCATCCGCGTACTCGCCAAAGGCTGTCACATCTTCTTTGGCGGTTTTGGAGCCCCAGAAATACCCGGCCAGAGACGCCTTGGCCCGCAGGTGCTGCGCGACCACAACGCTTTCTCGCACGGTCATGCTTTTGAAAATCGTCGTCTCTTGAAACGTGCGCACGATACCTTTGCGAGCCACGACATGCGGTTTCAGGTTGGAAATACGCTCTCCGCGATAGAGCACTTCACCTGATGTGGTCGGTGTGAAGGATGAAATCATCTTGAACAGCGTGGATTTCCCCGCACCGTTCGGGCCGATCACAGACAAGATTTCATTCTCTGACACATCAAAACTGATGTCATTGTTTGCGATTAGGCCACCGTACTTCTTGGTGACATTGTTGACCTGAATGAGGGCGCTCATTTGTTGTCCCCCTTACCGAAACGGATGCTGAGAAGCCCATTGGGTAGAAAGCGGATAACGGCGATCAGGATGATCGAGTAAACAAGCATCTGGTATTTGCCGAGTTCGAACAAAAGGTCCCACCCGAAGTACAATACAAGCGTTCCAAGAATTGGGCCAAAGACATAGCCAAGCCCCCCAAGGAAGCAATTCAGCATAAAGTTGACCGAGTCCGCGACAACAAAGGTGGAGGGGTAGACTGACTGCGCGATTGAGCCGAACATAGCCCCACCGATGCCGCCAAAGAAACTTGAGATCGCGAAGATCACAACGCGGATGTAGGCAATGTTCACCCCGATAGAACTGGCGAGCTCTTCGTTTTGCTGCATTGAACGGCAAAGGTGTCCGAGGCGCGAATTCACCAGCCTATAAAGCGCCGCATATGTCACGACCATCAGGATGCAGGCCGTCAGGTAGAAAGCCAGTTTGGTATTTTCCATGGCGCCGAAATCGGGGATCAATGGAATGCCGAAAATGGACACACCGGATGGCAAGGGGATATTCGAGATGCCTTTGGCACCGTTTGTGATGGGCAGAGCCAACGCTGTCAGCGTAACAACCTGGGTCAGGACCAGTGTAATCATCGCAAAATAGACGCCACGCAGACGTAAGATCGGCAAGCCAATTAGCACGGCGATCAACCCTGCGAACAACCCTGCAGCAGGTAATGATATCCAGAAGGACAACCCGGATTTGACAACTAGAATGGCTGAAACATATGCACCAATCAGCGCGAACGCCCCTTGGCCGATGTTGATCCGCCCAATGTAAAATGTCAGCCAGACTCCCGCACTAGCGATGGCCAAAAGCGCGACAGAAGTCAGGGTAAAGTAGAAATCCCAACGTCCCGTCGCGTTGATCAGTAGCGGCACGCCAACAAAGATGGCCAAAAGGAAGACGCCGACGGCAACCAGTTGTTGTATTGAAAATCCCTTCATCGTCCTAACCCCACGGCTTGCCCATCAGGCCTTGAGGCCGGATGGCGAGGAAGATCATCAGCGAGATGAAAATCAGTAGGTATGTGATGTCACCATATTGGGACAGAACTGCGAGACCGATGGCCTCCATAAATCCCAGGATGATACCACCCCAGATCGCGCCAGAGATCACTCCGGCACCGCCGATCATCACCATCATGAAGGCTTTGATTGATGTGGGCCCACCCATACCGAGGTTAACACCGGTAATAGTCACCAGAAGGCCCCCGACCAAACCGGCCAACATCGCGCCAAGCGCGAAGCCGATCATCGAGTAGCGGTCAACATTAACGCCCATCAACTGAGCAGCGGTTCGGTCTTGGGCTAGCGCCCGCAACGCACGACCGGTCTTAGTGTATTGCATCAGGCCGATAAACGCGACGATCGACAGGATCGCCAAAATGCAGATCAGAATGCGGTCATAAGGCATAATCAGGCGGAAATCGTAGTTGAACACGCCATCGACAATCTTAGGAACGCCGCGCTGTTTTTCCCCAAAGATGATCAGGATCAGCGCATCCAGTAAGAATGCAATCCCTGCCGCTAAGAGCATCGTACTTTCTTCGCGGGCAGACCCCTTGATCACGGGCGCAAACAGGTATCGTTCAATCAGCGCCCCGAGGATTGCCAGTGTCACGCAGGACATAACAAGAGCCAAAACGAACGGTACGCCCCACTGACCGTAGAATGTGTAGGTGACGAAGCCACCGATCACATACATCTGTCCGTGGGCAAAATTGAGGACGTTCATCAACGCAAAGATCAGGGTCAAACCAAGCGCGATCATCGCGTATTGAGACCCCAGATAAACGCCATTGGCCAGTATCTGTTCCATGTCGGTTTTCTTTCGTGGAAAAGTCTTGGGCCAATACGGCCCAAGAAAGTTCTGCTCAGGAGAGGTTAAAAACAGAAATGGACGCTTAGTCGACTTCAGCGACGAACAGCGTTTCGAACTTGCCGTCCTGATAGACGTTTACCACCAATGGCACTGCAACCTGGCGCTTTTGGCCGAAAGAAGACATACCGACATAGCGCAGCTTTGCATCGCCGTTCATGTATGGATTCGGGGCTTCAAACGTGTCCATTGTCGCTTGAAATGTATCCACATTGTCGATCGCTGACGGATCAGCTTTCAATGTTTCAAGGATATACTCCAAGGCATATACTTTGGTGTTCGACTCGTCGTTGTATTCGCCGAACATATCAGTGTAGCGCTGCACAAACTCTTTCATCATTGGTGACGCGAGCTCGGGCGTGGATGCACCACCAACCGAGATGAAGCCATTCGCGAGATCGCCGGCGCCCTCGGCCAGAACACCTGCATCCTGCGCAGTCTCGGTTGAAATCACACCTTCAAAACCCAGTTCCCGAGCGGAACGGATCAACTGTGGCGCGTTTGCAGGCGACACGCCGGACAACACCAACAGGTCAGGGCGCGTGCGCATGATTGGCGTTAGAACGGGTGTGAAGTCTGTCGTATCCACCTGATATGTGACGTTGGATGAAACAACTTCCATGCCAAGCGATGTGGCTGCTTCAACCCCACCGTCACGCTGGCTCAGAGGATCAGATTCGTTGGCCGCTATAAAAGCGACCGTCTTAACGCCTTTTTCTTCCATCAAATATTTGTAGATCGCAGGGCCAGATTGGTAGTTGGCAACCATACCCAAAACAGCATTGGAGGCTGGCGCCTGATAGAGCGACTTTGGAAACGCGTATGGGAAATACATGATCCCGTTGGCTTCAGCCACGGGGCGCACAGCTGCTGCGCCGTCGTCAACGTTCGGACCTACTACATAATGGATACCTTCCTGGGCCATTTTCTCCATGCCCGCAATTGCGCGTTTGGGATCTTTCTGGTCATCAAAGGAAACGATTTCAATGTCATAGGTTGTGTCGCCGATGGTGTAACCGCCGGTCTCATTGATCCAGGCGGCACGCGCTTCCATTGAGCGTTGGTTGGATATGCCCCAAGCAGCAGCGGGGCCGCTGGTCACGCCAACAAAGCCAATTTTTAGAACCGGGTTCTCTGCGAAGGCAGCTGTTGCCGCAAGCGCTGTCAGTGTTGCCGCCGTCAGGGCCGACTTCATGAGTGATCTTCGTTGCATATCTTAACTCCCGTTGAATTCAATTTTGACGCATTTCGCGCAATTCTTGGCCGGCAGTTTGATGGAATCCCCATGCTTGCCGCGGGGTCAGTTCACGATTGTTAACAATCTATGTCAACACATTTGGCATTTTGGTCGACAAATTCTAATGCTTGGCCTTAGACTAATTGGAGATTATGCCTTTACAGCCAGCGAATCCGCAAAAGAAATCAACCCTGAAAGTAGTCTCGTGTCCTCCATTCCTCAGCAAAGCAGCGTAGGCAAAACGGACCCCAACCCGGGATCGAATGAGAATTTTATTGTTGAGCGCATCTACAAGGCGGTCATGGAGCAGCGTTTGGCACCAAACACCAAACTGAGTGAAGCACGCTTGTGCGAAACCTTTGGCGTTGGTCGAATGCGGGTTCGACGGGCGCTTCTATTACTCTCAAGTCAGGGGCTCATTGAGTTACAGTCAAATCGCGGCGCTTATGTTGCCTGTCCCGACAAGTCTGAGGCGAATGACGTATTTGCGGCTCGGATGCTGATTGAGCCGCCCCTTGTTCGGCAGTTGGCTCAAAGCTCTGGTGATATTGATCTGACGGTTCTCATTGATCACATCGCCCTTGAGGACGCGGCCCGTGAAAAGGACGAAAGAACCGAAATCATTCGGCTGTCTGGCGAATTCCATACAAAACTTGCCCAAGCAACGGGCAACAAGTTCATCTTCCGTATGATGCGCGAATTGGTCACGCGAACATCCCTCATCGTGGGCCTTTTTGGATCGTCGCAAGACGCGAGCTGCCCGGATGACGAGCACAGTAAGATCCTACACGCGATCCAGTCACAGAATCCGGAAATGGCTGAGAAACTGCTCATATCTCACCTGAACCACATTCAAAGCGGCCTTGATATGGAATCGCGGCAGGAACCTCAGGACGATCTGGCAACTATTCTTGGTTCGGATTGAGCAGAACATCAGTTTTTTTGAAATGAAGGACCGTGGGAAACAGTTCAAAATTGGTGGGTTGTCAGCTAAAAATTCAATAAGTTGACCAACTATCCACAAATTTCCCAAGGCAGAGTTTTAGATAGCGCAGCAGTCCTTCATGCAGTTCGCAGCATCTGGTGAAATGGGGCTCGCTGCCGACGTCCGATCATTTCACTCAGACAATTGATGGGCACTTAGGGAACAAGGTCGGCAAAGTGCTGTATGCTGCCCAATGCACCGGCAGCAACCAGATCACTGGGAAATGACCGATTAGGGTTCTCAGCGGAAGTTGCAGAAGCAGTAGTTTACCGTTGCTGGCGAGCAAAGGGTATTATGCAGCTGCCGTCTTGATTGGAACGGTCTCAGTTTCGTTTGGACGGGCGACGGTCGCCCCGACGAGTTGTCTCTCGAATCCGGCAGGGGTGCGGATGTCTTCGTGACCGAGATGTCGGGACAGGACATCGGCCAGCTTATGACGTACAATTACGGCATCCCGCAGCAGCTCTTCAACTTCACTATAGACACACATCACACGTCACACTAAGCGGTTGGAAAGATGTTCGCCGAAGCAAAACCGCAGCTTGGCATGGTGACCCAAGGCAGGATTGAGCGTTGGTACCAAACACTCAAGACCCGCATCCTATTGAAAATGACTATCTGCCCGGTGATCTAGAAGCATGCTCCATACTCAGAGCCAGATTTTACTCTAACTTGACCCAAGCCGCATTCCTCGAAGAGCTTTGCACGCATGCGGCCACAAACTTAACACCATTGAGCCCGTCATGAACCGTTGGATAGATAACCGACGCCTCAGGTGAAATCCCATTTCGGAAAGCTTGAATGGCCTCTGCTGCCTCTCCATAGACATTTGCGAACCCCTCAAGATACCCCTCAGGATGTCCGGGGGGAACTCGACTTAACCGGTTGGCAGCATCTCCAGCCCCGGCACCATTTCGGGTGATCAAACGCTTAGGCTCGTTGTAGGGCGTAAACCACAGGTAGTTAGGATCTTCCTGAACCCACTCCAATCCACCTTTTTCACCATAGACCCGCAATCGGAGCGCGTTTTCATTGCCAGGAGCCACCTGAGAAGACCACAGCATGCCCCGCGCTCCGCCTTCGAAACGAAGCAGGACGTGCGCATTGTCATCGACTTTACGCCCCGGCACAAAAGCCTGCAAATCCGCCGCAAGGCTTTCCGCCTTCAACCCGGTTACAAAGCAGGCGATGTTGTATGCATGGGTGCCGATGTCACCGGTTGATCCGCCTGCGCCAGAGCGTTCAGGGTCGGTCCGCCATTCAGCTTGTTTGAAGTCCTGCTGCTCGGTTAGCCAGTCCTGCGGGTATTCAACCTGAACGACGCGGATACTCCCAATATCTCCGTTGGCAACCATATCACGCGCCTGCCGAACCATCGGATAGCCCGTGTAGTTGTGGGTCAAAATAAACAGCGCGTTTGCGCTTTCCGCTGCTTTGACCAGCTTTTTGGCGTCGGCAAGGGTCGAGGTGAGCGGCTTGTCACAAATAACGTGAATGCCACGCTTCAGGAACTCACGGGCGGCGGCATAGTGAACGTGATTTGGTGTGACAATTGAAACTGCCTCGATCCCAGATTTCAGCCGGGCTTCCTTTATCGCCATTTGCTTGAAGTCTTCATAAACCCGTTCGAGCCCCAATGCCTGCCCACTTTCAAGAGATTTCTCAGGCGTAGAAGACAAAGCACCGGCAACCAATTCAAACTTGTCGTCCAATCGCGCCGCAATTCGATGAACACCGCCTATGAAGGCATCGTTTCCACCGCCAACCATGCCAAGGCGAATGCGACCTGAGGTTTCTTCACTGCGTCCTGTAACCATCACTCAATCCCCAGCATCTTACGGTTAGCCGCTTCGTCTGCGCCACTGTCAGCGAAGTCATCGAAGGCCTTTTCGGTCACGCGGATAATGTGATCGGAAACAAACTGAGCGCCCTCACGCGCTCCATCCTCAGGGTGTTTGAGGCAACATTCCCATTCGACCACTGCCCAACCATCAAAGTCATTCGCGGCCATTTTTGAGAAGACGGCCCCGAAATCCACCTGGCCATCGCCAAGTGACCGGAACCGTCCAGCCCGATCAACCCAGCTTTGATACCCAGAATAAACACCCTGCCGCCCAGTTGGATTAAACTCGGCATCTTTCACATGGAACATCCGGATCCGATCCTTGTAGATGTCGATGTTGTCCAAGTAGTCGAGGCATTGCAGGACATAATGCGACGGGTCGTACAACATGCAGGCCCGAGGGTGATTGCCTGTCCGCTCGAGAAACATCTCGTATGTCACGCCGTCGTGGAGGTCTTCTCCGGGGTGAATTTCATAGCAGACATCAACGCCGCATTCGTCAGCGTGATTCAGGATCGGCATCCAACGGCGCGCGAGCTCATCAAATGCCGTTTCAATCAATCCGGCAGGGCGCTGCGGCCAAGGATATACGTAGGGCCAAGCCAACGCGCCTGAGAACGTCGCGTGAGCAGAAATACCCAAGTTTTTCGATGCTGATAGCGCCTTTTTGACCTGGTCAACCGCCCATTCTTGTCGGGCCTTCGGGTTCCCTCGGACACTCTCGGCTGCGAAACCATCAAATGCAGTGTCATAGGCCGGATGAACGGCCACAAGCTGACCTTGAAGATGCGTGGACAGTTCAGTGACTTCGACACCATTTTCGCTGGCTTTGCCTTTGAAGTCATCACAATAACCGGTGCTGCACGCGGCCTGTTCCAGGTCAAACAACCGGCCATCCCAACTGGGAACCTGAACGCCTTTGTATCCGCAATCAGCCGCCCATTTGGTGATCGTATCCCATGAATTGAACGGTGCTTCGTCCCCTGCAAATTGTGCAAGAAACAGAGCCGGACCTTTGATCGTCTTCATTAGATTTTCTCCCCAAAACCTGTGCCTTTATGGCGGTAAGTTTTCCTTCAAATAGATGTCGATACGGATACGTTCCTGCGCCTTGTTGAATGGAACCTTGTCCGAAGTCGCGCGCAGCAGACGGATGGCTGAACGAACAATGTGCCCCGAGTCTTGCGAGATTAGAGCATCAAACGTTCCAAGCTTAAGTGCTTCACGACTAAGCGGAGTGAGCTCATGCGCTATGATCACCAGATCTTTGCTGAACGTGTTCTCTGAAAGAAACTGAATCAGACCAGCATTGCCTGCAGCTGACGAGTATATTCCAACCAAATCCGGGTAAGTTTCAAAAATCTCGGGCATCATCGTGTAGATCAGATCCGGATCATCCCGACCCTCTACGGACGCCACAACTTCGAGATGAGGAAAATCCTCAGCTACAACAAGATCAAAACCCTGGCGCCGTTCTAGATGATCGCGTGCCAAGCGAGAGCCTGTCAGGACCAATACCTTACCCTCGCGATGCACAAATCGTCCCATCAGCTGAGCAGCTGTTCGTCCTGCTGAAATATTATCGATGCCTACAAAGTGATCTCTATCAGAACTTGGCAAGTCAGACACGAAGGCAACTACTGGAACGCCCTTGTCCCTGATCCTCTTTACAGCGTCGCGGACAGAAGGCGTTTCAGGTCCGAAAACGGCCACTCCATCGACCTCCAAACTGTCGACAGCATCCAGGATGTTGACGATGTCTTGCGGCTCAAACGGAGCTACCTTCTCGATTGCAATGCGAGTTCGTTCGATAAACTGGTCACGCGACTGTTCTGCGATCTGACTGCTAATCGCCTCTACAAACTCGTTGTCCGTGTCCGGCAAAACAAAGAGGAAATTGTAGACGCGGTTACGCGCGAGGTTGGCCGCGGCCGTGTCGCGCACATACCCCAGCTCATCAATCGCCTTTTGTACTTTCTGCACGGTTACGGCCCGCACACCGGGGCGCCTGTTCAAGACCCGGTCAACAGTCGCCAGGCTGACACCCGCTACGCGCGCGATGTCATTGACGGTTGGCTTTTTCACCAATTCTAACTTTTGTTTTTGGTCTTCCACGTGTTCTTCAGCCCTCAATCTCCCGCGCTAAGCCTTCAAACAACAAAGCAACAGCCTCAGCGCCGGGATCGTTATGTCCAACTAGGTTTTCTTCGGGAACATAGGCCGCGCGGCCCGCCTTCGCACGACGAATTTTAGCCGTGTTGTCCGCGCCTTGGCGGGCAGCCTTTGCCGCATGGCTCAGGCCAGACGGGAGTGCAGCAAGTGCAGGCGCCAGGGCATCAATCATTGTCCTGTCACCGACCTTGGCGCCCCCAACCTGGCTGACTCGATTTAGACCTTCGACCAAGGATTTCGGTGCAGAAGCTCCGCTCGCGCAGGCATCTCCAGCCGCGTTGAAAAAGATTGCGAGTATCACGCCGGAAGAACCGCCCATTGTCTGGCTCAATTCATTGCCCAAGGCGGGAAACAACTGTGTCAAATCAGCGAGCGGCATTCGGTCAAGACTGCCTTGCAACGCTCGTGCAGCAGTCGCCAATGTGCTCCCTGTGTCGCCATCACCAGATTTCGCGTCCAACTCGTTCAGGGTCTTCTCAGCGTTGATGAGCAGTTCAGACAACCGGATGATCGTTTCCCGTGTCACAGGATTGTTCGAAGGAATTGGATCAATCGGAGTCAACCCGTCAGGCAAAGGCGCTACTTTTATTGGATCAATGGAATTGACGCCGGGCCAAGCCGCCAGATCAACAGGCGCTTCAAGCGCCGACAAATCGTTCTGATTTACGGGCAGAACGGAAACAGAGAACCCGTGCATATCCAGCGATGTCATCATTGGTGCCGGGCCAATGATATGGCGGGCGATACCAGTCTCGGACAAGGCATGTGTGAGGACTGCCATTTCTAGCGGAGTTGTGGACCCGAGGTTGTTGACCAAGGCCACACAATCCCCAGATTCCACCCGTTGCTTTAGCTTCTCTACAACTGTGGCCATGGCCGATACAGCGTTTGAAAATTCCACCTGCTGTACACCGGGCTCACCATGGATGCCCAAGCCGAGTTCCGCTTTGCCGGGTGCAATCCTGTCTTCTTTTGGAGAACCCGGAACGGTGCAGGTGTCCAGGCTCATACCGATGCTCACCACCTTGGCTATGGTGCTGCTTGCTGCATTGGTGACAGTGTCTAGGTCAGCACCCGTTTCAGCAAGCGCGCCAGCAATTTTGTGCACGAACAAAGTTCCTGCCACGCCGCGCGGTTGCGGAAGGTCGGGCAGGGCGATGTCATCGTCGACAACGACCATCTCTACCCTGCGGCCCAATGCACGGGCGCGTTCAGCTGCCAGCCCAAAATTCAACCGATCGCCGGTGTAATTCTTGACAATAAGCAAGCACCCAGCCTCACCAGTAACCGCAAGAATGCCAGCCAGAACCGCCTCAACTGACGGGGACGCGAAAACTTCGCCACATACGGCTGCTGTCAGCATACCTGCGCCAACAAAACCTGCATGTGCGGGTTCGTGACCAGACCCTCCGCCGGAAACCAAGGCGACTTTCGACTTGTCCCAATCCGACCTGTAAACAACCTTGATGTGTGGGTATCCGTCCAACCGGGTAAGTCGTCCTCCAGAGGACGCCAGAAGACCGTCTATTGCCTCTGTGACCAAGGTTTCTTTCGTGTTGAGGAACTGGGCCATGCTTTTGCTCCTTAATTCACTCGCGCGCCAGACGCGTCAAAATACAATGGATTGTGAGGGCGGATTTTTATAAGTTTTCCAGCGGGATAGTCCTGATGGATGTCAATCAGTGTCACAACCGGGTGGCCATTCAAGTCCAAGTGCAGTCGCGTTTGATCCCCCAGATGCTCAGCACGTACTACACGCGCATCACGGCCTTCGCCTTCAATGATGTTTTCCGGGCGAAGACCAATCTGCGGGCCCTTGTGATCGCCTCCGAACAACTCGGATGGCAGGATGTTTATCCGTGGCAGGCCTAACCGGCTGGCAACGTAAACACTGCCGGGGTTTTCATAGATATCCCGGGGTGTCCCGTACTGAACCAACCTTCCATTTTCCAGAACGCCGATATGCGTCGCCATTGTCATGGCTTCAACCTGATCATGGGTCACGTACAGTAAGGTTGACCCCAAATCCGCCTGAATTCTCTTCAGTTCCACGCGCAAATCTGCCCGAAGCTTGGCGTCCAAAGAACTGAGTGGTTCGTCCATTAGGAAAATCTGGGGGTCACGCACCAGCGCCCGTCCGATTGACACGCGCTGCATCTCGCCGCCAGAAAGTTCGGTGGCTTTGTTGTCCAGTTTGTGCGGGATCTGGAGGATTTCCGCGACTTCGTTAACCTTTCTCGCGATCTCATCCTCTGGCGTCTTCAGGATCGGCGACCGCAGAGGAAACGACAGGTTCTCCTGCACTGTCATATGGGGGTATAGCGAATATTGCTGGAAGACCATCGCCACATCGCGCTGGGCTGGCGTTTCTATTCCAACGTCTCGCCCGGCAATTCGCACCGTTCCCGAATCCAATTTATCGAGTCCGGAGATCAACCTCAGCGTCGTTGTTTTTCCGGCACCAGTCGGACCCAACAACACCACGAAGGCGCCGTTGGGGATCGTCATAGAAATATCGTCCACCGCTTTGACTTTACCGTATGACTTCGAAATATTCTCCAAATCGACTTCAGCCATTGTTTAGCACCTCGCCGTTCAGAGCGGACCGCAACGCACGGCCCGTAGACATTTCAAATACGGTCACTGCAGGTGAGCGAAACTCCAATCCCACTGTCTGGCCGGGATTGACGACTTCGCGTGCATCAATTCGGGCTTTCAGCTCTCCATTTGGACTTTGCAGCGTCACGATCTGGGTGGTCCCCAGGTATTCTGCGGCCAGGACCTTGGCCCGGTAAGCGCTGGCATCCGATAGAAAAACATGTTCGGGGCGGACACCAAAGACCAAGTCTCCCTCTGCCCCTTCCATCAGTTTGGGCACAGCTTCGTCATGGCCGTTCAGTCGGACCATTTCCGAGCCAGGTTCGACCTTCCCCTGAAACCGCAGGAAATTCATTGAAGGAGACCCGATAAAGTCAGCCACAAACATCGTAGCTGGTTTGTCGTAAATCTCCTGAGGCGTGCCGAATTGCTCGATCACAGCGTTGTTCATTACGACGATCTTGTCGCCCATTTGCATGGCTTCCAACTGGTCGTGTGTAACGTAAACAGTGGTCGCACCCATGCGATCATGAAGCGCGCGCAGTTCTTCAGCCATGTGCTCACGAAACTCTGCATCCAATGCACCAAGAGGTTCGTCCATCATGAACGCCTTGGGCTCGCGAACAATCGCGCGACCAAGCGCCACGCGCTGCCTGTCGCCGCCTGAAAGCCCGCCTACCGGGCTGTCGAGTATGTCCGTTATCCCTAGAATCCCAGCGACTTCCTCCACTTTGGCCTTTACTGCAGCACGCGGCATACCCTGCGATATCAGTGGATAGCTGATATTTTTTCGCACGTTCATGTGTGGATACAGCGCGAACATCTGAAAAACGAAGGCAATGTCTCGCTCTGAGGGCGGTCGTTGGCTGATTTCTTCACCGTCTAGGTAAATCTCGCCAGATGTGGGAAGTTCCAAGCCCGCGATCATCCGCAGAGTTGTTGTCTTTCCGCAACCGGATGGCCCCAGCAGCATGAAAAACTCACCGTCCTCAATCGTGAACGAGCTTTCGCGGACAGCGGTGAAATCGCCGAACATCTTTTTTACGTTTTTGACTACGATCTGGGCCATTTCTACTCCGGGAAATGGCTGACGATGATGAACATGACGGTTCCGATCAGCGTGACGATGAAGGAATAGGTGAAGGCCCAAAGGACAAAGGGCTGCATCAACATGAAGACACCCAGTGCGATGAGGATGGTCGCGACCATCTCCCATGGGCCGCGGCGCAGCCGCATCAATCCGGTAAGAAACTCGCTCATTTGCGCACGGCTCCGAATGTGATCCCACGCAGCAAGTGTTTGCGCATCAGGATGGTGAAAATCATGACCGGGATCAGGAAGATCGTCGCACCAGCTGCCACGGCAGGCCAATCCAGGCCGCCGATACCGATGATGGTTGGAATGAAGGGCGGCGCAGTTTGCGCATTCGCGGATGTCAGCAGCACCGCAAACGCGTACTCATTCCATGCGAAGATCAGGCAGAAGATAGCAGTTGAAGCTATGCCGGTGGCGGCTTGCGGCAGCACCACTTTGTAGAATGCCTGAAACCGTGTGTAGCCATCTATGAGAGCGGCTTCTTCGTACTCTCTCGGTATTTCGTCGATAAAACCCTTCAGCAACCAAACTGCCAGAGAGATATTCACGCCCGTATACAGAAGGATCATGCCAAGATGCGTGTCGCTGAGACCAAGGTTTCTAAACATCAGGAAAATCGGGATTGCGACGGCAACCGGAGGCATCATCCTTGTACTGAGGATGAAGAACAGAAGGTCGTCCTTGAGCGGAACTTTGAACCTGCTGAACGCATAGGCAGCCAACGTACCAAGAAAAATGCTCAAGAACGTCGAGCCAAATCCGATGATAACCGAGTTCATAAAGCGTTCACCGAACTTGGATGGCCCAACGATCACCATGTCGTATTGGCGCACGATCTCATCAGCCCAATTCTGCGGCGGGTTGGCTTCCAGAAATTCCTGCGTTTGCCGCGTGCGCGTGGTGAAAAGGTTGACATAGCCTTCAAGCGTTGGGTCAAATACCATTTTGGGCGGATAACTGATCGCATCGGCTGGGGATTTGAAGCCAGTCAGCAAAATCCACACCAGCGGGATCATCGTGATCAGTGCATAGGCGATGACCAGAAAACCAGCTATCCACTTGGACCGGTTCGAAGGTTCGGTGACGGAAAAACTGCTCATCTCTGTTTCACCTTGTTCAGGGCTTTGACGTAGATCGACGCAAGGCCGAACACGGTGACGAAAAGGATGATCGCATAGGCCGAGGCATAGCCCGTACGCCACTTCTCAAACGCCTCTCGCTTGAGATTGATCGAAGTGAGTTCGGTAACAGAACCCGGCCCACCGCCGGTTAGCTGAACCACGAGGTCGAACATCTTGAAGTTCTCGATCCCTCGAAACAGCACCGCGAGCATCAGGAACGGCAGCACCATCGGGATGGTGATCGTGAAGAACTGCCGCAGCTTGCTGGCCCGGTCGATCTCGGCCGCTTCGTAGATATAGTCGGGAATACTGCGCAGTCCGGCCAGACAGATCAGCATCACAAAAGGCGTCCACATCCAGGTGTCAACGATAACGATCGCCCATGGGGCCAAAGTCACCGAGCCCAACATCTCAAAACTTGACGGGTCCTTGCCGGTGAACCACGACACGATGTAGTTGAACAGACCGATCTGCGGCTGGTAGAGGAACTTCCAGAAGTTCCCGACGACTGCCGGGGACAACATCATCGGCAGCACGATAATCGTGGTCCAAAGATCGTTGCCTTTGAATTTCTTGTTGATCAACCACGCCAGCGTGAAACCGATCAGCACCTGAAAAAAGATCGTCCAGAACAGGAAGTGCGCCGTCGCCTGCATATTCAACCAGGTGTCGGAGTCCGTCAGGATACGCTCGTAATTCCGGAACCCGACATCTTTGACTTCACGCGCGATCCGGTTGGCTTTGTAGTTGGTAAAGCTCAGTTTGATGGTCCAGATCAACGGAAAGATATTGATCGCCAGCAGCAGAAATATCGTTGGGGAGATGAATATCCAGGCGATCGCGCGGTCGGATAACCCCCGAATTTTTCGCGCAACTCGCACGGGCGTTGCCTGCGCAACGCGATCTACAGTCCTGTCAGACATCTCTTTGCCAGTTCTTGTTGGTTTTGGACTTACGGGTGAAGGTGAAGCGGGTTCGCACCCGCTTCCGCCCTACTTCCGGATTACAACTTGCCTTCGTCTTCGAAGGTTTCGGTCCAATCTTCGATCAGAAGATCAAGCGCTTCCTGGGCCGTGCCCTGGTCGGCTACGACGTAGTCGTGGATGCGTTTCTGCATTGCCAACAGCAGTTCTGCATAAGCAGGCTCCTGCCAGAAATCCTGAACCCCAGCCATTGCCTCCAGGAAATCACCGGCGAACGGTTGGCTATCCACGAAACCAGGATCTTCCAGCACTGAGTTATGCGCCGAATAGCCGCCTAGCTCCCACCATTTCGCCTGAACTTCTGGCTGTGCGAACCACTTAATGTACTCAAGTGCGGCGTCTTGTTTGTCAGAGTAACTGACAACAGAAATTCCTTGTCCGCCGAGTGTTGAACCGGCCTGATTTTGTGGTGGATTCACGAAGAAGTCGATCTTGTCACCGCCGGTATTGGGATCGGCATAAAGACCAGGGAAGAACGCAAACCAGTTCATAGCCATTGCGACCTGACCTGACTTAAAGGCGTCCAGGCTCTCACCCATGTACGAATTGGTGTATCCCGGAGGCGTCGCTGTTTTGTAGAATTCCTTGTAGAACTCCAAAGCCTCAACTGCTTCCGGTGAGTTTACTGCGCCTTCCATGTCATATGAGCCAGGAGTGTTTTCGTATTTGAAACCCCAGGGGTAAAGCGCCCCGGTCACGCCCATCGTGATCCCTTCCGAGCCGCGCTCGGTAAAAATGGCTGCTCCATACACGGTTTTTCCATCGATCTCACGACCCTGGAAGAATTGGGCGATCTGTAGCAACTCTTTCTGAGACTGAGGCTCGCGCAAATCCTGCCCTGTGGCTTCTTTGTATGCCGCCTGGATTTCAGGGTTTTCGAACCAGTCCTTACGATAGAACCAGCCATTGGCATCACCCATCGCGGGCAGCGCGTAGTAGTTTGGTGTGCCCTTGGGCCAGGTCGAATAGGCGTAAACGGTGGCTGGCGCAAAATCGTCCATGCTGATGCTTTCAGCATCGAAGAAGTCGTTCAGTTGGACATAGTGACCGTTTTCCGCGCCACCGCCGATCCATTGACTGTCACCAATCAGCAGGTCGCAGAGCTTACCACCGGAGTTCAGCTCATTCAGCATTCTGTCCGCAAAATTTGGCCAAGGAACAAATTCGAAATTCATCGTGTGGCCGGATTCTGCTTCGAATTCCTTTGATAGCTCGACAAGCGCGTTGGCCGGGTCCCATGCAGCCCAACATAGCGTCAGATCTTCAGCATTTGCCTTGGTAGAAAGAGTAGTAGCGGCAAGGACTATTGCGCTGGCCGAGGCCAGTTTTGAGTAAGTCATCCATTCCTCCCTTTTTTGCGCCGTCAACCGAGGATGTGCGAATCGCGGCATACCCCCAAGGCTATTTGAGGTACGCACCTCAAGTCCAGAAAAACTTGAGGTTCGTACCTCAAAATGCTGAAGGCACCCTCGAGCAGAGTCGCTTATGAATTGATTTTAAGAGGAATTTCAGAGATGTTGATGCGCATGTGTTTTCGGTTGCGGGATGTCAAATAGCCCTATCGATCGAAATGACACAGCCAACTTTGGCGACATCAGGCCATCAACTGGTCTCGGGAATTCGCTTCGGTGGCCACTTGCAGTATATTCAGTCGATACATTTACGAATTGGAGATAGCGTCAAATAGCGCGAACCACGCAGGATCGTGCCTAACTCGTTTGGTCAGGTGCAGACGTATGAAAAATCTCTCTATCGTTCGAATGAACCGCTACCCAATTAAAGGCTTGAGTTCCGAGCCTATGCAAACCGTGACGCTGCAAGCAGGAGAGGGCATACCCGGTGATCGTCTCTTCGGATTTGCCCGTTACAACTCCGGTTTCGACATGCAGAACCCTAAGCCACTTCCAAAAGACCGTTTTGTCGTTTTGATGAACGAGGCTGCACTGGCAGGCATGCAGACCCGTTTTGATATTGAGACCCAAGATCTTGAGGTCAATGCGAACGGCAAGATGCGATGTTTTAATATGCAAGTTCCTGAGGATCGGATGGATGCGGCAAGGTTCCTGAGCACGGAGATAGACTTAAGAGATCCCGAACCGCCAAAGTTCGTCTATTCCGCTCCTCATCGGTTTACGGATGTGTCTGTCGTGTCGCCGAAAATGATGAACGCGATATCTGTTTTGAATCTGGCCTCTGTGGAAAAGTTGGGCAGACAACTGAACACAGATATCCACCCAGCGCGGTTCCGAGCGAATATCGAGATAGACGGGCTACCTTCGTTTTCTGAGCTGGATGCCGTTGGATCGGTTCTAAGGTTCGGCGATGTTGAGTTAAAGGTACTCTCACGTACGAAAAGGTGCGCAGCAACTGAAGTGAACCCGAAAACGGCCGAGCGGGACTTGAAGATACCCTACCTTATTCAAAAGTTGATGGGTCATATGGATATGGGCGTCTATGTCGAGGTAACCAATGGCGGAACGCTAACGGTCGGGCAAACTGGGGAAAAACTCACGTGAGTTTTGAGCCGCCAGCACCGCCGCAAACTAATCAGGTTTCATTCTGTTAATGCGCAGCGCGTGAACTGCACCGAAGCGCATCCGGGGCATTACCGATCTGAGTTGTGCACTCAATGCTCAGTAATTTAGGACAGTCCAGACACGAGTTGTCCAATCCAAGGGCTGCACCGGCAAAGATCGCAGCAGATGTTACAGGCGCGCTAAAAGCCAGAAGTGAAAAGGCAGATATGCCTTGGTCTGGTGTGGGGTTTTGGTCGTGTGACTGGCAGTGGCCAACGGAAGTAATATATGCCGCGTCTGGACAGTGAGAGATACGCACGCAGCTTCATTTTGTGTCACACCTGTGTGTCACACCGCTCTAACGCGTGCTATCTAGTTGTATTGTTAGGTTTTGGTGGAGCCTAGGGGAAACGCCGCCGATCTTATAATGCACTGATAGTAAACATTATTGTAGTGTATTGGTTTGCAGTGTCTCTCACCTTAGTGTCACACTCCGATATGCATAACCTCTTCCGCCAAGCTGCGCACATCAAAGCATGCGAACCTCTTAACTGCCCTGCTTGGTATAATGTGCCGACCTACTACTTTTTTCGTTTTGAGATGTTGCGAACGATGTGGAACGGTTGTGTGCGGGTCTGCTCGGCAACGACCTTACTCACGCCGTACCAAGCCGTATAACAGCCACTTCTCTATCCGCAGTGAGATTGGTCATTTTGATTCCAATCAGATATATTTGAATGTGATCAGTTGAAGGCGGGGTGGGGCAAGTGAACAGTTCTATTTCTGATGACGCGATGGCGAGGCTCCCATTTTGGGTAACCCCTCCGGGAGAGACAGATGGTTTTCTGATCGTTGTTGGATTGGTTCTAGTCATAGTGCTGCTGGGTTTTGGCGCACTCTACTTCACAGTACAGGCCATTCCAGACCGCATGGCAGCAGGTGCTCATAAGGTCCAAATGCAGTTGGTCGGTGTACTTGGGTTAATCTCTCTATTCACCCTGAATAACGCTTTCTGGATCGCAGCTATTCTGATCGCCGCCGTGCCGTTGCATGAGATCTTTCCACTCAAGACCGAAGTAGACGTCTCGGAGAGCGACGATGCTTGAGCTAGTCTTCTCTGCACTGATCACAATCGTCCCAGACTATCTGTATCGCCGCTACAAGCAAGGCAAGCGGTGGGGTCACGAAATAACCCTGTTCAATGTCTGGTATGAATTGCGGTGGGGTTTGACCGCCTGTGCAATACTGGCTGTGACGCTGATCACGGTGATCTTCTATTTCCACCCCTCAACGCGGAATGTCTCTGCGGCGTTTCGCACAGTTACCATTCTGTCGGATCGCGCGGGGCGGGTAGCGGAGGTCTACGTTGCCAATAATGAAGACGTTATGGCTGGCGAGGCCATTTTCCGACTGGACACCACACGTCAGGAGGCAGCAGCGGAAACGGCTCAGCGACGTATCGAAGAGATTGAGGCGGCTTTGGGCCTGACCGCAACGGAAGTCGCGAGCGCCACCGCAAGGGTTGAGGCGACGGAAGCTGACCTTGCTCAGGCTACGAGCGATTTGGAGCGACGTCTGGAGCTTGCGGAACGAAACAACACCGTTGTTAGTGAGCAGGAACTGGAACGCTTGCAAACAGCAGTGACCGGCGTGGAAAGTCAGCGCGCTGCCGCAATTGCCTCCCTCGATGGTGCCAAATTGCGCCAAACCACTCTTCTCCCTGCACAGCTTGAAACTGCGCGATCGGTTTTGAGAGAATCTGAGAACGAGATATCAAAATCCACCGTGTTTGCCGAGGTGGATGGGACGGTAACGCAGTTCCTCCTAAAGCCGGGTGATATCGTTAATCCAATACTACGCCCTGCCGGGATTTTGGTGCCTGAGGTCACGGGACAAGGGCGCTATATCGCGGCTTTTGGTCAGATTTCTGCCAGTGTGCTAAAGCCGGGTATGCTGGTGGAAATTACCTGTGCGTCTAAACCGTTGACCATAATCCCAATGGTTGTGGACGACGTGCAGGAGGCGATTGCTGCAGGGCAGTTCCGACCGGGGGATGCGCTGCTGGATCAGCAGGATCGAGCGAGACCCGGTACAGTTACAGCATTCCTAGCACCTATTTTCCCAGAGCATCTTGATAGCATCCCGCCCGGTAGTGCGTGTGTTGGAGTTGCTTATACGAGCCGAGCAAAGGAAATCGACGCTGGTGAGATCACGGGCCTGTCTGCTTTCATCGCAAGGATTGTGGATGGCATGGGTATAGCAAATGCAATTGTCTTGCGTGCGCAGGCCATTCTGCTTCCTGTTAAGACATTGGTTTTCAATTAGGCCCCCAACTGGCAGAGAGGTAGAGTTTCTCCATGGGTTGCGACGCCAGCTACATTTGCACGTTTCTATCGGTTTTCCTGTGGGACCTGATCTACCTGTCACCGATACTTGTATTCTTGTTGGTTTTGGTGTGCATGCTGGGAGTATCAATTGGCCGGATCGAAGGTTGGTCGACCGGATCTAGCCTTTACCATGCTTTCATAAACGCAACTACGGTTGGCTACGGAGACATTAAGCCGGAGAAACCCGCGAGCCGGGCTTTGGCCGTTATCAACGCGTTTGTTGGGCTTATCTTTGCAGGCGTTGTCGTAGGCATAGGTGTACATGCAGTCGAGACTGCGATGGTTGCCGAGTTTTAGTTCGCTCTTTCTCACTCGTTAGTGGCTGTGCTGTGGGTCTACTGGGTGGTGCTTGGTTTGGTACTCAGAATGTGTCACGGCACGGTGTTTGGACCGGTCTAAACACGACAGTCCACTAGATGCTTGCGTATGGCTGCTCTCGTGTAGTCTGCGTGATACTCTAGTTATTGGATCAGATACGGTCGCTCATCGGTCAGCAAGGCATTCGTCAGCATCCGGTCTATATCGTTTCTGTTGATAGCCCGAGATGCTCTTTGCAGTCGATAAATGCGTTCAACGCCGCACAGTACATCTTCCGATAGAAGGTCTCTCAATTGTAGTTTCCAATGAATAGAACCAGTTGGTGTCAGCAGTCCTGTTCTGTACCCGGTGCAGTCTCTTCGATTTAGTTGTTAGACTACTTGTGCTGGTACGTATTTTACCGCAAAACTTAACCGGATGAAATGATAAAAAGTAATATAAAACAGACAGATAAGATTTTCTAGTTAGGTGTATTTAACAAGTATACTAGTCTTTATGCTGATACTGGCTAACCATCCATCGCACTAAGCATATCGGTGTATAGTATTACTATTGGTAGGATGTGTTATGTATATACACATGCTGTATACTGTTAGGTATCTACTACTGATGAATATCTAGTGCATATACATATAGTGTGTATTCCAAGTAGAGCGATTTGTATATTATATGCATATACAGATTAACTCGGCTATTTATGTATAATACATTGTATATATTATGGATATTTTCTATTTACGTATATACAATATATAATATAAGGCTATTTTTGATATCATCTGATCATATCTAATCTGTAACCTTGCAGAGGCAGACAGATCACACATTCGGAAACGTGTATCTGTCCTCAATCTTGTGGTAATCCAACGGGGCAAACGGATGATTCATGCAAAACCATAAATGCATCCATCTGTTTGTTCACAAGAGGGAGGCTTAAGCAAAGCGCGAATGTTACTGTTTCTTCCCTCATAAGAAGAAGGGGCTAGCAATCTCCGAATTGAACCTTAGAAGATTGCCGAATTGCAAAGAAAACAGATGATCCGGCACGAGTGTACACCTACTCCTGTTCAGATTGGCACTAATCTAGCCTTCCAACAACTCAAGTAGCAGCGATCAGCCTTGGCCTGCATTGAGTATCCGGTAAACCGATGCGCGGCTAATGCCGAGGTCTTGAGCAATCTTGGTAGCGCCGATGCCTTCACCTGCCAGAGCACGCACCTCGTCCGACTTTGCCAATGCGGTTGGTTTGCGTCCTTTGTACTTCCCGGCAGCTTTGGCCTTGGCAATTCCTTCACGCTGGCGTTCCAGCATTATCTCACGCTCAAACTCGGCCACGCTTCTCAACAGGTTCAACATCAGCTTGCCTTGGGCAGTGGACGTGTCGAGACTTAACCCCAAGATCGTTAGGTGCGCTCCAACGGCGTCAAGCTGGGTGCGGATTTCCATCAGGTGGGCCATAGAGCGTGCAAGACGGTCCAGTTTGGTGACTACTAGGTGATGCCCTCACGGATGAAATTCAGCGCCTCAGTGAGCTTCTCACGCGCTCTGACATCCACTGACGATACCTGTTCCGTAAATGCCTTCTCGCACCCAGCTCGTTCCAGTTCCCGTAGTTGAGCATCAAGTCCAGCCGTCTGATCCAAAGTGGAAGTCCTAGCATAGCCAACAAGCATGATCTTTTCCGTCTCTCAAAGTCTCAGTTGTCTGACGTCAGCGCCCATGGGACAGTTTAGGTCGATTTGATAAGAGAGGGTTTCTGGCTCATCGTAACTGCCA
>NZ_JBXWQJ010000028.1:0-25253 GCF_059612325.1 Ruegeria sp. CDSA021
GCCTATATGCCGATGCTGATGACGGCGGAAAATGTGGCGCAGGTATATGGGATCAGTCGTGACGCCCAGGATGAATATGCTGCACTTTCCCAAGGTCGGACGGCCCGGGCTCAGGCTGCTGGCGCCTTTGATGACGAGATTGTCCCGATCACTGCGATAAAGCGGGGCAAGAATCGCGAAACCGGAGAGGAAACCCTGGAAGAAGTGACCTTGTCAAAAGACGAAGGCAACAGGCCGGGTACGACGGCCGAAACACTTGGCCAGCTGAACCCGGTTGTCGAAGGAGGACTGATCACTGCCGGAAACGCAAGCCAGCTTTCTGACGGGGCCTCGGCTTGTGTGCTCATGGAAGGCAAAATGGCTGAGCAACAGGGTCTCACACCGCTAGGTATCTATCGCGGCATGGCTGTTGCAGGAAACGCACCGGAAGAGATGGGGGTCGGCCCGATCTATGCCATTCCAAAGCTGCTTAAGAATGCAGGTCTTCGCATCGAAGACATCGGCCTTTGGGAGCTTAACGAAGCCTTTGCCTGCCAGGTTCTCTATTGCCGCGACCACCTTGGGATTGATCCCGAAATCTACAACGTGAACGGCGGTGCGATATCGATTGGCCACCCCTACGGCATGACAGGTGCGAGACAAGTCGGGCACGCTCTGCTTGAGGGGAGGCGTCGTGGCGTAAAATACGTGGTGACCTCCATGTGTGTTGGCGGAGGCATGGGGGCCGCAGCGTTGTTCGAAGTCGCCTGACCCCACTGAAATGAGTTCAAGCAGAGCGTTATCTGGTTGAGACATTGACATTCTGTCATCTGCGAAGGCCGCCATCTGCAAGCCTGCGTTTCATGTCGACCGGAATTGGTGATACCTCCTGAGGCGTTATGACCAATGTCACGCCAACGATCCTTTCCACGGTTTCCAGCCAGTTTGTCGATGACTGGCTGGCGGCGCTGCGTGCCCTGTGCCCAGAGGCGCAGATGGCGTCGCTGCTTAGCCGGTCCGGTCTGAACGCGGATACGCGCTCGCCGAATGGTCGCGTCACGCTGGATCAGATCGTTTGCCTCTATCAACTTGCCGCAGTTGAGACCGGTGATGAGATGATGGGGCTTTGGAGCAGACCCGTCCGGCCGAGGGCCCTACAACATCTTCTGACCACTGTCAGGGAAGCCACGTCTCTTGCATCGGCGCTCTACCGGTTTTCAACGTTCTGGAACTTGTTGCTGGATGATTATCAGTTTGATCTGGAGGACGCCGACAACGCGTTGGTGCTTACCCTGAAACCACAAGGCGAAGTGCCGCTTCAGCGGTTTGGACATATGCTGATCCTCAAACTTGCCCACGGGCTCATGTCTTGGCTGGCAGGGCACGAGGTTCCGGTCAGGGGCGTCGATTTCGCATTTGACCGCCCGGACTTTGATCAGGATTACGCGATCATCTTTCCCACACCGCTACGGTTTGGCCAACCCGCCACCGCCATCGCGTTTGACCCGAATGCACTGGGTCCAGTGCAGACTCGAAGTACAGCTGATCTTGACCGGTTTTTGCAAAACGCGCCCCGGGACTGGATCTTCACCTCTTCGCGTGAACACACCCAATCGCTGCGGGTGCGCACTTATCTGGGCCAAACGGGATGGGACGCGGCGACCCTGACCCAGACAGCATCCGCAATGCACATGACCCCGCGCACCCTGATCCGCAGGTTGCAGTCGGATGGGACGTCGTTTCAGGCGATCAAGGATGCCCTGCGGCGCGACATCGCGATCCGCGATCTACAAGCGGGACGCAAAAGCGTTGAGGCCATCGCACATGATGTCGGCTTTTCCTCGGCTGCCAATTTCCACAGGGCCTTTCAACGCTGGACCGGCAGTACACCCAGCGCATATCGCAAATCACATACATAAGCGGCCATTTGTCACTTTTGGACAATTATCTGTCAGCACACGAGATAGAGCTTAACGGGCTGGCTCGCTAAGTCTTGCCGCAGAGAAGCATTTTCAGCTGAAGTTTCGCCTTCATAGCTCATCAGTCCGGCCATCCACGATTGCCGGGTTGTGGCGTCATCTGAGAACAATCGCCATTGAAAGGATCCATCAATGTCAGACAAACTCGCCACCATACTCCAGGCCGCACGCGACCACGCCGAGCAGGTCATCCTGCCCAATGTGGACGCCTGGAACGCCACGAAGACATGGCCCCGTGATGCGTCAGACAAGGCCGGGGCCGTTGGCCTGACGGGGCTCTACGCCCCCGAGGAGTTTGGCGGCCAGGGCTTGCCACTTTCAGAGGGCATTCAGGTCTACGAACAGCTGGGGCTCGGAGATGGCGCTTATGCCTTTGCCCTGTCGATGCATAACATCTGTACGTTCGCGGGCTGCGGCTATGGCACAGATGCCTTCAAGGAAAAATGGGCGCGAGACCTGACCTCTGGCCGCAAACTGGCGAACTTTGCACTGACCGAACCGCAATCCGGATCGGATGCCACAAACATGTATTCGCGGGCCGTGATCAATGACGACGGCACATGGACGATCAGCGGTGCGAAGGCATGGGTCAGCCTGGCGACCGAGGCTGATATCTATTTCACCGTGGTCAAGACCAGCAATGAGCCCGGCCACCAGGATATGGCGATGATCGCCATTCCAGCCGATGCGCCGGGCCTCAGCTTTGGTCCGCTCTACGACACCCCGTCCTATAACTTCCTGCCGCTGGCCGAGATGTACATGGACACAGTCGTGGTGAGTGACGACAACATCATCTTGCCGATCGGTCAGGGCTTGCAAGGCTCGCTCATGGCGATCGATATCGCCCGCGTTTCGATTGCGTCAGGATGCTGTGGATTGATGCAAGCCGCATTGGACACGGCGCTGTCCTATTCCAAGAACCGCAAGATGTTCGGTGGCAAGAACCTCGATCTGGACGGGATCCAGTGGATGCTCGGCGAGGTTGCAACCGATCTTGAAGCCTCCAAGCTGCTCTATCGAAGGGCGGCAGAATCCCTTGGCACACCCGAAGGCCCTCTGATGGCCGCTCATGCCAAACGGTTTGTGCCAGATGCCGCAGTGAAGGCTGCGAACACCTGCACGCAAGTGATGGGCGGTATGGGGCTGTTGCAGCCCTATGGTCTGGATCGTTTGTCCCGCCTCGCACAAATGCTGCGGATCGTGGACGGGACGACCGAAATCAGCCGGGTGGTCATTGGGCGGGCCCTGCAAAGACGAGCGGCGACCTTGCCTGACCTGCCAGTACCGAAAGGATTTGGTGAAACCGGCTGAACGTCCCACCCCCGGTGAAGCGGAACCAACCTGAAAATCTCCTCTGAGATCGGTAAAGTCGAAAGACCAGCCGCACACATGCGGCCGGTTACTCGAGATTGCAGACCTTGGTGCAAACGCAGCGGATTCACCCTTTGTCCGCATCTTGCCCATTTAAACGCAGCGCAGCGAACACCCGGAATGTCCTGCGATAAGATTTCGCCCCAATCTGAACAGTCCCCACATTGCTCCAATCCGGTAATCTCGCTGTTCCCGGCAACACATTCGCCAGCGCAAACCGTTGGTGGTTTGTGAGGCGCTTTTCTGTGTATGTTTTCGTCGCGTATCAAGCCCCAGTGATGGCAGCAAACAAGATCGGAGTGCGAACAAACATCTATTATGTCCTCCGTCGTTAAAGGGTGTGGCCATCATCTTCATGGACGTGGGTGGCCTGTTCGCGGATATGGGTAATCTCTTGCACCACTGCGGCAATCTTGCTGGATGAAACCTGGTGCAGCTCACCGACAACGGCCTCAGCGCGCTCGTAGCTGTCCGGAACGCCTTGGCTGTTGAAGTGGGCAGCAGCGGTGGAAATGTCCGCGTCTTTCCAAGTCGCCGTTGTGCCGACTGAAACGCTGTCATGATCGTTGTAGCGGGCCAGGAACTTGTTTCCGTCGAGACCGAAGCTGTTGGCGGCCACCACAATGTCATCACGCACAGCCAGCCATTTTTCGGCCTCGGACGGGTCCAGGTTGTCCAACTCGGCTGCATTCATGGATGTGGTGTAGCTGTCATCAGCAACAGTGTACGCCTGCAGGTCGGTGTCGTATGGGCGCAGTTCAGCAACATCGCCCTTCAGCTCTCCGATCTGCACGTCCATTTTGGCGCGCAAGTGCGGATCTTCGACCTCTCGGGCAAGAGCCTCCATGTTCTCGATGGATTTCACGATGTCTTTGGTCTGCTGTTCGTAGTTCTCGAAACCGGCCTGCCCCAAAGCTGATTGCATATACTGAACATAGCGATCACCGGGCGACTGGTAGTCGTCGGAATCCTGAAAACCTTTGTCGCCGGACAGATCCGCAAGGGACGAATAATAGGGGTGATACAGGTCGTATTCCTGAGCATCGTTCATGTGCTGAGAAACCAAAGCCTGCATATCGTTCAGATCAACCGGCTCCCCTGACCGCTCGGCAGCCTCCAATTCGATTTTCAGTTCTTCGACCAGATCTTGTTGCGCCGTATGTTCGTCAACACGGCGGTTGGCCTGGTCCTCGATGTCAAAGCTCTTTGAAGCGATGGCGGCACGATCATAGCCCATTGCCTGCTGCTCTTTCATGATGATGTCGATCTGCTCAGAAACGCGATCCTCGCGCGGGGCGGATTGATCAAATTGGGAATAGGGTGCGAAGTGTTCGACTTCGTTCAAAAGATAGTCTGTACGCGAAACCATAGTTTTCCTTTGCGAGTTGATGGATAACTCAGTGATGGATCTGCTCAGAGCATTGGCGCACTCTTCGGGCAGACCGGGTGAAGTCCTATAGGCTGTGACCGTCATCGTCACCGTGCCCTTGCAAGAGCGGGTGCGTTGCGTGGGCGTGAACGTCCGAAAGTTCTTCTGAGATTGCGATGATCTTGGAAGAAGCAAGCTGGTGCAGCTCGTCGACAACGGCCTCTGCCCGGTCGTGGCTATCCGACAATCCTTGAGCCTGGAAGTGGGCTGTGGCGGTCGAAATGTCGTCGCTGCGCCATCCCATTGTTGTGCCCAAAGTGACGTTCTGATGATCGCCAAAGCGGGCAACGAACGCCTCGCCATCGAGGCCGTAGCTGCTGGCTGTGTCGGTGACTTCCTTGCGGATCGCCGCCCACTTGTCGGCCTCTGGATAGTCCAGGACATCCATTTCAGCGGTGCCCATTCCCATCATCGTTGAATAGCGGCGGTCCTCGATGATGAAGGCTTGAAGGTCCGGATCGTTGGTGCGCAGATCCGCAACGTCGCCCTTCAGCTCGCCAATTTGAATATCCATAGCGACACGCAGATGAGGGTCGTCAACCTCACGGGCAAGCCCTTCCATCTTGTCCATGGATCGCAGCAATTCATTGGTCTGAGTCTGGAAGTCCTCATAGGCCCCCTCGCCCAAGGTGTCCTGCATATAGACATCGTAACGGCGTGATGCCGGGGCGTAATCTGCGGACCCCTGGAACTCCTTGTCATCCACAATGTCAGCAAGGGCAGACAGATACAGATGGCTCTGTTCGTTGTCCCGAACGTCGCTGATATGGGCAACAACCTGAGCCTTCAGCTCGGGCGCGATTGTTTCCTCAGAACCGCCTAATTCGATGTGTCGCCGCAAGTTACTCATGACTTCGGGCGACACATAAGACGGGTCTCCCGGCTCACCGTAATCATCAAAATGATGGGCTTGGTCCAATAGATGTTCCATTCTCGATACCATAGGTTCCTCTCCTTCAACGAGCTTGATGGCAAACTCTTCGATCCGGTCTTTGATGGCGTTGGCGCGCTCATCAAACAGATCCGACATTCTTGCGATGGATAGTGTCATCACATCGGCGGCCATGTCGCGGGCCGTAACTTCGACGTCCGGAGTGGTTTCAACAACCGACATTCCGGCCTGAACTTTCCACGTATCGGTCTCGACTTCCTGCCGCAAACCGCGCTCAAGGCGGGTCGTTGCGGTCAGCTCAATTCCGTATTCCTCAGCAACCTCGACCTGGATAGAGCGCTGGACGTCGATGTTCATTTCGCTGCTCATACCCATAGCCAACCACTGCCCATGTTCGACGCCTCGGTTGTTCACAACGATGTGGACATGGGGGTTGTCAGTGTCGTTGTGGAACACAGTCAGGTAGTCCCAGGTATCGCCAAAATCACCGCTGCCAAATAGCCGATCTGCGAACTCCAAACCGGCCTCATGAGCGGCGTCCGGATAGGTGCCTTCGGGAAAAGAAACGATCATGTGACGGGTGTAACCGTAGTTGGTTTTCCCGTTGAAATCCTCGGCCCAAGTCTCGATCAAATCACTGACCTGATCCGCATCGAGCGGGGTCACGCCATTGTCTCGGATGTCCAACACGCCCTCTGCCCTGACGGTCAGATAGTTGATCTGGCGGCGCAGCTCATGCGCGTTTTTCACCCCGCCTTTGCGGACGTGTTTCACAACCGCCTCGGGCTTTCCAACCACGGCACCAAGCCGTGCTTTGATGGATGAGGCCCGCGAAACCATGAACTTCATGCGTTTGGCGGTCTGCAATTGTTGACTGATGCGCTTAGAATGATCGACACCTTTCTGAGCCTCACGGAAGGCAAGTTCCAGGAAGTCTCCGGCTGTCAGACCGTGGGCTGCGGCGTTCATTCTTCAGGTGCCCAATCGTCGTCACGCAAGATCCGGCGAATGGCGGATTCTGGCTCTCGGTTTCGGCGGGCCGCTGTGATCATCGCCTTCAGGTCTTGCCGGTGCTGGATGATCGCGCGATGGAGATTTTCGACGTCGCGGCGGTCGTCATCCGTCCAGATCACCGTGCCGCGCTTGGCCGATTTCGCAAGCTGATTGAGGTTGGTGTACCCGCCCTGAACCTGCCGCAAATGCTTCTGCCAGAGATCCACAACAGCGGGGTCAGGATCGAGATAACCGATCAGGCGATAGATCAAACGCTGGATGATCTGGTTGCGGCTCTTGATCCCGAGCGCGTCCACGGCTGCCTCCAGACGCTCCAACGCATCCACGGGCAATCGCACGGAAAAGACGGTGGTGTCAGAGGGTCTGCGCTCGCTCATTCAAAATCTATCTCAGGTTGTATTTTGAGTTTGTAACACAACTACCTTATCCTGTCATACACTCCAAGAGGAAACCGGGGGTGATTTTAGAAATCCGCATTTTCTCAAATCGCCCTCGGAGCAGTTTTGCTCTTGGAGGCAATCTCCACGCCGGGAAAAGGGTCCCGCCCCTTTTCCAGCCAGCAGGCGTGGGTGCCGGTGGACCGGCGCAGGGCAATCATGCACCGCATGGGCTGCACGAACAGCGCCCGTCACATACCGGCACGTTCAAGTTCAGTATGGCATTTTCCGCGCGCCTCAGCGCGCTCAGTTTCCCGCCGCATGCGCGGCGGGTGTGGCAGGATTGAGAGCTGCCGCACCGCGGAAGGTCACCGCCCCTGCCCGGTCCTTGGACCGCGCGCCACACGTGGCGCATCTGTGGTCCGGGTTTTGGCCGGAGCAGAAGAAAGGGCGGCTTGTGCCGCCCTGCCCTTATGTCATTCGGTGACGGGATCGTCATCGGTGCGCTTCGGGAAGGCCACCATCTCGACGCCGGGGAACATGCTGTGCTTGACCTGGATCGAGGTGATGTTGCCAGTCTCATCGGTGTTGACGAAGAGAACCCCGCAACGATCCCAGAAGTTTTTGCCTTCTTTTTCACCGGTCTTGACGTTCAGTTTCAGAGTTTGAGTTGCCATTGTTTGATCCTCGCTATGACGTGTTTCGGTGAACATGGGAAAAGCGGGCATCAAGGGGACGTCAGCAGGGAATTTGGTCCGCGCGGAATGCGCCGCAGGCGCAGGGGAAATCCCCTGTTGAAGCGCGATGCCCGGACCGGGCACCGCGCGTCTTCCCCGACTGCCCGCTTATGTTCATCCCTTCAGAAACACGGCAGCCTAGGATTTTCTGAGGCAACGAGTTTGAAACTGTCAGGCCAAGTGAAAAGGCAAAAATTTCTGGGATCGTTGCACGCGGGTCATTTGAACGTAGCGATGTAGTTTATGGCAGCAACATTGCTTCGGTCCGACGCAGGCGCGGCGCACAGTTTCGAGTGCGGAGTGCGGGGTGTCCTTTCTCAACCGGTATGACACTCGTCCTAAAGAATGGAGGGCCGCTAGCGGTGCAAGTCGCCCTGTTGAATTGGCGGAGGCCAAAGACCGGACGGTCCGGCCCTAGTCCGCGCTTGCGCGGATCAGGTGATCAGCCGGACTCAATTTGGCGGGGTGGAATCTGACCAAATAACTTCCGCCACCACTCAGACTTGAGCTTCGCTGCCAGAAGCAGAATTGCCTGGTCCAGGCTCATCGGGCGAACTGGAGCACGAAGCTTTCAAGGAAAGGGTACCTGTTCATCCGAAAGTCTTGAACGCACTTGAGCAATATCAATGGCCGGCTAACTGGACGCACTGGTTGTCACCCATCCACACTCAAATTCATTCCGGATTGCGAATGCCCGCTCCCATCAAAACCGGCATCGTCCGCGCATCAGAATTGATTTCGAATACTTGTTCGACCCGAATGGAGCCTAGTCGTGCCGCCTCCAGCGCGGCCTTCATTTGATTCAGCGTCAATCCAAAGCCGTCATCATCTGACGCTTGCCAATCCCACTGCACAAAATGCCCACCCTTGTTGAGCAAACCCGCCAGTACTGCCACGGCGCCACTGTAATCTGGAAGAAAGGCGCAAACGGAAGACGCGCAGATCAAATCGAATTCTGAAAACTCATTCCCTAATTCCGGAACATCTCCAGCCAGCATATCTCCGTGAACGGCCCTGACATTGTGCAGCTGTTTGTTCTGAAGGACGTCAATCATATTCTCCGAAGTATCAACCGCGAAAACTTCCGCCACATGCGGTGCAATTTTCTCCGCCAGCAATCCGGTACCACATCCAAAGTCGAGCACGCGTTTTGATCGCCAATCCTTCCCACGAAGATTCAAGTGGTCGTCGAGCGAGGCAAAAGCGTGGTTTGCGTAGCGTCTAACGTCGCTGTTGTCGTCCCAGCCATCCGCATAGTCGTTCCAGTCATCGGTCATGTTGCTTACGCTTCCTTGTGGGATTTCATCGGCTCCAACACATCTACGCTGAGGCAGACGCATCGATACGAACGCGCGACATTGGCTAGGTTGGCGACAACAGTCAACATGGGTTTGGAACGGCATATGGAAGGAATAGAGGCGACTTCGGCAAGCCTCTGCCGACAATCTTTCCCGCAAGAAAGAGGCCCACCGAAGCGGGCCACAAGTTTAACCGAAGGAAAGTCTCGAGGTATTGAAACCAGGCTAACGCTTGCGCGCGCGATCGACAACACCGTCGGCTGATATCGTAGCGATCCTATCCTCGGTGCGGCGGGTCATTTCCACCCCGTCACCCGTCATATGCGCCTCGGCAAACTCGGTGAACTTGAAGATACTGCCATCGGCTTCAACATGGGTTTCATCTTCCGCCGAGCGGCGTATGACCGACCCGTCATGTCGGATTTCGATGATCGTGTTGTCGGCCATGCGGACCGTCACAGAATGCTCATCCACGGCGACACCCTGCCACCACATTTCCGCATCGCGGCGCACAACAATACGGTTCGGATGCAGCTTGATCTGCACGTCCTGTGCCGCCTCTGGATCAGCCGCTTTCACAACAACGATGGCCTCTTGCGCGCTGGGGTCACCATGGATCGACGCGCTCCCGTTTTTCGGCGGCCAGAGCTTTGGCTGTTCGCGCGGTTTGCCCTTCTGATCCGTATGAAACCCGACAAACATCTGCGCGGATTTCCAGACACGGCGAGCGGCTTTTTCGAGCTTGTTCGAAGTGGTGTCCATGGGTCTATCCAAATCCGTTTTGATCAAGTGATCGCTTTTGAGAATGAGCCGGGTGACCGACCTCTGTTAGCTATGCGCGACGGGGTGTTCACGCAATGCCACTTTGAGTTTTCCTCATTGAGGATGACACAGCCAGAGATTGATAGGCAGGGCGCTGTGCGCCCTGCCCCATTGGGTTCAGAAGCAATCCGGCACCCAAGCGTCGATGTTCGCTTTCTGTGCCTCTGACACACCCAATGCCACCTGATGTTTTGCATCGTTGAACAGCTTGTGCATCGCCTCGTTCTTCGCGCCTTTCTTGGATTTCGCAAAGGCTTTGAACATATCCGTGTCGCCATGCAGGTCCAGCAGGTCCTTGTAGAGATCATCCAGTTGCCAGCCTTTCAGCCGTTTGAAGCAGTTCTCAGCAGAGGGGGTCCAGATCGCGCGCATGCCGGCACCAATCTCAGCCTCGATCTCGCCCATGAACTCCGGGCGTTGGGTCAGGAACCGCCGGGCCAGAAAAGCTGTGATCTCTCCATTGCGGGTCTTCTTGCCCAGATCGCGAAACGCTTTGAACGCCTCTACGTTGCCTTGTGCGGCCATTTCGTGGAACTGATCATAGGCTGCCTCTGCTGCCGCATCCCGCTCCCCGCCAAGACGCGGGTCGAGGATGAACTGGTCGTCGATTTCCGGCGTATTCCGTTCAGCGCCGCCAAAGCCAAACAAGGTGCTGGTCAGACCGGAGGCCGGGGTGGTGAAGAACGCAAACAGGCTCAGCACATAGTCAGGCTTGTCCAGCAAAGCCGTTTGAACCGCCGCCAGCCGGATCGCCACCATGTCGTCGATGAACTTCTGCGAATAGGCAGGTTTTGGTTTCTCTTTGGCCTCGGACTCTTTGACCGGGGCCAGAATACCGGCCTCAATGGCGGCCTGGAGATGTTCCGCCGCGACATAGGCCGAGGATGTTTTGATCTCGCCAGTGTTGCCGACATAGACAAACACACCGGACAGCATGCGCTGATCGTCGGAGTAAAACGGCGCGGCATAGTCTTCGAGCGCTGCAAGCTCCTTTTCGCCATCTTCATCCAGAGCCTCAGCCTCATAGAGTTCGGCCAGTTCGTCATACCGCTCGGCCTGTTCTTCGGTGAAGTCCCGGCTCACCATCTCCAGACGGTGCATGCCTTCACTTCCCGAGAACCGATAGGGAATGTAGCTTTCGTCATGGGTGTCCACCCAGTCCCAGCCTTCCGCTTCGCGCAGCTTTTCTGCTTCTGTCGCCAGTTTCTCAGCAAAGAGACGGTCCAGTAGCTCACCTTCATTGAACAGGGTCTCATCGGCAAAGAGATCGGTGGTGACCGTGCCGCCGGCTTCAACATAAGCCTCCTGCCCGACAAACACAGCCTTGCGGTTGGTGCTGCTGACAGCCTC
Source organism: Ruegeria sp. CDSA021 (assembly GCF_059612325.1). Lineage (NCBI taxonomy): Bacteria > Pseudomonadati > Pseudomonadota > Alphaproteobacteria > Rhodobacterales > Roseobacteraceae > Ruegeria > Ruegeria sp. CDSA021. The sequence continues at coordinate 11,249 of NZ_JBXWQJ010000028.1, forward strand.
AGAGGTCAGGGCCTGTTTGACATCATGCTCACTAAACCACCGACACTCTTTGGCCTGTTCCAGCACCTCCAGAATTTTCTCTTCCTCGGTGCTGACTGTCATGGCCTTGGCCAGCCCCATGCTGATCTCATCGGCTTTGAGCGCGTCCAATACGGCGGCAGGCAGACCGGCCAATGCGAGGCGGCGGCGCACATGGGCTTCGGTCACGCCGAACGCGTTGCTGATCTTGGCAACAGACAGGGATTTCTCCGCCATCTTGCCATAGGCGCGGACCTCGTCCACCGGGTCCAGTTCTTCACGGGCGGTGTTTTCCGCATTCGCCCATTGCTCGGCCACAAACGGATTATCCGTGACTTTGACCGGCACCTGTGCCAGATCGGCACGTTCGGTCACGGCGATGTTCAGAGCTCGCAAGCGGCGGCCACCGGCGACGATGGCGACTTTGCCATCTGCGTCGCGCAGACCGCTGAGGTTCTGGATCAGGCCGCACATGACCAGACTGTCGGCCAGCAGGGCAATGCCTTCCTCAGAAACCTCCTGACGCGGGTTCAATTCAGACAGGTAGAGATCGGTCAGGGCGATGGCTTCGATGATTTCCGGTGCGGTGAATGTTTCGAGTTTGCTCATGGGGCAAATCCTTGTTTGAGTGTTTTGCTTTGTGTTAAGGGTGCCCTACCCCTCGTGGGGGTAGAGCGAGGCCGCTTAAACGGCTGCGTTTTGGATCAGGAAGCGGCGTCCGATGTCGAAGTCATCGCCCTTCCTGATTAGCGCCCACGCTTCTGCGATACGCTGCTGCAAGATTTCATTGCTCATGGTGTTCACCTCCTTTCTGGTTTGGGATTGGGATCAGTATTCGCTGGGGCACATGATGGTCAGGACGCGACGCGTCACTGCGGGGTCAAACGGGCGGTCGGAGCCGTATGTGTAATCCGCGTCGTAAAGATCGATTTTCCAGAACAGCTTTTGGCCGCTGACGATCACCGTCCCGAATGTGTGATCACCATAAGGGTCATTGCCTTCATCGAACTGGTCATCCGACGCCACCGCCTTCAAAGCTGCGGTCTGGAACTCCATCCCTTCGCCTGACACGCCGGGCGTGACAAACACCTGCCCCTGAATGCCTTTGGACTGCATCTCAATGGCTGCAGTCGGATCGATCAGGGCTTTCCGAAACAGGTCATTCTGGACCGCAATCTCTGCCGCCTGAAGGCTGGTGTCATTTTCGATGTCATTTGTCGTCTCAAGGTTCAAAACCGTCTCTCCTCTCATGGTGTGACCTCCGGGGCTGATCCCCTTTGGTGCTGGTTTTGAGCCGAGCCCTGAAAGGGCGTCGTCTCTAAAACCTGCCCCGTGGCGAACGCGGAGAGGGGCGAGACAGGACAAATCGACAAGAGTGGTGCGGCCCGCAGCGCAACGCGCGAGGACACGGTCTTGTCTATTTGTCTTGTCCGAGGGGGGAGGCCGCGCCTTCCCCCTGACGTCGGGGGGGCGTTTGGCTTGCCCAAATCCCGCCTGACCAACAAAAAAGAAGCCAAAGGATCTTTGATCCTGCGGGAGCGCAAAAGGGATCGTCACCCGAACGGGCAGATCACCACGGCATGGACCGACCATGACCCAAAGCCCCTGCCCGGCTCGCAAGAGACGGTTCAGGGGCTACTGGGGCAGGGAGATCATTCTGGGGTGTTCTGGGTGGAAGCCGGCATGCCGACTGAAACCTAGAGCCCGGTCACGAGCCAGCTGGCTCGGGATTTGCCAAGGGACAAAGGCCGCAGCCCGAAATCACTCACCGACCGGAACATACCCTCGTCGGAGCTTTTGCTTTTCAAGGTTATGAAGCGCTTCACTAGCTTGGGCTGCGTCTTCGTACGTCACCAACATGGCTTGCCCGTTTGTGCCGATACGTCCCCAGGTACGAAGAACAGAAACTTCGCCAAACAACGTCGGCTGCAACTCTATTCCATAGAACCGCGCCATGTTAACGTCGGGGTCCACATGGATCAGGTGGACAGGTGTCGTTGCTGTCAGTTCCATGACGCGATTGTCGGTCAATTCAGCCCTTCTGTCCAATGACATTGCGAAATCAATTCCCGGGAAAGGACCCTGATCCTGAACGGAAAATGACATCGAATGCATCCGCTACTACTATAGCTGACCAATATGTAGGTAATAGGATCTGCCATGTTTCGTTTTCTACTATTTGCTTTCGTGATGGGTCTTGCCGCCAACGCGGGTGCGGCGCAGACACCGCCTTCGGCTGATGAGGTCGCGCAATACGACGGTCTCTTCGCAGCCGCTCACACCGGCAACGAAGAAATGATCCGGCAACTCGTTGCGGCAGGGGCAAACGTCAACGCGCGGGACTCGTGGGGTCGCACACCAGCCCATGTGGCCGCGTTTGCTTCAGAGGACGAGGCATTGAGTGCACTGGCTGAGGCTGGCGCCGACATGAATGCACTTGAAGATCAGGCCTACGACGTGGTCACGATTGCGGCCGTTGCAAATGATCCGGAACTGATGACGCTCGCCATTGAGCTCGGCAACGATCCCGGCCTCACGACCAGCCCTTATGACGGAACCGCTCTTATCGCGGCCGCGCATCTCGGTCATGTCGAGATTGTCAGACGGCTGATCGCCGCCGGCGCGCCTCTGGACCATGTGAACAATCTTCATTGGACAGCCGTTATCGAAGCCGTTGTGCTTGGCGACGGCGGCCCGGATCATCTTGCGGTTCTGGATGCCTTATTGGCTGCGGGTGCTGACAGATCGCTTGCCGATCGTAACGGAATTACCCCACTCGAACACGCCGAACTTCGCGGATTTTCCGAGATGGCAGAGCGGCTGAGAACAGAGGATTGAGGCCTGTCCGGCAGGCGGAAGCGGTGAGTTTCACCGGACAGGCACCGATGGCAGCTTGGATATGACCGACCTCGGGTCAAGGTCTCGGCGTGGTAGAGTGGCGACAAAGATGAAGACATCCCAAGGACAACGGCAAAATGAACAAGATCGGAAAAAGTAAACAGGTCGGCTACAGCGCGCTTGTTTGCGCGAGGCGCAGCTTTCTTGCTGCATCAGGCTTTGGCGCGCTGACGGTCGGCTTGAGTGGCTCTGTCCTGGGCCAAACTTCTTCGGGTGCGGACGACGCTATACCTCAGCCAAGTGATCCCAAAGATGCCTCATTCATGGAGCGCGCCTTCGAGATGCGTCAGTATGCGATTGACCATGGAGATCAAGGGTATGGCGCAGTTGTGGTGCGCGACAATGTCATTATTGGCCAGTCATGGAGCAGGGTCATCTTGGATCAAGACCCCACGGCCCACGCTGAAATGGCCGCGATCAGGGATGCCGCGCGACGCCTTAATCACCGAGATTTGACCGGATCGGTCATGTACTCATCCTCCCGACCATGTCCCATGTGTGAAGCCGCGGCATACTGGGCTGGAGTCCGCCTGATGTTCTACGGCCGGAAAATCACGAGCGCAAGTTCCCCGAAGCTTTGCAGTTAGTATGGTTCTCAGCCATCAGCAACGTTTCATTTTGCATTCGCCTCCCACGGTGGGAAGTCCGGCCCACAACCGCCGTTGACCACCGGTCTCCTCCGCTGCGGTGCGGCCCGTCGAACCTGCCGTTCGCTGCGAGAGCAAGATTAAGGTCATGCTGAATTCACACAGTGCGGACAAAGTTGCCGTAGGCTCATCGCTTTCTGATGACTGGTCTCAGCCCAAACCGGACATTCGAAACTAGACTTTGCAATTTTCGAGATGCGGAAATTTCGTACTGTTCTGTTTGCAACGGCTGAGCCTACAATTGCCCTAATAGTTGGGGGCGACCCACTCACGTGCCGCCCCCCGCCATTCCGACCAAAATGAAGCCAGAACGGAAACTGCTACGCGGCATGCATCAAAGATTAACCCTCAGTCTCAATCCTAAGACCAGCGGATCGTTCGAATTTGATCCGGGATTTTTCAAGTATTGCACGTCTGCCGTCAGCGCCAGATTGTCAGCCAGGTCCAAACGGTAGAAAGCTTCAAGTGTCGTTTGATTGGGCAATCCTGGTGTCGTCAGCTCAGCAACAGTGGCCGCTATGCCAAAGAGATCATCATAGGTGCCAGGTCGCCACATCAAGCCTGCGTTGACTGCATGCCTGGCCAACGCACCGCCGCCATTGGACCATCCCAGCCGTCCGAAGATCATCAGTTGGTTGTCGAATGTATGGTTGGCAGAAAGTGTGGCTCCATATGTTTCCGGTACGCCAACTTGTTGGCGCGCATCCGTGTGAAACATCCCCAGATGAACGTTTGTCAGAAATCGTTTTGATTTTTCGGGCGTCCAGCCGATCTCGGCGTATTTGAAGAATTCGCTACCCCCGGAAAACCACTCAACGTCTGTGAGAGACCCATTGGCATCACTGACCACCCCTAACGCGTAAATCTGATCCGTCAGATAGCCGCCGACCGTGACACCAAAACCGGGATCGGGGATTGGCAACACCGGGCTAAACAGGATTGAAAAGTTCGAAAAGGTCGTTCGTGGGTTCACGTAACCCAGAATGTCAGAGTAGTCGCCCGGATCGATCCGACCCGCCACCACTCCTCCGCGCCCGTTTGCGAAGGCTTGTTGCCAGTAAGCTACCGACAAGGTCGTGTTTGTGTCCCCAAACGTGACCGCGGTTGCCCCTTGATATCCAATTTGCGCAGGAAGCGCTGAAGGTGCAATGGACTGGTCCAACCGGTGTCGGTTCTCCAGAATAAAGACAAGGCTACCTGGGTTTTCACCACCCCGGTTTGCCAATTCCCACGTCCCGATCATCCTGAGCTGACCGGATGCAGATTCGTCCTGCCCGGTCAGGCTGTGAGAACTGCGTTGGTATAGAGCCTGGTAATCAAAGCTGAGCGCCAATCCGGTGTTTTCCCGAAATCGACCCAAAGCGGTCTCGGCTGGATCAATGGCACGGTCCAAACCGGGCCAACGCGAATCTTCCAGCCGGCGCAACCTGTCTTGCTCCTGCTGCGCGCTGGCTGATCCCGGACCACCCAACGATACCTGGGCTGCGGCCTCCAGTTTCGCCTGAGCAGAATTTTCCTGGGCATCAGCAGCACCGCCAAATAGTGAAAAGGCGCTCAATAATGCAGTGGCAAGGGTCGGTCGTGGTGGAAGGTACGATCTCTGGTGCGACAAACCTCCAATCACTTTACGTCATCCACAGCTTTGATTTCGGGAACACGTTCCAGCGCCACGGCCATGTCCGCACTGCTCATCAGTTCGATCATCTGGTAGTCATCGAGCAGTCCATCCCCAAGACGGCTGACGTAAAACGCCTGAATGAACGTGGAATCGTCCGGAAGTGAGACCGTGATGTAGTTCTTCCCGTTTCCGAGCCCCCAATAGTAACTGAGAAGCTCTCCGCCAAGCGCCTCAATTCCACCTTTGACGCTGGCTGCACGATCGCCCGGATTTGCAATCTGCATTCCCCAAGCGGTACTGTTGGACGCGCCGATGAACAGAAACGTGCGCATTTTTAGGGTGTCTTCTGCAGTGGCCAATGTGGCGCATCCCGCCATAAGAGCCCCCAGGATAAGATGTTTCATTGTACGTCCTTTCGATGGTGAACCTGCAGCGAGACGAGGCAAATCCGGAGGTTGGATGAGGTTATTGGTTCTCTGTTTGAGATTGACGGCTTTGCTTGAGCTTTTCGGCGAGACCTTCCGCCCAAGCCTTGGTGGCGGCTGATGGATCGGTAGTGCCCACTGACTGGCGGACGTCATTTTTACTGAACGTTTGAACGTCAGCAACATCCATTTCGAAGGTGGCACGCATTGAAACGGAACCGTCTACTACCAAAATCCGCTCATCCGACGGCTGGATTTGCAACTGTCCCGTCACAACAATTGGTTCATACATCTCGGTCGGCTTCCAGCCATTGGTCAGACGCAAGCGAACCATCTGGTTTGGCGGTGGTGGTGGTACGTGGCTGCACATTCCCCGCTCTGGAACCAAATAGGCAACTGGCGTACCGTCCGCTGATGCGGGCGCGGGGATGACAAATCCAGCCAGCTTAATGATTGCCCCGTCCTTAGCCGGATTTCCGGCTTCTCCTGCCAGCTTTCTCCGGTCGGCGACAACCCACCTTTGGGAAATAAGCCAATCGGCATCTACACCTTCGTTGGAAAGGGATTTCTTGACCTCGGCCAGCGTCTCCGCAGCATCTGCCGACGGATTTTCTCCTTCCAATTCAGATTGCAATTTCACCACCTGCCGCAAGCCGTCGATCTGTTCGTAACTCAGATCACGGAAAGGGTCCTCGTAGGATTGAACGCCTTGGTCGATTAGGTCGGCCCAATTGATCTGCGCAACCTCTGCAAAAAGCGGGTTTCCTGCAATAATAACAGCAAGGGCAGAAATGAATTGGCGCATGTTAGGTTCTCGCTTTCTGGTTTCCGGGGCTTCCAGCCAACTTGGAAAGCTGGCTGGAGATTTTAATGAACTCTCTTCCCGTCCATCCAGGTTTGCTCCACTTCGATTTCGCTGATTTGTTCGGCGGTTACTTCGCGGGGGTTTTGGGCAAGGATCACGAAATCGGCCAGTTTGCCGACCTCAAGACTGCCGATCTCTTCTTCTGACAAGAGTTGAAATGCCGGAACGCTTGTAACCGCCCGCAGCGCCATATCGACCGAGGCTCTTTCATGTTCGCCCAATACTGTCTCCGGGTCCGTAAAAAGGGATCTTGTGACTGCAGCTTCTACCATTTCCAGAGGAGAAAGAACTGAGACAGAATAATCCGTGTGCAAAGAATAGGGCACACCGGCTCTCTCAAAGCTGCCGGTGCGATCCAATTTTACCGCTTTTTCAGGGCCGAACACGGTATCCCGGAACGCTCCTCCCCAGTAGAGTACGTGTGCAATCAAGAAAGAACACGAGATGTCCAGTTCTTTGAGCTTGGCGATCTGATCGTCTTCGGTGATCGAGCAATGTTCAATACGCGGTCGAACAACGTCAACGCCTTCTGCACGGGCTCTTTCGACCGCAGCGATGATGTTGTCGATGGACGCGTTCCCATTTCCATGCATGGCCATCTGACCGCCGCGTCTTGTCCCGTCATATACCGCGAAGTTGATGTCGTTCTGGAGCATATACGCGAGCCCGTAGTTATCCGAATTCAGATAGGGTTCGCGCTGCAGCCCTGTGTATGCCTGATTTGATCCATCTGCCGAAATCTTCCAGCCGATGACCCGCGCCATGGCATCACCCTGCCCAGGTTCAACGCCCGCTTCGTCCCAAGCGTCGAGTTCTGCCCATTGAAGATAGCTACGTGTACGAATTGGAAACTCAGCGTCAGCACCGAGAGCTTCAAAGACTTCCCAATCTCCGGGATTGGCAACCCCGGCCACGCCAACGGCTGTCAGCCCTTTTGTCGCCCAATCCTGAGCGATTGCCTTTGTGCCTTCGACGCGGTCGTAATTTTGATAAGGCTCAATAACGGACAACGCACCGAACAAAAGCGCCCCACCGGACAAGTTTCCGTCTGGACGGCCGTCGTCGAACCGCCCGAATTGTGCACCCTCGGGATCCGGCGCGTCGTCAGTCACCCCCATCAAGTCCAAAACAACAGAATTTACGGTCATCTTGTGACCACCCGCCTGCCAGATGACCATCGGCGTGTCGGGCGCGATTGAATCCAAATGATCCCGGGTAACAAGGCCATCGGCAAAGGATTGCGTTGCCAGATCGAGGTTCACGAACAATGCCCAATCGGAAGGTCCTTGGCCATCTGAGGCTTCTTTCATGTACTCAAGTGCCTCTTCGACTGTGGAAAAACGGTCAACTCCCACATTGTCAAAGACAGAAGAGGCACCGCCGCCGACAGGATGAGTATGCGCATCAATGAAGCCAGGCATAATTGTGCTTCCTGCCATATCAACAACCGTTGAACCTTCCCCAGCTTCGGCCATCACATCCGCTTCAGCCCCGACCGCTAGAATACGGCTGCCCCGGATCGCCATCGCCTCCGCCACCGAGAATTCGTCATCAATGGTCAGGACGTTGGCATTGGTGAAAACTGTTGTGTCTTGGGCTTGCCCAAATCCAGCGGAAACGCTGAGAACTGCGGCGAGTATCGGAGATATACGCATTGGTTTCTTCCTTGAGTTGGGCGACTACTGTTTGGGCTGTCTGCCTGCGCCAGAAAAGGTTCGATCCGGCGCAGGCATGGGCAGATTGCAAAATGCCTGAGCTTTTCAGTCCAGCGTATTCTTGTAGAACTTGCCGTCCTTCATGATTACGCGGATGGTATCAAAGCCTTCTTGGCGGGGTTCTGCGTCAAACCATTTCGGTTGGGCTCCCAATACGGACAAGTCTTCAAGCGGGTTGCCATCGACGATCAGGATATCGGCATAGGCACCTTCTTCAATCACGCCCAGTTTCTCGGGGTAAGGATTGCGTTGTCCCGTCAATTGCGCCAGCTCGCCCCCCGCCGATGTGGCCGAAACCAGCATGGCGTGATTTCCGAACCAGTCCGCAAACTGGTACTTTTCGAAATCGCGGTGAGCACGGCCCTGATCAAGCGTTGAAAGTACTGTATCAACATTGTGCACAATCTTGGGTTTGTACTTCTTGACCAGTTCAATGAGATCTTTGCTTTGGTCCTGAGCAACCGCGAGTTTGATACCTGCGGGCGTGCCGGGCGCAAAGTTGGGGTGCTCAAACAGGATCGGTGAGAACCCCGCCGTATTAAGCGACCAGATAATACCTTCATCTGCCATGCGCTTTACGGTTTCTTCGGTGACCATCTGGCCGTGGTCAATGACCTTCACTCCGGCATCGAGAGCCAGTTTAACAGTCTCGTCTGTATAGGCGTGTACGAACACATATGTGTCATAAAATGCGGCCGCGTCCACTGCGGCTTTGATCTCTTCCACGCTGTATCCAACGGACCAGAGGGGGTCCAATTCAGAGGAAACACCACCGCCAACCGTAAGCTTGATCTGCGTGGCGCCGAAGCTGAGGTTTCTGCGCGCGGCTGCTCTGATTTCGTCTACGCCGTCTGCGACGACCGCGAGATTAAGTTCCTCGACCTGTGTGACAGGGCCACCTTCGGCGCGGGCACGCGGGCTGCGCCAGTCCGTGTGACCGGATTGCGGACCGATGCAGGCACCGCTTGGGTAAACCCGCGGTCCGACGACTATGTCCTGATCGATTAGTTTCTTCATCGCATCGCCTTGACCACAGGCATCGCGAACCGTCGTGTACCCATCCATGAGGTAGTCACGCGCGTTCGCAGCCGCCATTGCGCCAATACCATCCCAATTGGCATATTCCGCGCCACCAAAGCTTGTGAACAGACCGGTCAGGTTCAGGTGAACGTGGCTGTCGATCAAACCCGGCATCAGCGTGCGTCCGTCGCCGTCGATCACGGTGGCGTCCGGCGCGTCAATGGCGTCGGTCGAAACTTCCTTAATCAGGTTACCTTCAACCAGAACGCTGGCGTTTTCGATCCGCGCTTCGTTCACACCGTCAAAAACATGGACGTTGGTGAACAGTGTTTGAGGCAAAGCGTCCTGCGCAAACGAAACGCTCGCCGCGAATACGAACGCGCTTGCCGTCACTGCAATCTGTTTAAGCTGTTTCATCGAGTGGCCTTTCTTTCAGTGTTTTGGTGCGCGGGATGCCGAGGTAACTTCACCCCGCGCGACACTCAGTCGAGTGTGTTCTTGTAGATCACGCCGTCTTTCATGATCAGATCGAAGTTGTTCTCGTAGTCGGTCATGATCAGGGCATCCTCGACCGGGTTTCCTTCGACGAGCAAAATGTCCGCATAGGCCCCTTCTGCAATCACGCCGAGTGGACCCGCGGGATAGGGGTTGAGTTGACCTGACAGGGCAAGCAATTCACCGGCCTTAGACGTAGCCTGCAAAAGAACTTCATAAGAAGACCACTCTTCGAGTCGATACTTGAATTCATCGTTCTGCTTGGTGAGCGCCGCAGGGTCCCCGATGATGTCGGTGGAAAAGGCGACCTTTTCGATGCCGAATTCCTTCAGAAGTTTCATCTGGTTTCTGGCGCCAGCTTGTACGGCCAGGAACTTGGGGGCGGCGAGCGGCCCAAGCACCTTGATGACGACTTCTTCATCCAACCCCAGAAGAGAATAGTAGGGCACGACCCAGACATCCGCGTCCTTGATCGCCTGCGCGCCGACTTCGGTCATCAATTGCGCATGGTCGATACTCAGCACACCGGCTTCGATGGACCGCAGAATGCTCTCGTCATTGTAGACGTGGACAAGGACGTAGGTATCCCAGTCCGCCGCGGCTTTGACCGCAGCTTCCAGTTCTTCGGGCAGGTATTGCACCGTGTGGAGCGGGTCCACACTGGAGGATACGCCACCGCCCGCCATGACTTTGATTTGCGATGCTCCGAGGCGAAGCGCTTCGCGCGTTGCGCGCAGAACTTCCGGGACACCGTCAGCGAGAAACTCAAGGTGCTGGTTGAAGAACGACGGCGAGGACCCTTCGAAGTTGGGGTGCGGTTCCGTGTAGTGCCTGTGCTCGCCATGTCCGGAGGTTTGCGAGATCACGGGGCCGGACGGATAGATGCGCGGACCCACGGCCTTGCCCCGGTCGATGGCTTTCTGAAGTCCCATCGCCGGTCCACCCGCATCACGGACGGAGGTGAAGCCGCGCAACAGCATCTTTTCTGCTTCGACCGTGGAAACCGCGCCCCAGTACATCCAGTCAAAATTGTCCCTCAGGTCCGCAATCGGCTCGGTGATGGCCATGTGCACATGCGCATCAATTAACCCCGGCATCAGCGTGCGCCCGCCGCCGTCGATGATCTGAGCATTCGCCACAGCCAGAGGCTCGGTCGAGACCTCGGCAATCAGGTTGTCAACAACGAGAACATTGGCATTCTCGATCCGCTCTTCGTTCACGCCGTCAAAGACATGCACGTTGGTGAAGAGGATCGGAAAGCTTTCCTCCTGTGCAACGGCATGGGCTGAAGACAAAAGACCCGCGACAAGGGTCGTCGTCAGAATTTGGGCCAGTTTCGACAGCATTGTGGCATTCCTTTCGGCGAATCAAAGAAGTCGGGTTCCCAATGTGAGTTTAGGGACTGAGCCAAAAAATTGCCTGACACCTTGTCAGAGGTTGAAAATTAGTTTTGGCAATCTGCAAGGTTCGACGCGTTTTCGGTGGAAGTTTCCGGCGCCTCTGTCCTAGTTTCAGCGAACAGGAGGCGCGATGACCGGCGAACGTATCAAGAAATCGGACAAGACACTGCCGCTCGTCAGGGCGTCCGTTGCGGGTCCTGTTGTCGCCGCCCTTCGCAAGGTGAGCATCGAACCGGCGTTCGTCCTCGATCCTCTGGGACTAAATGAAGCCCAGGTGATGGACCGGCAGAATTTCGTGCCCCATGACACGGTTTACCAGATTTTTCAGGCTGTAGCAGATGCCTCATCACCGGTGTTCTGCGCCAAAGTCGGTCAGTCCGTCGACCTTGTTCGGTTTCTGCCACATGGCAACATGTTGGCGGACGCTCTGACTCTCGGAGACTTCTTCACAAGGTTCACACAGGCGGTATCCAAGGAATCCAATGCTGTCACCCAATCGCTCCTTGTCGAAGACGAGCACGCGTATTTCCACGCCAGACGAAACTTTGCCGTTTCTGTTTCACCGGCGCAGGCCGATGCGTTTCTGGCCAGCGTCTGGATATCCCTTTTGCATCGGGTTCTGGATTTCAGATGGGACCCCTACCAGGTCGTTCTGCAAGTCAGTGATCCGGATGCGCTCCCCGAACAGTTTCATGGCGTCAAAGCAATCCAGTGTGCGCCGCAGGGGTTTTCTATCAGGTTTCCATCAAACTGGCTGAGCTACCAGCTGACGCAGGAGGCATTGGAAAACCCGTCAGACCTGAGGATTAAAGAGAATGATCTGGCCGCACCGCAGGACTTTCTTGCCGGACTGGAAGGACTGATACGGGTGCATTTGGCTGAACCGGAGTTTGGTGTCGATGCCTTAGCCGACCTTTGTGGCTTTCATCGCGAAACGCTTAACAACCGGCTGAAACCCTATGGTCTGACGGCCTCGCAGGTGATTGCGCGATTAAGACAGGATGCCGCTGAAAACCTTCTCGTCGAAGGCAACACTTCCGTAGGCGAAACAGCGCGAAGGCTCGGGTATGCCGACCCCACAGCGTTCTCTCGGGCGTTTCGTAAATGGACGGGCCTTTCTCCGGCAGCCTACAAGAAATCAAACCGGAAGGACTAGCATTGCTCCTGAACATCGCCATCGGTCTTCTATCTGCATTTTTTCTCTTTGCTTCATCCATCAAGATTTTTGGGTGGCAAAAGAAGATTTTTGAAATCCAGTTGGGCATGTTCGAAAGCTACGGCCTCAACAGGCAGATCATGTTCCTCGTCGGATGCGGAGAACTTTTCGGGGCAATCGCCATCTGGTTTCAATCGTCCTGGATCGGGCCGCTAGGAGCACTTGCGTTGCTAAGCACATCTGTCGGAGCGATATTTTGCCATCTAGTGTACGATACTTGGAAGCAGGGTATACCGGCGACGATAACAGGGACACTTGCGGCTCTTGTTTTGAGCGCTGAGTATTCGAAACTTCTAAACGTGCTGTAACGACAGCCACCCGACCGATGCCAGGCAGCCCCGGGACAGCGATGGAACGTCTACAACGGGCCCTTATTCTCGAATTTGCGAAGTCCGCTTTCTGCGCATTGCTGTCATTGGGACATCGCGCAGCATCGGTCAAAATGGGCTCAGTGTTGCCGTTCTCCGCAGCAAGCATGATTGGCTGGTCCCCAGCCTGAAGCAGGCATTCACAATCACGCTTTTCAGTTTTGCACCAAGCCATTGACTAGGACATGCGCGACGTTCAGGAAATCATGTTGTCTGCTGTAAACGACTGAATTGGGCTCGGTGCCATCGTTGTCTGCTGTTAGCATGATTGGCCGCACGCAGCCCGAAGCGGACCTTCGCAACCAAGCTTTGCTAACTCCGAAATACACAACGAAACGGCCAGTTGCAGAGGTTGTATCGGCGGTGGCAACCAACCATTCATGTCGTCGACTAACCTGTTCAACGTCGCACTACAACTTCTCCGAACTGATCCCACGAGGACCTAATCTTCGAAGCGTTCATTTGGCTCGACCACATTTACTTGCTTCGGAACTTGGTCGGTGTCATTCCGGTTTGACCTCGGAAGAAGCGGGTGAAATGGGACTTGTCGGAGTAGCCGAGCATCAGGCCGATCTCCGCTATTGTCATCTTGTCTTCTCGGAGGTGCTTCTTAGCGACATCGACACGCAGCCGTTTGATCTCACGGGGTAGCGTTGTGCCTTGTTTTTGAAGCGCTTTCAGAAACCGTTCCGGTTGTATTCCCAGCATTCCAGCCACCATCTCTGGTCCCAAATCGGTTTCATCCAGTTTGTCGCGTAAGACAGATCGCAAAGCTGCCACCACGGTTACTTCTTCATCTTGTCGAAGTGATGCTATGGGCTTGGCAGAACCCTCAGAGACGTGGTGCAAAAACAACCATTCCACAGGAAAACTAATTTGCATTCCGGGATCAGTCCCAAGGCCAACCTCGATCCCTTTGTAGTCGATAGGCAGCCCATTGATGTATCTGCTTTCCCATCGCACACGGGAAGAGTCCCAGGACTCTCCGACGACGGTCTGCAATAGGCGTACATAGATTGCGGCACCAAAACCGGTCACCTGAATGGGTGGGACGGTTGGTTCCTGTTGCCTCTCGATACGATAAGTCGCTTTGTCTGCTTCAATGACAAGGCTGTGCCGCACAGAATTGGACTCCTGCGGCACGAGCTCAACAAAGCGGGTAAAAAACTCGAACAGCGTTTTTGTAGATTGCAAGGCTTGAGCGAAGGGCGGCCATCCTTGTAGGTCAAACGCTTCCCCTACATTCAATCCAAGGTATCGATCCCCGGACACGTCTGAGAAGGCATTCACCAAACCGTAGACCAGCTCTGAGTGAACGAA
>NZ_JBXWQJ010000029.1:0-21601 GCF_059612325.1 Ruegeria sp. CDSA021
AGCAGCGCCGGTGAAGGGGGTTCTAAGGTTTACCCACAAAACCCGCAAGCAGAAAAAACAAAAAATCAAAAGTTTTTCCGTCTAATCTGTTTTTTGTTTATAATTCAAAAGCTTACCAACCTCAACACTCGCCAAGAACTGCCGAAACCTGGTGACGTCACCCCAAAATTTGTGGCGCCGACCCCTTATGCACACAGTTACCCACAGACTCGGCGGCGAGTCAGACGGAATCTGCAGCTTTGGATCTGGAAACGACACTTGGAATCGGCAACCGAAGGGCAAGAAGCGTGAGAATGATCGTTAGATAAACCAGCGGCTCGATCTGAAACCCTTTGGCAAGCATGACGTAGTGCAATGCACCCAGCAATGCGGTCGGATACATCAATCGGTGAAGCTTGCGCCAACGCCGCCCCAACCTGCGCACCGACCAGTTGTTCGATGTCACCGCCAGCGGCAACATAAGAAGGAAAGCAGCCATGCCAACGGTGATATAGGGGCGCTTGAGGATATCCGCCCAGATCTGGCTGGGAAGCTGTACATCCAATACCAGCCAAACCAGAAGATGCAGACTGACATACGAGAACGTCAGAACTCCGATGGCGCGCCGAAACTTCATCAGGTTCAAACCCGCAAACCGACGCATGGGAGTGATTGCCAGACCAGCGATCAGAATTTGCAGGGCCAGTTCACCATAGCGATGCTCCAACGCTTCGATCGGATCGATGCCCAAACCTCCGGTCAGGCCGAGATAAAACAGCCAAGGCGCAGGCAGAGCCCCTAGCAGGTACACGACCCATACCGGAATACGGCGGAATATCTGGTTCACGGCCTGCATGATCTTAGTAGTTCTTAGCCAGATCCATGCCTTCATATAGGCCGGCGACTTCTTCTTCATAACCGTTGAACATAAGGGTGGGAATCCGCTTGGCAAACAAACCGCCGCCAATGCGACGCTCGGAGGCCTGAGACCAACGCGGATGATCCACATTCGGATTCACATTACTGTAAAACCCATATTCGCGCAGGTTGGACATGTTCCAGCTTGTGGGCGGCTCTACATCGGTCAGTGTGATGCGCACAATCGACTTGATCGACTTGAACCCGTATTTCCATGGAACCACCAACCGCAATGGCGCACCGTTCTGGTTCGGAATTGTTTTCCCGTAAATTCCGGTGGCCATGATCGTCAGCGGATGCATCGCCTCATCCAGACGCAGCCCTTCGCGATATGGCCATTCAAGTATCGGGAAACGTGTTCCGGGCATTTCATCCGGGCGGTACGCGGTTTCAAAGGCCACATATTTTGCGCCCTCCTTCACACCAGCCATATTCAGAAGGTCCGCAAGTTCGAACCCGTTCCAGGGAATGACCATTGACCACGCCTCGACGCATCGGAAGCGGTAAATCCGCTCTTCGATGGTCATTTCGGACAGAATATCCTTGAAGTCATAATCACCCGGGCGATCCACCAGACCATCTATCTTGACACTCCAAGGTTCGGTCACAAGCGATCCGGCATATTTGGCCGGGTCATCTTTTCCGGTCCCGAACTCATAATAATTGTTGTAGGTCGTGATCTCTTCCCACGTGTTCGGCTCCAGCTCCTCCTGCGCCGCCGCCGTGCGTGCCATCGCGGTCAGTCCGACACCTGCCAGACCGGCCATCACCTGCCGCCGGTTCAGGAACGCCGCCCTAGGGGTGACGTCGGCTTGTGTCAAAGTATTGGTCCAGCGATGCGCCATATGGGTCTCCGTTACGTACATCTGTCTCTGTTAAGGTATAGCGCTGATAGCACAGCGCCACCGAAACAGGCGTAACGATTGAGCGAAGTGACTGTAACGTTCCCAAATCGGCCAACTCACACGCAAACCCGCTCTGAACACCGGTACCGATTATCTTCGGAAAAATCTGGCCACTCTGAAGAAAATCCGATTATCCGCGCGCAACCATTGATTGTCTCAGGTATCAAAATGCTCGTCATTAGAACCCTGCCGCTTTCCTTCGCGATACTTTGGCGCTTCATTGTGACCTTTCCGCTTCTTTTGATCGGCTTGCTGGTCTATGGCCTCATCAGCGGTGTGATCGCAGGGGTCGTTGGCGGTTTGCTCAACCTGATCCTTCCGGGTGCATTCACTCTTGTCCTGATTCTGGTCAGCGCATCCTCCAGTGTGCCGGAGGCTTACTGGGGTTTCTAAGGCTTGCTCCTGCGAAAGAGCACAGTCACGAAACTCAGGCCACGCGCGCACAGACGCCGGGCCCTGCGGCCTCGGCCCCACGCCGGTCAGCCGAAGACCTGCGCGCATTGCGAAAAAGCCGACAATCCCGACCCTGAGTTTCAAGCGTCCGGAATCCACTTATGACACAGGGCATTTTGCCTGCAACCTTTACAAAAGCGTCGGCCAACCTGCACTGTGACAGGCAGGCAACACGCGCTCTCTGGCGCGTCGCTTGTCTGATATTGCAGCCGTTCCGCCGCAAAAAGGGAGGAAGAAATATGTGTGACATCTGTGTAATGAATGCCGTCAAGGACAGGATGCTGTCTCGCCGCGGGTTCTTCAAAGCTGCAGCTGCGACAAGCGTTGCCGCTGTCGCAACCGGTGGTACGGCCCCCGCATCTCTGGCCGCAGGACATGGCGGCATCGAGGACATGAGCCACACGCTCAGCCCTGAATTCCCGACATGGGGCGGTGAGCCCGGCATTTCGGCCGAGCAGTCTTTCAACTTTGCGGATCACGGGTTCAACCTGTTCAACTTATCGATCAATGAACATACAGGCACTCATATCGACGCCCCGCTGCACTTTTCGGCGGATGGCACCTCGGTTGATGAGATTCCGGTCAATGATCTGGTCGCGCCTCTATGTGTGGTGGATATCGCCGCGCGGGCAGCAGATGATGCCGACACACGTGTCACACCAGACGATCTGAAGGCATGGATATCGGCGAACGGAGACATCCCTGACGGTGCCTGCGTGGCGATGCATTCCGGCTGGGGTGGAAAAACCGCCACAGACGCGTTTCGCAACTTCGATGGTGAGACGCAGCACTATCCCGGCTTTCATGTCGAAGCGGCGCAGATGCTGATGGAGGACACCGGCGCGCGATCGATTGCTGTGGATACCCTGTCGCTGGATCATGGCATGTCGGCAGATTTTGCCACCCATTATGCGTGGCTGCCGTCTGGTCGGTTCGGGATCGAATGCCTGGCCAATCTGGATCGGGTGCCAGCATCCGGCGCGACACTCGTTATCGGTGCGCCAAAACATGCAGGTGGCACCGGTGGGCCAGCGCGGATTTTTGCGTTGGTGTGAATCTATGAGCGAACAACCAAACTGGCTTGCCTGTATTGTTGGTCAGTTTCTCACTGTGCGCACCAAACACCTCGGGCCCAGAGGGCACACCAACATATGGAAAAGACGACTTCAGACACTACCCTGCGCTATGACACCGCCGCACCAAAATGGCGGGACAAGATGCGCACACTTGGCTACTACGATGCGTATCTTGGGTTTCTCTCAGCAGAACAACGCGCGCATGAGCCCAAGTCGCGTGTTGTTGACGTAGGCGCTGGGACAGCCTCCTTCGCAGAAGCTTGGGTCGACATTCATGGACCGCCCAGTGAAATGACACTGCTTGAACCCAGTCACGTCATGGTAAAGCAAGGCCAAGACGCATTGCGCGCGCGGGGAGTGGAGCCGAGCATTGCACAAGGAATGCTCGGCTCTGTAGAGCTCAAACCCGCTGATGTAGCCTTGGCGGCGCATGTGATCGAACACTGCCCGGACGCTTTGAATGCGCTCGAGCAGATACGCGACCTTCTGCGACCCGGTGGGCGTTTGTATCTGGTCGTGTCAAAGCCGCATTGGTGCAATGCGATCATCTGGCTGCAATGGCGACACCGCACGTTTCGTAAGGAACAGATTCTAGGTCTTCTGGAGAAGGCAGGGTTTACCTGCGACCGTGAGTTTTCTTTTCCCGCAGGCCCACCATCACGGACAAGCCGGGGTATCCTAGCCCATCGAAGGGTTTGAAGGTATTAAGATAAAGACCCGCCGGAAAGGCGGGTCTTCTGTTTTGGCCAGGCTTAATGCACCACAGCATCATCCGGGCGTGGTCGTTCTGACGTCCCCAGCCGGTCACCGATGATCAGACCGTCAGCGCCAGCCGTTACAGGCACAGTCTCACCATCCTTGATCTCACCCGCCAGCAGCGCTTCGGCCAGTGGGTTCTGCAAGGCGCGCTGAATCACGCGCTTTAACGGACGCGCACCAAAGACCGGGTCATAGCCTTCGTCAGCCAGCCATTCCTTGGCTCCATCGTCCAGCACCAGCTCGATCTTGCGGACGGCCAGACGTTTCTGCAGGCGTGCCATCTGGATATCCACAATGCCATCCATATCGGCCCGCTTGAGCCGGTCGAAGATGATGGTCTCGTCCAGACGGTTCAGGAACTCAGGTCGGAAATGCGCCCGGACTGCATCCATCACGTCGCGCTTGGCCTGTGCGCTATCGGCCCCTTCGGGCAACTGGCTGAGCGCCTGAGACCCAAGGTTCGACGTCAGGATGATCAGCGTCTGCTTGAAGTCCACGGTGCGGCCCTGACCATCGGTCAGCACACCATCGTCCAGAACCTGCAGCAGAACGTTGAACACATCCGGATGCGCCTTTTCGACCTCATCAAACAGCACAACCTGATAGGGCCGGCGCCGCACAGCTTCGGTCAGCACACCGCCTTCGTCATAGCCGACATAGCCCGGAGGGGCACCGATCAGACGGGCGACCGCGTGTTTTTCCATGAACTCGGACATGTCGATGCGCACCATCGCGTTGTCGTCGTCGAACAGGAAATTCGCCACGGCCTTGGTCAGTTCGGTCTTACCCACGCCGGTCGGCCCCAGGAACAGGAACGAACCCAGTGGGCGTCCTTCGTCATTCAGACCAGCCCGTGCACGGCGCACAGCGTTGGACACAGCCGTGACTGCCGCATCCTGACCGATCACGCGGGAATGCAGATCATCTTCCATCCGCAGCAGTTTCTCACGCTCGCCTTCCAGCATTTTCGAGGTCGGGATGCCGGTCCAGCGTTCGACAACCGAAGCGATCTGTTCCGGACGAACAGTTTCCTCAGCCATCATTGCGTTGCTTTCGGCGTTCTCGGCCTCGGTCAGTTTTTTCTCAAGCTCGGGGATGACGCCATAAGACAGCTCTCCTGCTTTCGCCAGATTGCCTTCCCGCTTCGCGATTTCCAGATCAGCCCGTGCCTTGTCGAGCTGCTCTTTCAGATCACGGGCGCCCGCCAGTTTGTCACGCTCGGCCTGCCATTGCGCGGTCATCTCTGCGGATTTCTCCTGCAGATCGGCCAAATCCTTTTGCAAGGTTTCCAGACGATCCTTCGAGGCCGCGTCGTCCTCAAGCTTCAGCGCCTCTTCCTCGATCTGCATCTGTAGAATCTGGCGATCCAGCTGATCGAGTTCTTCCGGCTTGGAATCCACCTCCATCCGCAACCGCGAGGCCGCTTCGTCGACCAAATCGATGGCTTTGTCAGGCAGGAACCGGTCAGTGATATAGCGATGCGACAGCGTCGCCGCCGACACCAACGCCGAGTCCGAGATGCGCACGCCGTGGTGCAACTCGTACTTCTCTTTTATACCGCGCAGGATGCTGATCGTGTCCTCAACGGTGGGTTCAGCCACGACAACAGGCTGGAACCGGCGCGCAAGGGCCGCGTCTTTTTCGACGTACTTGCGGTACTCATCCAGCGTGGTTGCACCGATACAATGCAGCTCACCCCGGGCAAGCGCAGGTTTGATCAGGTTGGCGGCATCCATCGCGCCGTCGGATTTCCCGGCACCGACCAGCGTGTGCATCTCGTCGATGAACAGGATGATCTCACCGGCGGCCTCGGTGACCTCGGTCAGAACCGCCTTCAGTCGTTCTTCGAACTCACCACGGTATTTCGCGCCAGCAATCAGCGCCCCCATGTCGAGCGCGAGCAGCTTCTTGTCCTTCAACGATTCCGGCACGTCGCCGTTGATGATGCGCAGGGCCATACCTTCGGCAATCGCGGTTTTACCGACGCCGGGTTCCCCGATCAGAACCGGGTTGTTCTTGGTCCGACGCGACAGAACCTGCATCGAGCGGCGGATTTCCTCATCCCGCCCGATGATCGGGTCAATCTTGCCTTCGGCAGCCGCCTCGGTCAGGTCGCGCGCGTATTTCTTGAGCGCGTCATAGCCCTCTTCCGCAGACGCGGTGTCCGCGGTGCGGCCCTTACGAATGTCATTGATCGCCTCATTGAGTTTCTGGGCGGATACGGCACCGGCCTCCAACGCCTCTTTGGCCTTGGATTTGACCATGCAAAGCGCCATCAGCACCCGCTCAACAGGCACGAAGCTGTCGCCAGCTTTGGTGGCAATCTTCGTGGCCTCGTCCAGAACCTTTGCAGTCTGGCCGTCCATGTAGATCTGGCTCGCGTCGCCGCTGACCTTCGGGATCTTGCCCATGGCCGCATCCAGCGCTTCAACCACGCGGTTCGGCGCACCGCCTGCACGTGTGATCAGGTTGCTCGCCAGCCCCTGATCATCATCCATCAATGCTTTGAGTATATGTGTGGGCTCCAACCTCTGGTGCCCCTCACGCAGCGCAATAGTCTGCGCCGCCTGCACGAATCCCCGTGCCCGCTCGGTGAACTTGTTCAAGTCCATGATAT
Source organism: Ruegeria sp. CDSA021 (assembly GCF_059612325.1). Lineage (NCBI taxonomy): Bacteria > Pseudomonadati > Pseudomonadota > Alphaproteobacteria > Rhodobacterales > Roseobacteraceae > Ruegeria > Ruegeria sp. CDSA021. The sequence goes on from NZ_JBXWQJ010000029.1 coordinate 6,708, forward strand.
TCTCCTTTTCCAAGCGCCCCGTTTTGACATGCCCGCTTGGCGGCACATATCGGTCGAAGCCTCACATTCAATCTGGGAAATATCTTTACCGGTTCAAGAGGCTAAGACGCAGAAATCGCCACTATTCGCGCTGTATGGTAAATACGGTGTAGCCCCCGGTCTCAGCAACCTGAACTGCACCCAAATCAGCCACCAGAGACTGCGCTGCGGCACTTCCCGTCGGGCATGACACCAGATCGGCCGTGTGATCCAGGAAGTTCCCAGTAAAGGCCGTTTCACCCGTAAGCTGACACCAATCGTCTTCAGATCGATAGCCGCCCACAAGACGTAAATCATCATTTGTAGGTACCGGTGCAGCCCCGGTTTCCGGTGTTTCAGGCGGAGTTTCCTCACATGCAGCCAGCGCAACCAACACGCCCAGCACAACCAGCTTTTTCATTTTCTGTCCCTTACTGTGAAATCAAATGCTCAATTCCAGTACGATAACACAAAAGGATACGCCCTGCGTCCGGCATCTCAGATGGACAGAGTGTGCTGAACCCGCTAGGACGCAGACGTTTGCCAAAAAGGAGCGCCCCCATGTCCGATGACCGCCTTATCGTAGCCCTCGATGTCCCCAACGCCCTGCAGGGGCTGGCCATGGCTGAACGGCTGGGGGACAGTGTGTCCTTCTACAAGATCGGGCTGGGAATGCTGACCGGAGGCGGGTTGGCGTTGGCCAATGAACTGAAACAGGATCACGGCAAGCGCATTTTTCTGGACATGAAGCTGTTCGACATTGGCAATACGGTTGAAAACGCGGTGCGAGGGCTGGCGCAGTTCGATCTGGATTTCCTGACCGTACATGGCGACCCGCATGTCGTGCGTGCCGCGAAAGAAGGTGCCTCGGGCAAGGATCTGAAGATCCTCGCTGTGACGATCCTGACTTCGCTGAACCGTGATGATCTGGACGCCAGCCTTCTGAAAGACGGCGACGTGCAGGAATTGGTCGTCGAACGTGCCGCCAAGGCACTCGAAGCCGGGGCAGATGGCGTCATCGCCAGCCCGCAAGAGGCCGCCCTGATCCGCGCCCTGCCCCAAGCCGAAGGTCGCCTGATTGTCACTCCCGGTGTACGCCCTGCCGGTGCCGCTCTTGGTGATCAGAAACGCGTGGCGACGCCGGCCAACGCGGTTCAGGATGGCGCGGATCATATCGTCGTTGGCCGCCCGATTTATCAGGCGAAAGACCCAAAAGCCGCTGCCGAGGCCGTTCTGGCAGAGTTAAATTCCTTGAAAATTCACTGACTGGACCAGCCGATTTCGTCCGGTTTGTGCCTCCGGTTTGCCAGATAACAAGTTGACCTTAGGTCAATTTTTCGAAAAACCGCGCCAAATCGTCCCTGTGCCGGAAAACACACATTCAAAAAGTGAGTTTTAGAAAAGCGGTCTTCATCCTATCGAAAACCGAAAAACTTGGCGATTCTTAAGGGGAATTACTCCCCAACGGACCATTTCTTCCTGAGGTTCGTTACTTCCCCCCGCGACGTTGCGGGGGGTTTTCTTTTCATGAATGATCTTTGATCGCTGTTGGGGGATGATATAAAGGACCCCAAGCCAACTGCGGAGCACACGAGGTCGCAGATGCACGGTCTTTGCCGAGATTGCCTGACACCTTTGACGAACGAGCGGCGCTGTCACGCCTGTGGCAGCCCCAGGGTCAAGTCGCACCCCGAGCTGTTTGACCTGTCCATCGCTCATATGGATTGCGATGCTTTCTATGCCTCGGTGGAAAAGCGCGACAATCCCGAGCTTGCGGACAAGCCGGTCATCATAGGTGGCGGGAAGCGGGGCGTAGTGTCGACGGCGTGTTACGTGGCCCGAATACGCGGCGTAAAATCCGCGATGCCCATGTTCAAGGCCCTACAGCTCTGCCCGGAAGCCGTCGTGATCAAACCGCGCATGTCCGTTTACGCTGAAGTGTCGCGCGATATACGTGCCATGATGGATGAGCTGACTCCGGTCGTCGAACCACTCTCTCTGGATGAGGCGTTCATGGATCTTTCCGGCACCGAGCGATTGCACGGGGTACCCCCGGCCGTCATGCTGGCGCGTTTGGTCAAACGCATGAAAGAAGAGTTGGGCGTGACGGGGTCTATCGGGCTGAGCCACAACAAGTTCCTGGCCAAGGTCGCTTCAGATCTCGACAAGCCGCGCGGCTTCTCGGTTATCGGCAAGTCCGAGACGGCAGACTTCCTGAACGACAAACCCGTAAGGCTGATCTGGGGCATTGGCCCAGCAGCACAAGAATCGCTGGACCGGGCAGGGATACGAACGTTCAACGATCTGCTGCGCTGGGATCAGGAGGCACTGACTGCACGCTTCGGCGCAATGGGGTATCGCCTGTGGCATCTGGCCCGCGGGCAGGACAAACGCCGTGTCTCGGCGCATGAGCCGATGAAGTCGATCAGCAATGAGACCACATTTTTCGAAGACACCGCCAACCTCGAGATTTTAGACGGGCATTTGTGGCGCATGGCCCTGAAAGTCTCGGACCGGGCCAAAGCCAAGGATCTGGCGGGGCGAGTTGTCACGCTCAAGCTGAAGAAGGCCAACCACAAGACCCTGACCCGACGCGTGTCCCTTCGGGATGCGACGCAGATTGCCGACCGGATTTATCGCACGGCAAGGGGGCTTTTCGATCAAGTGGGTGATCAGGGACCCTATCGGCTTTTGGGGTGTGGCCTGTCTGATCTGTGCTCGGCAGATCAGGCCGACATCTCGGGCGACCTGCTTGATCCCGGCGCCGCCCGCAGATCGCAGGCGGAACGGGCTACCGATGAGATCAGGCAAAGGTTCGGCTCAGATGCCATTGTGAAAGGCCGCGCGCTGCGCTGAGGTTACTCTGCCGCCAAACGAACCGGTTCCGACCCGATGCTTGCAATTTCGCGCACCACCTGTCGCAAGAGTTTCGAAAACGCCATGAAATCAGCGTTTGGTGCGATCCTCTCTTCGTCCATGTAAAGCGCGCGGTCGATTTCGATCTGAATGGCGTGCTGATGGCGACCCGGACGCCCGTAGGTCTGGGTGACATAGGCCCCGGCAAACGGCGCGTTGCGCGCCACGTTGAGACCTGCCGAGGCAAAGGCCGATTCGACAAGATCCACGACTTCCGAAGACGCGGATGCACCAAACCGATCCCCCAGCACGATCTCGGGTCGTTTGCTGCGGGCCGTGCCGGCCATGGAAACGGCCTCATGCGGCATAGAATGGCAATCGACCAGAATCGCCTGACCAAATTTCTCCTGCGATTCGGCCAGCAGGGATTTCAGCCGAGCGTGATAGGGTCGCCAGTACGTATCGATGCGCAGCCGCGCTTCATCCATGGTCAGCTTTCCGCTGTAGATCGCGCGACCATTGGCCACGACGCGGGGAATCACTCCCAACCCTGAAGCAACGCGGGGATTGTGCCCATGTCTGCGCGCACCGCTGATCAGGGCCGGGTCCAGCTCGTCGAGGCTGCGATTCAAATCCAGATATGCCCGCGGCATGGCTGCTTTGATCAAAGGCGCACCGTTTTCCGCCGCAGGCGCAAATAACTGGTCCACGAATGCATCTTCTGATGACCGAATCACATTTTGATTCAACACGGATCGCTTCAGAAAAGCCGCCGGATACTCTCGCCCGCTGTGAGGAGATGAAAAAACCACGCACGAGGTGCGGTTTTCGGGCATGTCCAAGACATAGGCTGCGTTATGCATGATCCCTCCATGTTCGTAATCAACATAGACCGGAAAATAGTTCTTCCAAACCCCTTGAACCCCTGAACGACTCCTTTTATAGACCCCGCTACCGGCGCGGGTATCCGCGCCCCATTTCGTTATGGGGCTGGGCACGCAAAGGGAAAGTGGGCGGTTAGCTCAGCGGTAGAGCACTTCGTTGACATCGAAGGGGTCACAAGTTCGATCCTTGTACCGCCCACCATCGTTTCATTGTTCCGGGTTTCCGGGACACCCGCTAACCCAGGCGCTGGCCACGTCCTTGATGAAGGCGCCGCAGATTGGAGACAGACCCATGAAGGTCAAGAACTCGCTCCGCTCGCTCAAGAACCGGCACCGTGATTGCCGTATTGTGCGTCGCAAAGGCCGCGTCTACGTGATCAACAAGACGCAGCGCAAGTTCAAAGCTCGCCAGGGCTAAGAACTGCACAACACTGTTTTGAAGAACCGCGCTTCCCAGCGCGGTTTTTTTTTGTTTTCTGCAACTTTGGGCGTGTCGTGTTACACTTGCTCCGATAATACGGAGCGCGAAGACCATGCTGGAACACGGCATCGATGTGCTGGTGGGCACGACCAAGGGCGCCTTTATAGTCTCTGGTGCCCAGGGCAGATCAGACTGGAAAGTATCGGGCCCACATTGCGACGGCTGGCCGATCAACCACGTCATCGGTGATACCGAAACTGGCACTCTTTGGGCCGGAGGCGGCGGCGACTGGCATGGTGCCGGTGTCTGGAGATCTGAAGATGGCGGTGAAACCTGGGAGGTGACGAAACTCACCAACGGTCAAAGGGACGAATGGGCCGCGAACGACCCTGATTTTGCCCAGATGATTGGCTGGACCGGAGAGCCCGCGCCTTTCGCTGACGCGTTTTCGCAAATCTGGTCTCTGCGCCATGAGCACGGAGCGCTATACGCTGGAACTAAACCGGCCCGTCTGCTGGTCAGCAATGACGATGGTCGGACATGGGACACAGTAGAGGGTCTGACCAACCATCCTTCAGCACCTGACTGGAATCCTGGCGGCGCGGGTCTGGTTCTGCACACGATCGTGGTGGATCCAAATGATGCCAAAAAGCTTTGGGTTGGCATCTCAGCGGCAGGTGTTTTTGCGTCCGAGGATGGTGGTGCGAACTGGGAGCGACGCAACAGATTGTCCAATGCCGAAGCCTGTGCGCACCACGATCATCCTGCGGCCCCCAGAGATGGCGAGACAGGTCATTGCGTCCACAACATGGTTCAAGCCCCGGGAACCACGGATCTGCTGTATCAACAAAATCACCACGGGGTTAGGCGTTCGCCCGACGGAGGGCGCAGTTGGGAGGACATCACCGAAGGCCTACCGTCTACCTTTGGGTTTCCGATCCATGTTCACCCGCGCGACCCTGACACGATCTGGACATTGCCTTTGAATGGCGACAGCATCGGGCGCTATCCGCCGGATGCAGCGGCTGCAGTGTGGAAATCCTCCAACGGAGGTGCAACATGGCAAGATCAGCGGCGCGGCCTGCCACAGGAGAGCTGCTATTTCACTGTATTGCGCCAGGCCATGGCTGGAGACCGCCGAGACCCTGCAGGCATCTATTTCGGGACCAACAGCGGATCTGTTTTTGCCAGTGTTGACGAAGGGGATACCTGGGAAGAAGTGGCGCGCCATTTGCCTACGATCCTTACCGTTGAAATACTCGATCGCGGGTGATCCACTTGGTTTTGATCCCTCTTATTCAAACAACTCGCTGATGATGGGGTAAATCCCACATCATCCCCTGCGATTATTTGACCAAGTAAATCTGTCGGATTTCCTTGCATCCCGCCGAGAATCGTATAATTGAGAAAATCAGTCGGGTTACAGACCGGCACGAAATTCAATTGTTGGGACACACTATGCTGAAATCCACAACCTGCCTGGCTGCCGCTCTGTCGGCATTGGTCGCGACCTCCGCCACCGCCGAAGGTGAACTGAACCTGTATTCGTCGCGCCACTATGATACTGACGAACGTCTGTACACGGACTTCGAAGACGCCACTGGCATCAAGATCAACCGGATCGAAGGCAAAGCCGACGAGTTGATTGCGCGTATGGAAGCGGAAGGCGCGAACTCTCCTGCAGACGTGATGCTGACAGTCGACACCTCGCGACTGGCGCGCGCCAAGGATGCAGGCATCCTGCAGGCGATCGACAGCGAAATCCTGGAAGACCGTGTTCCCGCCAACCTGCAAGACACAGACAACCAATGGTTCGGCTTCTCACAGCGCGGGCGGATCATCTTTTACAACAAAGAGAACGTCGCCACCCCCCCAGCCACTTATGCCGATCTGGCAAAGCCAGAATACAAAGGCCTGGTCTGCATCCGGTCGTCGACCAATGTTTACAACCAGACCCTGCTGGCTTCGATCATAACCCACGAAGGCGTAGACGCGGCCAAGTCCTGGGCAGAAGGCATTGTTGCCAACATGGCGCGTGATCCGCAGGGCGGTGACACCGACCAACTGCGCGGCATCGTTTCTGGTGAATGCGATATCGCCGTGTCGAACACGTATTACTTTGCGCGTTCAATCCGCAAAGACGTCAAAGGTCTTTCGGCTGATCGCGACATGATCAGCTGGGTTTTCCCAAACCAGGACAGCTATGGCGCGCATATGAACCTATCGGGCGGCGGTGTTGCGGCGCACGCACCAAACAAGGAAAACGCGATCCTGTTCCTCGAATATCTGGCGAGCGATAAGGCGCAACAATACTTCTCGTCGGGCAACGACGAATACCCAGCCGTTCCAAGCGTAGAACTGGCCGAGTCGGTTGCCACACTGGGTGAGTTCAAGGCTGACGGAGTGAATCTGTCCGAAGTTGCCAAGAACATTCCCGAAGCACAGAAGATCTTTAACGAGGTTGGCTGGAAGTAATCTTCCAAATCGCTGACGGCTTTAAAGGGTGCGGAGTTTTCGCACCCTTTTTTTGTTTGCATTTTGTTTTTTTCAAAGTATTTTTCTCTTATATGAGAATTTTTCTGCCATGTGCTCTATGCTTGATACCCTTTCAAACCGCCTTGCCAATCGACTGAATGAGCTGCGTCGCGGGCGCGGGTGGTCTCTGGACCAGCTATCTGAGCACAGCGGCATCAGCCGTGCCACTCTGTCACGTATGGAGAAGGGCGATGTCAGCCCAACGGCAGAAAACCTTGGTCGTCTCTGTGCTGCGTATGACCTGCCAATGTCACGACTGCTCATGATGGTCGAGGACAGTTTTGATCCCAAGATCCCGCTTGAACGTCAGACCGAATGGAGCGATCCCGAAACAGGCTACACCCGCCGCGCGGTTTCACCCCCCGCCAATGGTCTGAACGCCGAGGTCGTTGAAGGCCATCTGCCCCGGAACACGGTCATTACTTATGATACGCCTCCCAAATCGGGGCAAGAGCATCACCTGATTCTGATAGATGGAGCTCTTACGCTGACCGTCGATGGAACGCCGCACAGCCTGAGCGCAGGGGATTGTCTACGCTATCACTTGTCTGGCCCGACCCGGTTCGAAACAGGCGTGGCACGGGGTGCCCGATATCTTCTGGTGCTGGTATGATCACACGTCTGACCGGTTCCGATTTTGACGCAGCACTGGATGATCTGACCGATATTTTGCACGCCTGTGTCCATGATGGGGCCAGTATTGGCTTTATCCTGCCATTTACTCAGGAAGACGCGCGGTCCTATTGGCAGCAGAACGTTCAGCCCGGTTTGACCGCGGGCGCATTGGACGTCTTTGCAGCGTATGATGGCCCACGCGTTTTAGGCACCGCGCAGCTAATCCCGGCCACGATGCCCAACCAACCCCACCGCGCCGATGTGGCAAAGCTTTTGGTTCACCCAAACGCCCGGCGTCGTGGATATGGCCGTGCTTTGATGGAGGTATTGTTTCAACGCGCCCGCGACTTGCACCGCACGATGCTGGTATTGGACACGCGCAGCACCGATCCCTCTCGGCTGCTGTATCAAAGCCTCGGGTTTCAGATTGCAGGGGAGGTACCGAATTATTGCCGCAACCCGTTCGAACCCAGGTTGGAGCCGACAACTTACATGTACAAAGACCTGTCCGCCTGAAGGTGGCGGCGCGACTACTCTGCTGCAGTGACCTTTTCGGGAAACTTGTTTGGCAGCAACCCCAAACCACGCGCGTGCCGAATATCAGCCAGAAGGTCACGCTCGGCCGCTTCAAACAGATTCTCAGGGTCATCCAGAACGAAATACCCCATCTGGTGCATGTCGATCCGGTACGGCGTGCGCAGGATGGTCAGGATGTCAAAGGGGTCCCGGTCCGGGATGTCGCTGCTCACGGCATAAACCAGCTCGGTCGGCGAAGACGCCAGTCCCGATCCCAACGCTTTGATCTGGCCGTCCTGCCGGCGCAAACCGAACTCGATGGAAAACCAGTACAGCCTGATCAGCCACGCATAATCCGCATCCGTCGCCTGCTGACCTGCCCGCCCGATGGCATGGCTGAACGCGGCAAAGCGCGGGTCGCTCAGCAAAGGGGTGTGTCCGAAGATCTCATGAAAGATATCCGGCTCTTCAATATAGTCGAAATCCTCACGTGACCGGATAAAGGACGCTGCGGGAAAGACGCGATCCGCCAGCATACCAAAAAACGTCTTGAATCCGATCAGGGCCGGAACCGGCTGTACCCGCCACCCCGTCATGTCCAGCAACCGATCCGAGATATCCGCGCAGGACGGTACCTTGGTCTTCGGCAAATCCAGCCGGGCAAGACCGTCCAGATATTCGCGCGCCATATAACGCTGCACATTCTCCTGTTGCGCTGCATATAGATCCGTCCAGACAGCGTTTTCTTCATCTGTATAGGCAATGTGGCCGCGCGCGTCGGCGATCTTGGCGACGTATTTGGTCGATTTAGGCATCCGTATCCTCCTGCTTGGAAACAGGATACCGCGCCAAGCCTGGCAGATTTGTTTTGATAAATGATAATTCTGCACTAAAATGAACGAAATAATTCACCTTCCCTGAATCGGTGCAACAAATGCTCCATCCTGCCGACATCGATATCCTGCGAGAGCTTCAGATCAGTGGACGTCTGTCGATGCAGGAGCTGGCAGATCGGACCGGGTTGTCGGCCTCGCAATGCTGGCGACGTGTACGCGATCTTGAAGCAAGCGGAGTGGTTACAGGATATCGCGCGCAAGTCCCCGCCAAGGCGGTTGGCCTGAATGCCATCGCCTATGTTCATGTTGCACTCAAGGACCATCAGGAAAAAAGCATCGCCGATTTCCTCCGCCTGGTCGAAACTGAACCGCAGATCGTCGAATGTGCCTCGATCACCGGGGATCATGATTTCATTCTGAAAGTCTATGCCAAGACGCCCGAGGATCTGGAGATTTTCATAATGCAGCGCCTGTTGAAATCCGGCCTTGTCCGCGACACCCGCAGCAACTTCGTTCTACGGCAAACCAAGACCCGCGGACCATTGCCCATCCTTTAACGGTGTACGGTTGTGCGCGTTTTTGATTGTGTCCCACCCGGTAGAAAAGCGAACCTCAGTTTAAGCAAAACCACGAGGCGGATACCCTTGTGAAATCTAAGATCAATCTCAAGAAACTGCAGGCTCTGGAAGTGGTAACTCGGCTTGGTAGCTTCACTCTGGCCGCAAAAGATCTGGGTGTCTCTCAGCCAACCGTTTCCAATTTGGTCGTCTCGCTCGAGCAACAGTATCAATGTCGTCTGCTTGATCGATCAGGGACCACAGTCACGCCAACGCCGCTACTCAACACGATCAGAACCGCGACGAGATCAACGTGATCGATTATCTGGGTCAAGGTAAACCGACGCAGGGTGTTCCGGAGGAGCCCAAGACTGTTTCGTTCATCTCGGACGACGTACTGGCCCGCGACATCGCATAGGCCCCGACCAAAAAACTGTTCTTCGCACCCAAGCATCCGTATACACATGCCCTGCTCAGCGCGATTCCAACTGCTGACCCGGATGCAGTGTTCGATCCGATCCGGTTGCAGGGTGAGATTCCAAATCCGCTGGCTGCCCCTTCCGGATGCCGGTTCCATACACGCTGCCCGTTTGCAAAAGAACGATGCAGTTCGGAACAGCCCGAATGGCGTGAGCTTGATCCAGAGCATTTTGTAGCGTGCCACTATGCCGACGCGTTCGACTTCAGTCGGAAACGCAACAACTGACCCAACAGCGCTTAAGCTTTGTTCACAAACGAAAAACCCGGCCACCTGAGGGGCCGGGTTTTCTGTTTTTCCAATCTAAGACTGGCTTCAGAAGTGAGCTGACTTCGTGCCCGCCGGTTTTTCCATCGGCGGCGCGAACTTAGTCAGATCGATGCCTTCAACAGCGGTCTTGTATTCGTCGATATTGGGCGTCCGACCCAAGATGGCCGACAACACCACAACCGGGGTCGAAGCCAGCAGGCTTTCGCCTTTCTTGTCGGGCGCATCTGCCACGACGCGGCCCTGGAACAGACGGGTCGAGGTGGCAAGAACCGTGTCACCCTTGGCGGCTTTCTCCTGGTTGCCCATGCAGAGGTTACAGCCCGGACGTTCGAGGTACAGAATGTTCTCGTACTCGGTACGTGCTTGCTGTTTCGGGAACAGGTCGTCGAATTCGAAGCCCGAGTATTTCTCGAGCACTTCCCAGTCGCCCTCTTCCTTCAGTTCGTCGATGATGTTGTAGGTCGGTGCCGCGACTACCAGCGGTGCCTTGAATTCGACTTTACCGGCTTCCTTCTCAAGGTTCTTCAACATCTGGGCGACGATCTTGATGTCGCCCTTGTGCACCATGCACGACCCAACAAAGCCCAGATCCACATGCTTTTCAGCATTGTAGTACGAGATCGGGCGGATCGTATCGTGAGTGTAACGCTTGGAGACATCGGAGTTGTTGACATCCGGGTCGGCGATCATCGGCTCTACGATTTGATCCAGATCGACGACAACCTCAGCGAAATATTTCGCGTTGTCATCGGGTTGCAGAGCAGGTATTTCACCCGATTTGATCCCGGCGATGCGCGCATCCGCGATATCGATCAGCTTTTGCAGCATACCGTTTTCATGCTCCATGCCCTTGTCGATCATGATCTGGATACGCGACTTGGCCAGCTCCAGCGAGCCGATCAAAGTCTCATCATTCGAGATACAGACCGAGGCCTTGGCTTTCATCTCGGCAGTCCAGTCGGTGAAGGTGAAAGCCTGGTCCGCCAACAGCGTCCCGATATGCACTTCGATCACACGGCCCTGGAAGACGTTGTCGCCATGCTGTTCCAGCATCTGCGCTTGTGTTGCGTGCACCACATCGCGGAAATCCATATGATCCGCCATTTTGCCTTTGAAGGTTACTTTGACCGATTCCGGGATCGGCATCGAGGCTTCGCCGGTCGCGAGCGCCAATGCCACGGTCCCCGAGTCCGCACCAAAGGCCACGCCCTTGGACATACGGGTGTGGCTATCGCCACCGATGATGACAGACCAGTCATCCACGGTGATGTCGTTCAGCACCTTGTGGATCACGTCAGTCATCGAATGATAGACGCCTTTCGGGTCACGCCCCGTGACAAGGCCGAAGTCATTCATGAACTTCATCAGGCGCGGCGTATTGGCCTGTGCTTTCGCATCCCAGACTGACGCAGTGTGACAGCCCGACTGATAAGCTCCATCAACGATCGGGGACACGACAGTGGCGGCCATCGCCTCAAGTTCTTGCATGGTCATCAGGCCGGTGGTGTCCTGCGACCCCACGATGTTGACCTTTACGCGCACGTCCGAACCTGCGTGCAGGGTCTTGCCCGGCGTTGTGCCCACGGCGTTCTTGTTGAAGATCTTCTCGACCGCGGACAGACCCTGACCGTCGTGGCTGATTTCTTTGGATGGTGCAAAAACCAGTGGCGCTTCGACGCCCAGTGTTTCGGCCGCTAATGTCTGCAGCTTCTTGCCAAAGACGATGGCGTAAGAACCACCAGCCTTCATGAATTCCACTTTTTGGGGAGTGAAAGACGAGGACACGTCGACCAGTTCGTCGCCATCTTCACTCAGCAGTTTTTGGTCTTTGGTGTTGATCTTCAGAACCGTACCTGTGGAGACCGAATACTTCTCTTCAAGGATCGGGTTGCCGTCGTTGTTCAGGATCGCGTTGCCGTCTTCGTCCACCTTCTTGACCCAGTTTTTCAGGTCAAGACCGATGCCACCGGTTACACCAACGGTGGTCAGGAAGATTGGCGAGATGCCGTTCGTGCCCGCGACGATTGGGGCGAAGTTGACGAACGGCACATAGGGGCTGGCCTGTTTACCGGTCCAAAGCGCCACGTTGTTCACGCCGGACATACGCGACGAGCCCACGCCCATGGTCCCCTTTTCAGCGATCAGCATGACGCGTTTACCAGGGTGCTGAAGCTTCAGATCCTGGATTTCCTGCTGCGCTTTCTCCGAGATCAGGCATTTGCCGTGCAGTTCGCGATCAGCACGCGAGTGCGCCTGGTTGCCCGGCGACAGCAGGTCAGTGGAAATGTCGCCTTCGGCAGCAACATATGTGACGATTTCGATTTCCTCGTCGATGTCGGGCAGCTTGGTGAAAAATTCGGCCTTGGCATAGCTTTCCAGGATGTCCCGCGCGATTGTGTTTCCTGCCTCAAGCGCGGCCTTCAGACGGTCGGTATCAGCATCATAGAGGAAGACCTGCGTTTTCAGTACCTCGGCCGCTTTGCCAGCAATTGCAGCGTGATCACCCAGAGCAAGATCCAGAAGAACCTCGACCGAGGGGCCACCTTTCATATGCGACAGCAATTCGAACGCAAAGTCCTGCGAGATTTCTTCGACGTCCGCTTCGCCCAGAATGATCTCTTTCAGAAAGCAGGCTTTTTCACCGGCGGCGCTGGTTGTACCAGGTAGCGTGTTGTAGATGAAGAAGTTCAGCGAATCCGCGCGGTGTACGTTTTGGGGATCGCGAATCTGATCAATGACCTCTTTCGCCAAGGCTCCATCGTCGATGGGTTTAGGGTTTAGGCCCTGCTCTTTGCGAGACTCGATTTCGTTCAGATATTCAGTATAGAGGCTCATGACGTGTCCGACCATTTAGCTGGGTGTACCGGTGGTGATAAGACCGGCAGTTTCTATTTGTATGCGGCGGTATACTAAAAGTACAGCTCATGCAAGTCTTCCACCTGCGACCCGGTGTCCTGAGCCGATTTCAAACCTGCCCAGATCCCGGTGGATCTGGCCGGTACGGGACCAGGAAAAAGTGGTCTGCTAAGTCGGATCGTCCCCAAAAGCTGAAATCAACGCCTGCGCCAACGGCAAAGAGGAGTAGCCCAATCGAGATGGGGTTAACCCCATCCGAAGAACGACTATATCATGAGACGGGAAAACACCGATGAACTGACCATCGTGCCCCTGCAGCCAATACGCGTCTTCAAAGGGCGGGAAATCTCCCGGAGGCTCCAGCCAAAGATGCCCCTTGGCATAGCGCCCGTCCGATGCAGCAACCGGCTCGACCATCCAGTCCACAAACCCTTCGGGCAAGATCCGGGCATCGTCCCAAACCCCCTTTTGCAACAAAAGCTGACCAAACCTGGCCCAGTCACGGGCTGTTGCATACAAATAGCTGGACCCGATGAACGTGTCGTTGACATCCGTTTCAAGGATCGCCGAGGTCATACCCAGTGGCTCAAACAACGCGGTCTGCGGATATACCAGCCCACCATCAGGCAAGTGGTCCTGCCACACCCGCGACAGAATTGTGGTTGTCCCCGAGGAGTAATTGAAATCCGTACCCGCTTTGGCTTCGGGCGCCCGATCCGCTGCAAAGCCAGCCATATCATTGCTGAGATACAGCATCCGCGTCACGTCCGAGACATCGCCATATTCCTCATCCCATTGCAATCCGCTGGTCATCGACAACATATCGGCCACGGTAATGTCCCGGCGGGTGTCCTCGGCCCAATCCGGAAAGCTGTCGACCAGGTTATCCGATAGGTTCATCCGACCGGCTTCAATCAATGTACCGATCAGCCCAGCCGTGACTGTCTTGGTCATAGACCAACCCAGCAAAGGCGTTTGCGCGTCGAACCCGTCGGCATAATTTTCTGCAACAATGCGCCCGTTTCGAACCACGACTACGGCGCGGTAACCTTCGCCCAGCAAACTCTTGTCGGACATGACGGTCTGAATCTGTTGGTCCTGTGACAGGGCAACGTCGTTGCCTTCTGGCCAAAGGCCCACAGCTGAACGGGTGGGCGCAACAAGCGACTGATCACTCAAGGCCGCATCATGAACATTCGTGCAGCCCAGCCCTTCGCGGAACTGCGATGTCGCGGGGGCAAAGAACCGAAACAGCCGCGCCTGAACTGTTTGCGCTTCTCGGTCAACGTCGATCGAGACCTGTTTGAGCAACGGATGCCCCGGGGCTTGCACATCCACCGACAGCACCTCTTGTGGATCGCGCCCGGCAATAAAGACGTTCGAACAAACGATTTTTGCAGAGTAATTCGTGCCGACCTTCAACAGGTCAGGTGGCGCAATCAGAAGGTAGCCGACCAGCCCCAGACCGCCCAGAACAACCAGCCCGGCAATTACTTTCAATAGTTTTCCAAACATCCGCAAGAACTGCCTTTGCTGCTGTCTTTTCAAAAAACGTTAGATGCAATCGGGCCGGTTTTTCTACACTTCCGTTTACTCCGTCACAACTGGATCCATGGACGTCCGCTAGGACAATGCTTTGACGCCCAAAGTCAACGACCGTCCAGCCTTGGTTTAGCAAGGAGTGCGCCTTTTCACTAACCCAAAAGTGCGACATGAATCCGCCAGTGCCGCAGTAAAGAGATGCGGCGCTCGAACACGCAAAACCAGACTCATTCAGAACCCAGTCGCGTTGTAGATCTCCGTCGAGATCCACCCTTTCAACCGCGCCCCAATCTAAGTCAAACTGACCGTTGTTGAACTCTGCGCAGGCCTGCGCCGCCAGATCAACCTTTGCCCGCAACCCGGTGGGAAGTTGCGAAACGTCAGCCGCGAAAGCTGGTGAATTCCAAATTAGAACCGATACAAGCACAATCCCGGAAACCAAACATTTAAACTGGCTTACCAATTGGGAAATCGGTTGGAGGGGGGCATCAATTGCATTGATCATACCTA
>NZ_JBXWQJ010000030.1:0-20814 GCF_059612325.1 Ruegeria sp. CDSA021
TGGCAGTTACGATGAGCCAGAAACCCTCTCTTATCAAATCGACCTAAACTGTCCCATGGGCGCTGACGTCAGACACTGGCTTGCAACATCCACGGCAGGTGGAGCCGTCGAAAGGTTGATTGGAGATGCGTCCAAAACCTGATGTGACCAGTTCAGGGGTCGCGACCCGTTATGACAGGTGCTTTATCATCTTTATGTCCGCCATCGCCCTCGCGACAAAGTTTTTGTTTCGGTCATAAATCGAAACTTTGGGTAATCGCCGTCGAACAGATAAAGCTCGATCCAAAAGTTCTGGGCCATTAGGCCAGGCGCGTAAAACAACCGCTAGCGCTGCGCGGGCTTACTCTGGCGCCGAACCAACGGTTAAAATCTTCCCATTGCTCCAAACTAGCGCCTCGTAACAAACCTCGGCTCCTGCGCCTCCGCACCAACCACCGTCTCGTCCAATAAGCAGTATACGGTCAGGCCCCCAGTCAAAAAGACGCCAACCCGTTACCTGCCACGACATGATCTCACCGTCGACGATAAGATTGAGCATGCACCCCCCTGTTCCGCAGTACATAGAGGCAGCAGAAGAACAGGAATACTGGCTTTCATCTACGAGTTCAGCCTTAACCGTGCCAAACTGGGAGCGCAGCTCGATCTCGGTCACAGCGTCACCCTGATCAAACTCTCCATTCTCGAAGTCTTTGCAATCAGCAGCTGCGCTTTCGATGATCCGTTGTGCTTCCTGAGAGGAGGCCAAAACTGTTGTGGCGCAAAGCATCACGGCGACCATTGATGCCAGAAGCGTTGCAAATACAAATTTCACCCTTTTCATGCTGTCCTCTTCGTTTGAATTCAGTGATATCCCGCCAAAATAGCATCGTAAGAGGTGGTTTCGCCGAAGTTTTCCATCACCCATTCCGGATCGTAGTAGGTGTCGAGATAACGATTTCCGTCGTCACAAAGAATAGTGACAATGGAGCCAGATCGTCCGGCAGCCTCCATCTCTTGCGCAATTTGCAAAGCCCCCCAAAGGTTTGTGCCTGTTGATGGGCCTGCCCGCCGCCTGATCCGATCTTCAAGCCAGAGCATAGTCGCAATGCTTGCCGCATCGGGCACTTGGATCATACGGTCGATTACATCTGCCAAAAATGACTTCTCTACCTTGGGACGTCCGATACCTTCAATACGACTTGAACAGGGGCGGGTCAGGGTCCTGTCTCCAGTTCGAAAGCTTTCAAAAAACACTGAGTTTTCGGGGTCCACAACAACCAACTCACTTTTAAAGCCCTTGTAGCGAATGTACCGCCCCAGCGTTGCTGAAGTTCCGCCAGTGCCCGCGCTCATCACAATAACCGATGGAATTGGATGTGGCTCTCGTTCCATCTGGCGAAAAAGGCTTTCTGCAATGTTGTTGTTTCCTCTCCAATCCGTCGCCCGCTCGGCGTACGTAAACTGATCCATGAAGTAGCCACCGACTTCAGCTGCCAGTTCAACCGAGGCCTGGTGCATGTCCGGCGCCGCATCGACGAAGTGGATTTCCCCACCTTGGAACCGGATTAGGTCGATTTTGCTCTTGGCGGTAGATTTTGGGAGAACCGCGGTAAAAGGCACTCCGATCATACGGGCGAAGTAAGCTTCTGAAACGGCGGTGCTGCCAGACGAGGCTTCGATTACACGTGTCTCTTCCCATATTTTCCCGTTTACAAGCGCATAAAGGAAAAGCGAGCGTGCCAGCCTGTGCTTGAGGCTGCCAGTGGGATGTGTACTTTCATCCTTGAGATAGATGTCTACGCCCTTCAGCCCCCGGACGGGAAGCTTGAAAAGGTGCGTATCGGCAGAGCGGTGAGCATCTGCATTGATCTTGGCAATCGAATCCGAAATCCAACGGTCCATGCCTCTACTCAAACGCCCTGTTTAGGGCCCGTCAAGCTTGGGAAAATCGTCTTTGAAATTCATGGGGATGCAAGCATGCGTCACCAATAGGACCGACTGTCCATCTAACGGGCAGGAATACCTATCGTGCCAGATTGTGCTTCAATGAACAGCCAGTGATTAAGAGGGAAAAATGTTAGGGTACTGAAGGCGACGACTTGAACCCCAAGGAGAACCAGGCCGAATACATGAATGAGTGCAGGTATTTGATCTTCGTAAGCAAGCAGCAGAATTGACACGATCTGGCCGATGCAAATTGCTGCAACAAATATTCCAATATCAATCAACAAAAAGTTGCGCTCAAATATCGCTGTGTATGCTGTGAATACTATTACAATTAAAATAGCAGTAATTGCGAGGCTAACTCCTTTAGCACTAAATACGTCCCTTCTTGTAAGTCGGGGTGGAAGCGGCATTAGGCAGGCCCAAAACAAGCCTGGCCAAAAAGCCAGCTTTAAGTGTTCCCAAATTGACTCGTTGACAGCTGCCACAAGCGCCATTGGCGTCCAACTTCCAAGCAAAACAAATGCAAAGTGCAGCCCGGACCCAAGTAGGATCATTAGGATCGCCCCTATCGCTTCGAGCCAAACTATTCGGGACGAAGCTTCCGGCATGTTTGGATCTCCCAATCCTGATTGTCGAATACTCTGCTTAGATTCTCAAAAGTGAAATGCCCGCAGACATAGAAGGTCTAGAAATAGCTTTCACCCCCCCTTGGTGAGCGGCAATGTCCAAGTTCTTGTAAGAGTCTGTAAAGTTGACCCTTCCTGATTTTTAACCCCAGTTGCTGTCATTGCCAGGTGCTACAATAGACCGTAGGCTGGATTAAAATCCGGGGTTGAGCATGCACGATAAAAGGTGGGAAATATTATCGGTTGGATTTATTGCTCTGGCCACAGCGTCGTGTACAGATCTGTATCCTGACGCCGACGTCATGCCCACTCGCGCTGATGGGGCAGCCTTTTTCTCAGAAAACTGTAGTTCTTGTCATGGTGTGGATGGCAGAGGCGGTGGCCCGGCAAGCAGCGGTCTTTCCGTTGCGCCAACAGATTTGACAACATTGAGCGCGAAGAACGGAGGCACTTTCCCTCAAGCACGGGCCCTAAGCTACATCTATGGCGACCCAGGAAACAGCCATCTTGCTCGGGTTATGCCGGAATTTGGCGGGGAAATGGCGGAAGACCTGGTTCCGGTTGAAATCGAGGGTGTCTTGACGCCCACACCGCGCGAGTTAGCAGGGTTATTGTTTTTCTTAGAAAGCATCCAACAGTAGATTAGTGTTTTTGGCGCTAGGTCAGCAATTGATCGTTTGCCGGTGTTCTGGACCTGCACCTTTTTTTGACCCGGTGACAATTCCAGGCCTAGCATTGTGAAGCGCCGTGCTCTGCTAGGCGTAAGCAGTCATTCAAAATCACTTGGCCGAATTGGCGTGTCGAGTCCAATTCTGGCAGACTGCGAAGTGACATATGATTTATGTCAAAGAGCCGAGCGCTTTCACATGCTAAATTTCGAATGTTAAATGGTGAAGCTGTTCTGAGCTCGTTGCTGCCTGTCCCCATCAATCGGTTTTGGGCCATAGGATAGCAAGTGTTATATGGTAAAGGACCGACGTTGACCGGGGGAAGATGTCGGTCCATTTCTGTTGTAATAAACTCTCGTTTGGCAAAGGACCTCCAACTTATGAGGTACTTTATGATCGTTGCAAGCATAGTAATTTCTTCGGTTCCAACGATATCTGCGGCCGACGAGTTTTTGGACTTTGGGAAAGACCTTTTTTTCGAGCATTGCACCAGGTGTCACGGAGTCGATGCGACAGGAAATGGGCCTGACGCCACTGATTTGAAAACAGTGCCTGCTGATTTAACAAAGATTTCCGAACGCAGAGGGGGTGTGTGGCCCATGTTGGAGGTCATGTCGATCTTGGACGGTTATTTGAAAGTTCAAGAACCTCGCGATGACATGCCGATAATCACCGAATTGAATGACGGCCCTGCTGTCGAATTCGATACGGGCAACGGTTTGGTTACGCGTATCCCTTCCGGACTTATCGAAATTGCTGAGTATTTGGAGAGTATTCAGTCTCCGAAGCCGGAACGTTATGTTCCGTGAAGTTCTGATCAGCAGCTGAGTACGCTAAAGAGCGCTGCACTGTGCTGCGTTGGGCGGGTGCCGTAATTAGCAAGATTCAACGGATAGCCGCTCAAAGTCCAAGGCGGACTACACCAATGCTCTTAACGATGGTTGTCGACATCCGAATCTATCGGGGTGACTGTCAGATAAGCGCAACGATTCAACATTTTATTTTCATTGTTCGTGGGCGGTTTTCAAATTTGCGCAAGATCATTTCAAAGCCAAGCGATCCCTGAGGCACTCGCTAAGAGCATTCCCCGTTGGGCCACTTGTCACCGGGGCCGATCCAATACTCTATCGAGCTGCGACCAGTCGATGGTGCGCATTAGTTCTTTCACGGCCTCTGGGTCTACTGTCCTGTCTCGACCGCTGTGTTTTACGACGCGACGCACCAACCAAATACATAGGCTGGTGAGAACAAATGACAGGATAAGGCTGATTAAGGTTTCGGTGCTCATAATGGAACTATATCATACCTTGGTATTGATGTCCGGCCAGATGAGTGTTGAACCAACCCATCGCAATTTCCTGCGGGCTGTTATTGGTTTCAAAGGCTCTGCCGCAGAACTCAAGCTCCAGCCGCTGAAGTTCGTTCTGGCGGTCTATCGCCAGCGTGCGAGTGAACCACTTTGATCGGTCAAAGGTTGAAGGCTGCCAATCAAAATGCACTTATGATTGAAGTACAGTGCTTTAAAGTTGTAGAATCCATGCAGATACTATTTTAAATTGGGCGCGTACCTTGAAACGCGCAAACTTATGGGCAAATCGTGCAAAGTTATGCGCAAATACCGCGCAGAGTTATGGGCAAGCTTCCAAGATTTTCTTCAATGAAATCAATGTTGGGAATGCAGCGTTATGAGCGCACCTACACTGTTTGTAGGGACGCGCACAAACCTTCACGAACCCCATAAGTTTGCACGATTTGCCCATAAGCTTGCACTGTTTCACGATAATAGTGCAGAGGAGAGCAAGTAAATCGCCTTATGCGGGTGCCGAAGGATAGATTTCAGTGTAGCTCTCGGACGCGACTTGCAATCGAATATGCTTCATCCAGCGTTAGCTGTTCGGTCTCTGAGGACAGTTTAGATATCTGCTGGGCAGAGGTCAGGGCATCGACGATTTTCTGAGCGTTAGCTTCAATATCTCTTGTCATATTCGCATTATACCTGCCGACGGCTGGATTGCGATGCAATCGAGGTTTTGAAGGGCCATAGTCGCAAACTCAAAGGGTTGTATTGAAATTGCCGATTCCTTCTGCATCAAACGGGCAAGTCCAAGGCGTTCAAGCGACAAAAATCTCCGCCCGTTTCCGCACCCCAACTGGTACTAGCGGTTCGATTGCAATTTAGAGCGACGAGATGGCCTTGATCACTGCTTTTCGGCTCTGAACAGCGCCGGTTTGTAGATACTCCATTGCTTTGAGAGCAGCTTCATGGGCTTGGACAGATGACCCGCCAACGCAATCTTCTACTACGCGGCAGAAGTAGTCTGATTGGTGGCCATCGACGAATGTGTAGTGCACACAAACATCTGTCAGCCCGCCGCACAACAAAAGTGTGTCTACCTTTAAACCTCGCAGCAGGATTTCGAAATCGGTGCCAAAAAATGCAGAATACCGTCGCTTCGGGACGATGTAGTCACCTTTGCGATATCCCATCTCATCTTTTGCAACTTCCGTTCTTGGATCACCTTCGAGACAGTGTACGTCTTCGTCACCATCCAGTTCCCTGCCGAAATCGACCTGATCGGGACGATGGACTTCCTGAACGAAGATGACGGGCACTTTGTTCTCATGCGCGGCGTCAACCAAGTCACGCGCAGCGATCATGCGCTGTTTGTAGCCCGGCATGTTGTCGATGGAGCGTACTTCGCTGTCATCAATAAACGTGCTCTTTTGAATGTCGATTACGATTAGGGCAGGTCTACCCTCGATCAGTTTCCTGGCTTGTTTGGTTTTAGTTGTCATGTTCGACCTCTAATTTGCCAGGTCGTCCTGAAAAAAACGCCCTTGCTTGGCCGGGTCGTCCCAGCGGGCAGATCAAACTTGACTAAATGTGCAACTGATTTCGGTCAAGGGTGTGCTGCGTTGTTGTGGAATGAAAAGCATGTGTCCGCGCCTGGTGGGGCAACATTGACCGCAAAGCTGCCGCCAGGGGTAAGTGCAGTGAGTGTCTGCGCTGAGCGCAGATTGAGCAATGATGCGAGCAAAACCGACGGCGGCTATACAACTTGACCCATCGTTCATAGTGTAAATGCATGAACAGATTTCGAAATGCCCAACCCTTTGATGCAATTCGATGCTTTGAGATCGAGACTGATGCCTATGAAGGCGACGAAGCAGCTACCCTCGAAAAGATAGCAAAGAGAATCGAGGTCTATCCCGATGGTTTCCTCATTCTTGAAATCGAAGGTGAGATTGTTGGTTTTGTGAATTGCGAATGTGCGTACAACGTTGAAATGTCTGACGAGGAATTCAAAGAACTTGTAGGGCATGACCCCGACGCGCCAAATGTCGTTATTATGTCTGTCGTCGTGGATCCGGCGCATCAAGAAAAAGGCCTATCGCGGGCATTGATGATTGAATTCGTCGGCCGCATGAGAAAAATGGGCAAATCCGCGATCCACCTTATGTGTAAAGAGCATCACGTCCCGCTTTATCAGAGATTTGGGTACAACTATCTTCGTCCATCAACCTCTGATCATGGAGGAATGACTTGGCACGAAATGTCTATGCAACTTTGAACCGTTGTTGGGTTGAGCCACGGTGAGTGGACATTCAACCTAGCGGTAGGATTTCCGCTTCGTCCGTATAGCAGTCGCTCGCGATATTCAGGCGAACGTCAGCGTCAAGCCCAAAGCAATCATAGTTCCTAGGGTCAGGATGCATTGATTTTCAACGCGCTGCGTGATTCACGGCTCGGAAAGCGGAGCGGTGACATGAGCGACCTTTACTGGCTGACCAACGAGCAGATGGCCAAACTTACCTCTTTCTTCCCGAAGTCGCACGGCAAGCCACGGGTCGATGACAGACGGGTTCCGAGTGGGATTATCTTCATTAATCGCAATGGGTTGCGCTGGCGGGATGCGCCGCGGGAATATGATCCGCACAAGACGCTTTACAGCCGATGGAAGCGTTGGAGCGAGAAAGGCATCTTCGCGCAGATGATGGTCGGCCTGGCTGCCAATCACGGCGAGGAACAGACCGTGATGATCAACGCGACCTATTTGAAGGCACATCGCACTGCGACCAGCATGGCCGCGAAAAAGGGGGGCGTGGACGCCTGATCGGCCGAACCAAGGGCGGCATGAATACCAATCTGCATGCTATCTGCGACAGCCACGGGCGACCGCTCAGCCTGTTCGTCACCGCTGGGCAGGTCAGCGACTACATCGGTGCGCGGGCGTTACTGAGCAGCCTGCCCAAGGTCGACTGGCTGCTCGGGGACCGCGGCTATGATGCCGACTGGTTCCAAGAAGCGTTGCAAGACAAAGGGATACGCGCATGCATCCCTGGCCGAAAGAAACGAAAGACACCGGTTCGATACGACAAGCGCCGATACAAACGACGCAACCGCATCGAGATCATGTTCGGCAGGCTCAAGGACTGGCGGCGCGTGGCGACACGCTATGATCGCTGTCCCAAGGTTTTCCTCTCAGCCATCGCTCTGGCTGCGACCGTCATCTATTGGTTATGAATCCTGACCCCAAGCGGTCGTTCGCTGCACTCGGCGTGAACGACTGCTACGCGGACTTTTCTGCCATTGGCCCACTTTCACCGTAGGACCGGACACAGCCCTAAGCGGACATTCGTAACAAGGCTTTGCAGCTCCTGCTTCGGACCTTAGGCCGTCAGAGATTGATGGGAGGTGTCGTCACACTGGTTAGGGTCGCCGTTGCAAGCAGGATCAGGACAACAGCCAACATCTCTATTGAAATCGACCGTCGGAGAACAATTGTCGCGCCACGCTTCTCAGCCCTGAGAGCCGGAACAAATCTCAGCTTGTTCAGCGCCGCTATACAAAGCAGGGCAGAAACGATCACGATCTTGATCAAAAGCACCAATCCATACGCCGTTCCGAACAAGGCGGCCAAGGAGCCCGAGAGCAGCCATGCGAGCGCTGCGCCTGCAACAATCAGGACGGCAACTCCATAAGCAGCGACACTGCCAAAGTGGTGCAGTAGTTCGGCCCCATTGGGAGTGAGCGCCGCTTTGCGCAAAGGCAGGAGAGCACCGACCCAAAACGCGGCAGCCAGCAAATGAAGAACCAGCAAGACAGCGAGAACCGCTGTAGGCTCTCCAAGCGAGTGTCCTACCTGGGCAAAGGAAAACGCTACGGCAAGGCTGCCCACCAAAGCGATCCACTGCCCGACTCGGGAGAGCAAGATTGCCAATATCGCGAGTTCACCAACCCCTCGCCAGATCGCGGCGGTGCCAAGCGGACTGTCCCAAACAAAACCAAGCATCATTGGGTCCGTCGCGCCCTCAAAGCCCATCCCAGATATCCGCGCTGCTCTGATGCCAAAACGTAAAGCAAGTACGGCAAAACCGACAATCGCAGCTCCGACCGCAAGTTGCCGCGCAAGGCGTAGAACAGACTCTTCAGCGCGCTTGGCAAAGAGGACCGTGAACAGGACGCCACCCATCGCTAGCAGCGCCGAGCCGTAGCCAAGTGCCTTCGCCAAAATGGCCAAGACAACAACACCGTCAATGGGTGCCAGACCGATCACTCAGCGACCGTGAAAGAGAAGCTGCCCTGCATCGGGTGACCGTCGGAAGCCATACCGCGCCAGTCGAAGCGGTAGCTTCCGGGTGCAAGGTCCTCCAAAGGCATAGCCCGGAACTCTATGGCGGGGTCCATACCCGTTTCGCGGTCAATTTCGACATCGCCATCGGGTGAGGTCAGCGTGACCGAGATGATGAGCATCGGATCATCGAACCGCATGGAAAGCTCAGGCACTTCCGTAACGGTAGCACCGTCAGCCGGTGTCGTTGCTTCGGACTTTGAATGCGCGGCCGCAAGCATTGGAGCCATTGCTACGACCAAGCCGATAAGAGTTTGTTTGATCATCTGAGTTTTCCTCTATTCGGATTGGGCATTCAACTCGTCGTGGTACTCACGAAGGTCATAGGGCCAGGTTGACTTGATAAAAGATAGGACCGTTATGATTTCGCCATCGCTCAACACACCTTCATAGACCGGCATACCGGTTGGGGGCGCATTTTCCATCAGTCCGGCCAGGCCAAATTTGGTCAGGGCGAAAAGCGTTTCATCATCGTGGTGCCACGTATGCCCTGTGGCGTCATGCGGCGGTGCTGGTAGCAAACCATCCTCGCCGCGTATCCGCCAGTTTGGCTGTCCTTCAAGGTTCTCACCGTGGCAGATAGCACATTGGTTCGCGTATATATCTTGGCCAACGGCGATAACTTCCGCGTCATCAGGTGTTAAAAGACCGACCGGTTCAAAGGCTTGGGCCAAAACGAACGCTACGGAGAAACCGGCGAGCGCAAGCCCACCGGTGACCAAGAGTGTTGTGCGTCCTAGCATCAGGTGTCGAACGGCTGCGCGGTGCCCGCGCGGTAGTATACCGTACCGGCCCCAGCCTCTCCCCCAAATGCAATGACGTCGTAACGGGCGGACGGATCGTCGCCCATACCAGGGGAGCCCATTGGCATGCCAGGAACAGCGAGCCCTGTGATGTCAGGCCGATCCTTCAATACGGCTTCCAGTGCTTCGAACGGCACATGGCCTTCAAAGACATAACCATCGGCTTCTACAGTGTGACAGGACGCGAGGTTCATCGGGATGCTCCGCGCTGACTTCTGTACCTCGGGGTCCGTCAGTTCCTCAACGGTGACGGCGTAGCCGCGTGCGCGAGCCAAGTCGGCCCATGCGTGACAACATCCGCAACCTGGTGAGCTGAGCACATGCATTGGGGTGCCTGCACGGACGGGAAGAGCGGTCGCGATGAAAGCAGTTGCAGACAGTTTGGTGAAGTGACGACGTGTGATCATGTCTGTCGGTCCTTTGATGTGAAATTTGAACGGAATGCGGGCGAGCGCCCGTTGCCATTCAGGCTTTCGGAGGACCGGTGGGAACACCCAGAGCGAGGCCCGAAAAATCGGCTCCAGCGTACGTCACACCACCCACTGAGATCATCAATGGAGCATTCGGCGAAATCCCCGCCGTGGCGACAAGATCACCAAAACAGGATGTTGAACCCATGCCGCTAGCGGTGTCGCAACAATCCGCAGCAGCTTCCTCGGCATTAGCCAACGGATCGTCGCCCGCCATTTGAGCATGATGACCAGAATGATCCGATCCATGGGTCAAGCCATGCTTCACCGACGCTGCGGATGCGCCAGAGAATGCAACAACAAGAAGTATCGACAGGACCAAGCGAAACATACCAAATACCTACTGGGGGTATGTTGTTTTGACAAGTTACGAGAATGGGGCGACGCAAACGATCCTAGTTGCACCCATTATGGATCCGCCACATCTCTGGATCATGCCCGGCTGGAACAGTGGAACATGGATCACCTGAATATCCCCGTAGGACTGAATACTGGCTGACCTGCGTATTAGTCAGCAACGGCAAGGTCAGCAGGTGGGCGTTTAACCCAAGGTGTTTCCGGTGATGAAGGTGTACGAACTTTCGACCAGATCGATGACGACATCCAACTCTACTGGTGTGGTCGGAGTATAGATCATGACAAAGCCACTCCATCCGGGACGTTGATTAGCCCAAGGGTGTCCTACGGCCCAGCCAGCCTCAATTGCCCGTCGGGCCATTGCGGGGTGCAGCGAAGCGTGCAAACTGCCATCAGGATGCATATGCGCAAACTCAAACCCACCGACGATAGAGTTCGGTTGAGACAACAACATGTCAGGATCAAGCTGAAAGCCAATCGCGCCAGGTAATGATATGCGTGTTGGGCCAAGTGTGACCCCTGGGAATTGCGCAACTCGCTCCAGCAATAGCTGGGCCAAATCGGCATTAATTTCGACACCAATTTGAGTATGCGGTACGCCGCTTGTCGTTTCGGGACGGGGCGAGGTGCGCTCCGGCAAGGAGCGCTCTTGCGCGGACGCCATTGAGCACATCAATACCACTACCGTCACAGCAACCGCCAATGTTCTCTGGTGCACATTCATCGTGTTGACCATCTGCCAATCAAAAAGATTGAGTGCTTAGCGCAGTATCGGCGCCGTTGCACGCATCATTCAACCTTTAACGCTTCGATATTGATCAAGAGCTCTATTTCGTCGCTCACCGCTGGCGCAAATGCCCCAAGTCCGAATTCAGACCGCACGATAGTCGCCGTGGCAGCCAGCCCCAAGGTCGGCGTGCCCTCTTTTGGGCCAAACGGGTATGGCGCGAACTTGTTAAGCGTTGTTTCCAGAACAACAGATTTGGTGAAGCCATTCATGGTCAGGTCGCCAGAAATATTCGCGGTATTGTCCCCGGTCACTTCTATGCTGGTTGAAGCGAATGTGACTACGTCGCCGTCACTCGCGCTGAAAAAGTCATCGGACATGAAGTGTTGCAGACGGGCATCCCAGCCCGTGATCATGGATTTTACAGGCATAGACGCTTTGACAGATGACGCAGAGGGATCATCTTCGTTAAACTCAATCTCACCGCTAAAACCTGAGAACATTCCAAATGTTTCTGAGAACCCGATGTGGTTGTAGCTGAACAATACCTGACTGTGTCCAGGATCCAGCTCGTAAGTTCCACTCTCGGACAATGCGGCGGTCGCGCCCATCGATAAGAGTACCGCCAGCGGGGTTGCTGCCACTTTGAACATTGATACGCTCCCATTTTGACAAGACGTGTTCGCGGAATTGAGTATTGAGCTTTAGTTTCACCTGGCGATACTTTTAGGACAAAATGTTCTACTATGCAACAAATTGTTCTGTAGGAGGAATGATTGAAAGAAGATCCTAGACTGATCGCCACACGACAGGCCGCGCTTGATGCTGCGCAAAAGATACTAATGGAGGAAGGCGTGCTGCACGTAACTCATGGCGCAGTTTCAAAGGCAACGGGCATTTCCCGCAGTACACTTTACAGGCACTGGCCAGATGCGCGTAGTCTGCGTGATGCAGCATTTCGGCGCATCGCAACACCGCCGAACATACCGCCCAAAACAGATGGCCCGCTACGATCTGACCTGCGCTGGTTACTCGGTGTACTGATGGGAGCCTTGAATGACACACCATGGGGCCAAATCGCGCCTCAGGTGGTCGCTGCTGCGTCCACCGACGAAGAAGCGCGGTTGGTGATCACTGAATTCATGAAGGACAGGTTCGCGAGTGTTGAAGCAGTATTTGCAGCCGCAGTAGGCCGCGGTGAGATCACCGCCGACGTTCCGGTTGACCAACTCATAGAACTAGCAGTCGCTGCCCCCTATTTCCGCAAGCTCATACGTCACGAGATACTGGACGAAGATTGGTTGGATCAACATGTTGATCTGCTTTGCAATATCGCGAAAACCAATTCGGGGCAGTGACCATCGCCTTACTTTGCAATCAAAGCGACCAAGAAGCATAATAATTTCCAAAATTTCATTGGGGCAATGTTCGCTGCGTGACATCAGCACGTCGCATGGTCAAAACTGTCTGACGTCAGCACCAACCGGACAGATTTTGGGGTTTGAGCAACGGAGGATTTCTGTGGCCTTCTCAGGCGCATTGGCGGTCGCGAACGCGCTGGAGACAGACCCGTCGCACTTGTCTTAGTTTATTCACCTAGAGGCTTGGCGGAGATGTCAATCGTAGCAGTGACCGTGGTCGCGCTGTTGCGTTCGTCGGTGAGCATCATATTTTCAGAGTTTTGGCAGCGCTTGTTCTCATGGCGGCTTTCACCAAGCCTTCCCGACTTAGCAAGTAAAAATGACTGAAAATGAATGATGACGACACGGTAAATTAATATGTTTGCAATCTAGCAATAGTGAAAGTTCAATTCGCATTGTGATGTTTAAGAGAGGTTTATGAGTTTGCCATCAGCGTCTCTTTGGGTTGGCGAAATCCAGGTTTCAGCAGATACCACGTCCGAGAAATCGAGCCGCGTGAGTCGGCCTGATGAATTTTGGCCTTATCTGCCACGCAGAGTTGGTCCTTCGTAATTGCTGTTAGTCAGCTAACGTTAGGTTGGGAGAACGATATGGAATTACCAACACTGACGTACGAAATGATTGCCGTACTGAGTCTATTGTCTTTTACGGTCTTACTTTTTGTTACCGAAATAATACGGATCGATGTCGCAGCAATTCTTGTAATGGTACTGCTTGGCGCACTGAGCTATCTACCGGGGCTAGGTAATTTAGCCGATGTATCCAAGCTCTTTGAAGGTTTTTCCTCGAACGCTGTGATGTCCATCATCGCAGTTATGGTAATTGGGGCTGGGCTTGATAAGACTGGACTTATGTCAAAGGTTGCGGCCTTGATCCTCAAGAGTGGTGGCACGACAGAGGCCCGGATAGTCCCCATAATTTCAACGACGGTTGGTGTCATCAGCTCCTTCATGCAGAACGTAGGAGCTGCTGCGCTTTTTCTGCCTGTTGTTAGCCGCATTTCAGCACGTACGGAAATCTCGATGAGTAGGTTGCTGATGCCTATGGGGTTTTGCGCGATACTGGGTGGTACTATCACATTAGTCGGGTCGTCGCCCCTCATACTGTTGAATGACCTGATTGTTTCGGCAAACTCATCCCTTCCTGCTGACCAACAAATGGAGACATTTGGGTTATTTTCAGTCACGCCTATCGGTGTGATGCTGGTGCTAACAGGGGTGCTTTACTTTGTGCTCTTTGGTCGTTGGGTCCTGCCAGCGCAGCGAGAGCGTGGAGAAGACGCAAGCTCAGCTCGGTCCATGCAGACCTATGTCGAAAACACGTATGGGCTTAGGGCCGATATGTTCGAGATACGTGTTCCTGAAAGCTCAATCATCATCGGGCAAACGCTCGCGGATCTAATGGTCGCTCATAACATGTACATTCTTGGCACATCTTACCGCGGCCACAAGGTCATCGCGCCGATGGCTGATACTAAGATCGAAGCCCCGGCGAGGCTCGCGGTGCTTGGCCTGCGTCGGGTGGTTGAGCAACAGTTCGCTGAGCCTTACGGCTTAGAGATTCTACCCCAACTAGATGTCTTTGCAGATGACTTCGCCGCGACCCAATCGGGGGTGGCAGAGGTTGTTATTCCACCCGGTTCTTCAGTGATCGGCCAGACTCCGATTGATTTGCGCCTTCGTCAGACACATGGGCTGTCGTTGTTGGCTATTCAGCGTGGCGAAGAAACACTGAGCCACGTTGAAACCGAGGATCATTCAGCCACGCATATCGGGCAAGTTCCTTTGCAAGTCGGCGACACTTGCGTGGTGCACGTCCAGTGGGATCGTCTGACACGACTGAAGTCGGACAGGGATTTTGTGGTCGTAACTTCTGACTTTCCCCAGGAAGAGTTACGGCCACACAAGGTCGGATGGGCGCTCGCGTTCTTCCTATTAGCATTGAGCTTAATTCTATTAACTGATCTTCGCTTGTCGTTGTGCCTATTAATCGGCGCTGTTGGCATGGTTTTGAGCCGAGTGTTGTCGATTGATGAAGCCTACGAGTCGATAAGTTGGAGTACAGTTTTTCTACTCGCTTCGCTGATCCCGTTGGGCCAGGCAGTCCAGAACACCGGCACTGCGGATTGGATTGCAGCGCATGTGTTGGCCCTCCTGAAGGGTTGGCCGATCTGGTCGTTGCAAGCAGGAATAGCCGTTTTGGCGACGGCATTCACGCTGGTCATGTCCAATGTAGGCGCAACTGTTTTGCTGGTGCCGCTAGCAGTTTCTATTGCCGTATCGGCGGGTGGCAACCCGGCCGTATTTGCTCTCACCGTGGCAATTTCGACGTCCAACTCATTTTTGATCCCAACACACCAGGTGAACGCTTTGATCATGGGCCCGGCAGGCTACCGGGTGGTCGATTTCGTTCGCTCGGGCGGAATCATGACTCTACTTTTCTTAGTTGTCTCAATGACCGGACTTGCACTTTTCTTCTGAGCCGCTTCTCGGCGATCTGCACTGAAGAACTCATAAGATAAGGTTTTTGAGACCAAACTTTTTTGTTGGAACAGCAGATTCAAGACGTCTGCAAAAAGGGTCTTCGCTGCGAGCGAGCGAAGTAATGTGTCCAACTCATACAAACCTGAAGTCGGTATACGCTGGAATCGCAGAAGCGATTTAGAGTCTTCCCCCGCGGCCTCAACTCACGCCGAATTTGCGACGCAAATGCTCAGCCAAGGCCGTTATGCGACGTGGTTGGGCTCGGCTAGGCGGAAACATCATTTGCAAAGGTTTCGGCGGTGGGAGGAAGTCGCGCAAGACAGAAACAAGTCTGCCAGATCGAACATCTTCGCCGACATCCAGTTCTGACTTCAAGACGACCCCATGACCTGCAATCGCCCAATCGCGGATGAGTGAACCATCATTGACTATTCGATTTCCTTTTACCGATACGCGCCGGGCATTTGGTCCTGATCCAAACTCCCAAACGTTGTCGATCATGTCGCCAAACCTCATAACCAAGCAGTTGTGGTTCAATAGATCTTCTGGTTTTTCAGGCATTCCTAATGAGGCCAGATAATTTGGGGACGCACATACGAAACGTTGGTAGCTTCCTAGATTTCGCAGCCTGAGCGAAGTGTCCGTGATATTGCCGAAGCGAACGGCGAGGTCGAAACCCTGGCCGACAAGGTCGACATAGCCGTCCGAGAGGGACAGTTCGATTGAGACGGCAGGGTTCTCTTCGGTGAATTCGGCAATAACCTCGGAAACAATGCTCCGTCCCAAGTCAATCGGCGCGCTTATGCGAATTGGGCCAGACAGAGTTTCGGCGCCGTGCCGAACAAGTGTATCTAGGTCCGCAACCTCACTGAGTACGTTTCTTGCACCGTCAGCTAGTACTCGTCCTTCTTCGGTCAGGCTAATGGAACGGGTGGTGCGGTTGAACAAAACCACACCGTAATGTGCCTCCAGAGTCGCGAGCCGTTCGGACACTGTCGTACTCGACATCCCTGTCTCGCGCGCCGCGGCCACAAGACTGCCTTTCTCGGCTATGGTCAGAAACAAGCGAAGATTATCTAAAAGCATTAAACGGAATTTCCGGATTATATGTTCGATTACACCCTGTTTATCCCGAAAGTACTGCGGCGTAAATCTAGCGCATCGCTCAAGAACACAAGGGATCTATTCCAATGGCCAAGCTGACAATCCTCGCCAACATCAAAGCCTACCCCGACAAGATCGACCTCGTAAAGGGTGAGCTGATCAAGCTCATCGACATAACCCGTGCCGAAAAGGGTTGTATCAACTACGACCTGCACCAGGACAACGACAACCCGGCCCATTTCGTATTCTACGAAAACTGGGAAAGCCGGGAGCTTTGGCAAACCCACATGGGTGCTCAGCACCTTGCGGCTTACTTGGAAGCAACAGAGGGTGCCGTTGCAGAATTCACGTTGAATGAAATGACAGTCATCGGTTGATACAGAACCGAACAAAGGAGCACGTTATGAAAGCCGTGGGATACCGTGAGACAGGGTCGATTGATCGGGCGGACGCCTTAATCGACTTCGAGGCCGACAAACCGACGCCGAAGGGGCATGACTTGTTGGTGAAAGTGCAGGCCGTTTCAGTGAACCCGGTCGATACGAAAATTCGGCAAAAACGTGCTCCTGTAGGTCCCGCACCTGATATTCTGGGGTGGGACGCAGTAGGGATCGTCGAAGCAGTTGGCGAAACGGTTGAGACTTTCCGTCCGGGAGATGCAGTTTGGTATGCCGGGGCAGTAAACCGACCGGGAACCAATGCCGAGTTTCATCTGGTGGATGAACGTATTGTCGGATCAGCGCCAAAATCCATACCGGCGAAAGCAGCTGCGGCGATGCCGCTAACGACGCTTACTGCCTTTGAGATGCTGTTCGACCGCTTGCGAGTTCAAGATGCCTTTTCCGGCGGGACCAATACGTTGCTGGTTATCGGTGGCGCAGGCGGTGTCGGGTCAATCACCATTCAATTGGCACGGGCCCTCACTGAATTGACAGTGATGGCGACGGCGTCCCGACCCGAGACACAAGACTGGGTTCGAGAGCTTGGCGCACACCATGTCATCAACCATGCGGAACCTTTGGGAACGCAACTCGGGGCTCTCGGTATCGAAAGCGTGGATTTCATCTATTCAACGAACCATTCCCAGCTTTATGCGTCTCAAGCTGGAGAGGTGATGACACCCCAAGGTCGCTTCGGGTTGATTGATGATCCTGAAACCTTCGACATCGCGCCGTTCAAACCCAAATCGATCTCATTGCATTGGGAGTTCATGTACACTCGGTCGCTTTTTGGGACTGGAGATATGAACCGTCAAAGCGAAATCCTGAATCAGGTCGCCGGGTTGATAGATGACGGAAAGATCAGATCCACGGCGACCGATACACTTGGTAGGATCAATGCTACAAACTTAAAGAAAGCGCATGCTATCCTTGAAAGCGGCAAGGCCAAAGGAAAGCTCGTGCTTGAGGGTTTTTAGATGAGAATTGAGCGGCTAGATCATGTGAATATCGTGACGACTAGGTTGCCTGAGATGGTTACTTGGTATAAAGAGGTCTTGGGTTTAAAACTCGGGGCCCGCCCTGATTTTCCGTTTCCCGGAGCTTGGTTGTATGCGGGTGATCACGCCGTGGTTCACCTTGTGGGTCACGAAGGAACGCCTAATGTCGGCTCCGAAGTGAAGCTCAAGCTCGAGCATTTTGCGCTTTCAGCCACGGGTTTGAGCGCATTCGAGGAAAAACTGATCTCGAGGCAGATTCAGTATCGCAAAACTGACGTCACGGGCGCCCGAATGGTCCAAATCCATGTGGCCGATCCTGATGGGAATCATATTCATATAGACTTCGAAGAAACCGAGTAAGTGTCCAACTCTATAAATAGTCGGAGCGCAAATTTAAGCTGTTAAACTCTTGGCGATTAGTGGTCGAGATCCTTGCCGGGTTGCTTCCAAGAATTACGCGGACCAACATTTATGGACGGTACAAACGTCGATTTGGAGATCAGCATGCCGGACCTCGAAACAAACAAGAAAAACGTCATCGCTTTTTACGAAATGATGTTCAACGCGTGTCGACCAGCCGAGGCCATCGCAACCTTTGTTGGGGAAACCTATACGCAGCACAACCCGCATGTTGGCGACGGTAAGCAAGCTTTTGTCGAGTACTTCGAGCGCATGGCCGCCGAATACCCGGGAAAGCGCGTGGACATCAAACGTGCGTTTGCTGAAGACGATCACGTTATTCTGCATTGCCATCAAATCTGGCCCGATGGTCTCGAGTACGCAGGGATCGATATTTTTCGCCTGGATGTCGATGGGAAGGTTGTCGAGCACTGGGACGTTCTTCAGGAGGTTCCGGCAAACAGCGAGAATGAGAACGGCATGTTTTGACTCAACCGTTCTGACAGCGGTGCATGGAACTTCGAAAGGTCCTGTCGGCTAAACCACGATAGTTAAAGGGCATAAGTCTGATCCAAGAAACCCGCCGTAGCGTATCTATCAAAAACCCATTGGGAAGGAGAAAAATATGCTCCCGAAGAGTATTCTTGCGGCGACCCTTGGATTATTTGCAGCTACTTCGCTTCAAGCTGGTGTACAAATTCGCTTTATAGAAGGCGCACCCAAAGACCGTTTTGTTCTGACAAACGTCGGAGCTTGCGAAGTCGAAGCCTCGACCGTCAAAATTGACTTGTCGCAATCTGCCGGGCGCCTGATTTTCGACGTTACCGAAAAGGGCGCGGGTGCAGAGGTCTTCCAACCTCTCGAATTCGTTGAGGGTGCGGATGCTCTGCGGCAAATTCCAACTGTCGTAGACGGGCAAGATACAATTGAACTTCAGATCGCCTCCCTAGCAGCCGGGGACAAACTCGCCTTTACCATCGATGTAGATGACACTATCGGGCAACGCGAAATCACCGTAACAGGGTCGGAGATCGAAGGCGCCACGGTGTCTTATTCCGATGCGGATAAAACCAGTACTGCAACCTTCTCTTCCGAAGCGCTTGTCAACGTGACGACCAAGGATTGCTGAAAGCAGTACCGCAATGTCGAATTTGTTGATCCGCATAGCATTTCTTGCGCTCATGTTGGGAGGCGGCATCCTGATCGGGACACTGACCGCACCTGGCGATTGGTATGCGCAGCTTTCTAAGCCTGCTTTCAATCCACCAAATTGGGTATTTGGCCCGGTCTGGACGGTGCTTTATGTGTTGATCGCCATGGCGGGTTGGCGGCAGTTCGAAGCAGACCGAAGCTCGACTGCCATGAAGCTGTGGTGGGCACAGATGGGTCTGAACTTTTTGTGGTCCCCAACCTTTTTCGTACTGCAACTGCCGTGGTTTGCTCTTGTAGTCATTGTCGCGTTGCTGATCGTGATCGTCATGTTCATCGCTCGAGGCAGGAACTCGGATCGGGTCTCCGCACTGGCCTTCTTGCCTTACTTTGTATGGGTCGCATTTGCCGCGGCGCTGAACCTTTCCATTGCAATACTGAACTAAGAAGGAACAATATGCGTGCCAAATTTATTGGGCTTGTTTCAGGTCTTGTTATCATCGGATCTACAATGGCACAGGCTGATGAAAATCTTGCTGAGGACTTCTCCAAGTCTGCGGAGACACGTTGGAACTACGTTGCCGACACTGTCATGGGCGGAGTTTCTTCAGGGCAGGTGCAATTTAGTTCGGAAGGTAATGTTGCATTCGCGCGGCTGACCGGAACCGTCAGTACAGAAAACAACGGCGGTTTCATCCAATTCCGACGCAAGTTGCCTGATCGGCCAGATGCGAGTGTATCGGGCGTCAGGCTGTTAGTACGGGGAAATGGCGAGCAATACTTTGTTCACCTCAGGACACGTGGCACTGTGCTTCCGTGGCAATACTATCAGGCCGAGTTCCCAACTTCTGACAAATGGACCGAAGTCTCTTTACCTCTGTCAGGCTTCAAGGCTTCAGGTGCCATGTTGCGCGCTATTCCCGTTGCTGACGAAATCACCTCAGTTGGGGTCGTGGCGTACGGTCGCGATCACGAGGCCCGCGTTGATGTCAGCGAGATTAGTTTCTACTGAAGGTCTCCCTAGAGAGGGCCGCTATCTTCAAATAGGTCTGCTTGACACTGTTTGAGATCGAATTCTCCCAATGCCTGAATGCGGATGTGCTGTTTCTTCATTCTAGATGCTGAACCTGTCTTTTCGGAGCGAACATTAAGAGTGTGCTGCTTTCTGAAGAGACAACTCGTCTGGCAGTCTTAAGTTAAAAATACTTAATCAAAGCAAAGTACTTTCGGCAAAAAACAACTCCCACATGACGCTTATCAAAAGGAGTGAGTATCATGAAGAGGATTGCAGCTTTGGGCCTTGTTGCCCTGACACTATCATTTGTTGGCACCGGTGCGTTTGCGGAGTGCTACTTTGGGAACGATGCGGTAACCGGGATGGACACGATCATCTGTGAGACAGAGAGTGGCTTTTCCAGCTGGGGCACAATGATCGCTGAAGCTTGAGCGTTTCGGGGCGCAACACCAAACTTTCCGTGAGTTAGGGTAAATCAGATCGAACTCTGCAATTGGTAAAACCAAAGCCGAGGAACACTGTCCGTCGTCAGGGATTTTGGGACAGATGGCCGCCTGATCTAAGAGAGGGTCTGGCTCAACTGGTTGTTGTGATT
>NZ_JBXWQJ010000031.1:0-15059 GCF_059612325.1 Ruegeria sp. CDSA021
GTTCCTTGGCGACGAAGGCGCA
This sequence comes from Ruegeria sp. CDSA021, assembly GCF_059612325.1. Classification (NCBI taxonomy): domain Bacteria; kingdom Pseudomonadati; phylum Pseudomonadota; class Alphaproteobacteria; order Rhodobacterales; family Roseobacteraceae; genus Ruegeria; species Ruegeria sp. CDSA021. Next base: position 23 of record NZ_JBXWQJ010000031.1, read on the forward strand.
TTGTGACCTGTTTGGTGCGTAGCTGAATACGGCTACGCAGCACTGGCTCACTCTTTGGAAAGCTCGACTTGGCTTGTAGAATGTCCTGCCGTTACGCGAATTGAAAACAGCTTGCGAAATACAGCCACGGCGGCAATCACACGGCCTAGAAACGAGATTGCCGCCAATCTGATTACACCCGGCATGCGCGACCGGTTTCAACAAGAGATTGTCGCGCTAGCACGTAACCGTGTTTGCGTCGAGGTCGCGCGCTCCGGAGGCAAATTTGGCTCGCCTCAAACCGAGGTTAAGCTCAAGGCCAACCCAAAGGCCAAGGTTCATGATGTGCTCAGCGAGGGCGAGCAGACCTTTGCGGCACTGGCTTCCTACCTTACAGAATTAGCCAACGCAGCAAGAAACTCAGCACTTGTGTTTGATGGCCCCGTTTCCTCGCTTGATCATCGTTGGCGTTCGAAGGTCACTAAACACCTAGAACATCATACAATCTGCGCCCGAGGGCAGCGGCGTTGATCCTTCAGGCAAGGTGGGTGTGTAGTCGAACGTAACAATCTTCGCTCCGCTGTCGAACGCCACGAACAGTTGGTTTGATCCCGGCCTGATAGCGATGCCTTCCGGATCGGTTCCGAACTCCAACAAGCTTTTCTGGGCGAGCAGCTCGCCATCAGCCGTGAACTCATACAGGCTGTTTGACCCTTCCCAGTCATCAACAATCAACATGTGGCCGGTGCGTGGATCAATCGCGATGCCCTGCGCCTCGCTTAACGGAGGAGAGAGTTTCATGGTATCCAACCTCGCCGTGAGGGCTCCCTCTGAAGTGAACCAGGACAATTGTTCGGGGTCGTCTTCTACGGTCACGATCTGCCCCATAGCATTGATCGCGATCCCTTCCGTGTCCGCAAATCCACCTTCCAGTTCAAAGGGCGCTCCTAAAGGCTCTCCGTCCTTGGTAACTCGTTGAAGCCTGCCAAGACCATCTCCCAGCAACAAGTGATCCCCTTCAATAGCAATTGCTTTGATCCGGAAGAGATCGCTGGATATGCGTCTCAACTCATCGCCTTGCAATGTGACAAGAACTGCCTCGGGACCTTCATTCGCGATCCACAACCCACAAAAGGTTGGGTCGTAATCGAGACTTGCGGGTTGATTTAGTTCGTAGCGCCCGGTTTCGCTGAGCTGCAATGCCACGGCCGGGGAAGACACGGTGCAGATCAGCAAGGCTATGGTCCTCGCAAACACTCAGGATGCTCCTAAAATTTGCTTCAGAATGGTGGGCAGTATCGCGACAGGTCAATACAAAGAGTACTTACACTCCTTAAACCAGAGAGCATCACATTATCAGAACAGAGAGACTTAGAACGCGGAAACTGGTTGCGAACGGTGTGGTTCGATGCATTTGGGTTGTGCCGGGTACGTTTGAACTGGGTTTGCGAAAAATTCGCGAACGGACAACATGGCGTTTGTCGGATTTGCGAAATCAACACTAACAAACGAAACAACCTCAAGCTCCATAGAAGAAACTTGCAATCGCATGCTTGCGCGTAGTCACCTAAGGCATGGGGTTGGAGGAAGCCTATGGCGCAATTGAAGTTCGTGGTTAGTGTTTGTTGTGCGCTGTTTCTTGTCGCTTGCGCTCCAAAAAACCGCACATATGAAAAGACGGCATCGGCTGCGTTACCGGCAAATTCGGGCACAGCTTTGGGTCAGGCGGCCAATCGCCTTGGGGACCCCAAAGACGGACGATCAGGCATCAAGCTGATCAGTGACGGAGAAGAAGCGCTCGTTTCACGGCTGCTGATGGCCGCTGCGGCCGAGCAAACGATAGACGCGCAATACTACCTTCTGCACAACGACCCCACGGGCCACCTTTTTGCGGCCAGTCTTTTGCAGGCAGCAGATCGGGGTGTTCGTGTCCGATTGTTGCTGGATGACATGGATACGTCTAGCTATGACGCGATGACGGCCGCATTGGACGATCACAAGAATATTGAAATTAGGCTGTTCAATCCGTTCTGGCGAGATCAGAGCCTTCTGATCGCGGGTCTGACAGATTTCAAACGCATCAATCGCAGAATGCACAACAAGTCCATGACGGCAGACAACGTGTTCACGATTGTCGGTGGGAGAAACATCGGTGCCGAGTATTTTCTGGCGCGGGAAGAAATGAACTACGCTGATCTAGACGTGCTGGCCGCAGGCCCCGTTGTACGCGAGGTGTCACGTAGCTTTGACACTTACTGGAACAGTGAGTTCGCCGTCCCGGCCAACGTGGTCGTTGGAGAACCCGAAGAATTTGACCTTAGCGATGCACGAAGCAGGTTAAATGAACTCGTCGAGGAAGCGAAGCAAACGCAGTACGGCGCAGCCCTCAGAAAGTCAGCAAAAGCGAACTTCGCAGATGGAGCCCTGTCACTGGATTGGCTGCCTGCGAAACTTTATGCTGATCCGCCTTCAAAAGCAGCGGGTCTAGAGAATTCAGACCCCGTTCTGGCATCTCAGTTGCTTCCATATTTTGAGAATGCCAACAGTGAGGTGAATATCGTGTCCGCATATTTCGTGCCGCGCAACAACGGTGTGAAATGGCTGACAGAACTGGAGAACCGCGGGGTCGACGTAATGGTCGTAACCAATTCGCTTGCATCTAACGACGTCGCACCCGTTTACGCGCACTACGCCAAGAAACGCCGAGCACTTCTACGCGGTGGAGTAGAACTCTATGAGCTGCGACCCGATGCCTATCAGGTCCAACGCCGCGGTATTAACTGGGCTCAATCAAGGTCAGGCCTGCACTCCAAAGCATTTGCAGTTGATGACCGGTACTTGTTCGTAGGGTCGTTCAACTGGGACCCACGATCTGTCAACATCAACACCGAGATGGGAATTCTGATTGACTCGCCAGCATTGACTGCACAGACCATGGGTGCCTTGGACGACGCGCTACCCGCATACACATATAACGTGACACTCGAGCAAGCTGGTCAGCTTAAATGGACGACAAGAGATGATGATGGCAACGTCCTTGAATATCAATCCGAACCGACAGGATCAGCCTGGGATCACATAGTTTCCGGTTTCCTAAGTATTTTACCAATTGGGTCCCAGCTTTAGGTTTGTTGGGAAATACTTTGACGGCTTGTCTCCCTACTTGGGGACACGACTAGACTGAAAGGGATTTCGCTCTGAAGCATTTCAGCACCTCGCTTGGGCGACCTTCAATAGAAAACAATCTCGCTTACATCTAGGCGATTGCAGGCCATGGTGTCGTCTCAAAGTCGGAGCTTGATGTCGGCAACGATGTTCGATCTGGCAGACTTGTTTCTGTATTGTGCGACTTCCTCCCACCAACGAAACCTTTGCAAATGATGTTTCCGCTCAGCCGGATACAACCCCGACGCATAACAGCGCTGGCTGAGCATTTGCGTCGCAAGTTTAGCGCAAGCTGAGCCCAAAGGCGGCGACTCGGACAAGGAAAACCCAACAAAAGCTATCCGCACCATTTCCGCGAAACAGTGCAAACTCGTGATAGTAATCGTACATCTTCTTCAACTAAAACTGGGCGCCTCTCAATCAAGAGTGCATTCTGATTGGAAATATCCAACCCTGATCATAGGGAAGCAGTTCATTCGCGGGCTTGTGATAGCTTCCCGCTTCAAGAATGGATATAGCCGTAACCGCTAGGTGAGCGTGTCCAAAACTGGCGCGCTCACTTTGCTTGGTATTGCCTGTCACTACAGGGTTAAGAGCGATGCATTACTCTGCGGCAACAGCTTCCTCTTCCAGTGCCGGGTAGTCGATGTACCCTTTTTCATTTCCGCCGTAGAGAGTGGCTGGATCGAGCTCATTCAGTGCGGCGTCTTTCTCCAGCCGGTTGACAAGATCCGGGTTGGAAATAAACGGCCGGCCAAAGGCCACCAGATCGACGGCGCCGGTATCAACCGCTTCAATCGCCATGTCTCGGTCGTAAGCGTTGTTGCCCATTTTCGCACCGTCAAACAATTCATAGAGCGCCTTCAGATCGCCACCTTCCGGAATATCGCGCGGGCCGCCGGTCTGTCCCTCCACAAGATGGAGATAGGCCAGCCCATAGCCATTCAGCAATTTGACCGCATGGGTGAATGTCGCCTGCGGGTCGCTGTCGGAGATGTTGTTGGCGTCCGAAAATGGGCTGAGGCGGACACCAACGCGGTCGGCGCCCCAGACATCGACAACCACGTCCATGACCTCTTTCAGGAACCGTGCTCTATTCTCGACTGGACCGCCATATTCGTCTTCACGCTTGTTGGATTCGTCCCGCAGGAATTGATCGATAAGGTATCCGTTGGCTGCGTGGACCTCGACACCGTCGAAACCGGCCTCTTTGGCGTTTTCCGCGGCCCTCCGGTAGTCGGCAACGATGCCAGAAATTTCATCGATGGTCAGAGCCCGCGGTTCAGATGTTTCAACAAACTGCTCACCATCAAACGTCTTGGCCTTAGCGCCAATTGCGGATGGTGCAACAGGGGCGCCACCATCGTGCTGCAAGCTGGTATGCGAAATCCGGCCCACATGCCAAAGCTGGATTACGATCTTCCCGTCCTTGGCATGGACGGCCTCAGTCACTTTTTTCCAGCCGTCGATCTGTGCTTCGGAATAAATGCCGGGCGTCCAGGCATAGCCTTTTCCTTGGGGCGAGATTTGCGATGCTTCCGTGATGATCAATCCAGCACCTGCCCGCTGCGCGTAGTACTTGGCCTGCAATTCATGGACGCTGTCATCCTCGGCTCTTGCCCGGTTGCGGGTCAGTGGCGCCATGACAATGCGGTTTTTCAGCTCGATTGCACCAGCTTTGATGCCGGAGAACAGTTTTTCATCAGCCATTGCTGCTTCCTTCTTTGGTAAACTTCGTTCAGAAATTATTGGACCAATCAGTCCAATATTAGGGTCACTGTCTCTTGTTTGAGTTTGTGTTAGGTTTCATTTCCTTATGGTGGCGGGGGGCCTCATGGCGAAATCACCAACCGGGCTTGTTTCAGGGTTTGCGATATCTGCTCATCGGGAACGCCCGCCTTACGCAAGGCTAGCGTGCCAATTGCAAGGGAGGCAAAGGCGCGTGCCTTGTCGAGTACCTGTCCCGGATCCGAAGGCTCAAGCGCTCTTGCAATAATCTCGTCAATACTCTCCAAATGCTGTCGCCCGAGAGCCGCCACTTCATCATCATGAGGAGCAAGCTCCGTAAGGCAATTGATCAGCATGCAGCCGTCACGACCACCTTGTGGGTTCGCCAAAGCTTCCATTATCGCACCAACGGGGTCATTTCCGCCCGCATCTGCAACGTCACGCAGATTTTTTAAACCACGCCTTGAATAGTGCCTGAGAGCTTTGTGAAACAAAGCCTGCTTGTTGCCGAACGTTCCATAGAAGCTGGACCGGCTCAAACCCATGGCGTTGGTCAGATCATCCACAGATGCGGTCTCGTAGCCCTTGTGCCAAAAAACGCACAAGGCTTTTTCCAAAGCCTCAGCTTCGTCAAAGGCGCGAGGCCTACCCGGGCCTGCGGGTGATTTGATGTCGCCAACTGCGTGAGTTTCTTTGCTCATGAACAAGATGTGGAATGGTCGGTCCAGAAATTCAAGGTGGCGGTAGAGAATTTTTGGAATGGTCAGTCCGTATTGTGACCAGAGAAAGGAATTTAGGTCGGTAGAAATTCAAAACCTCCCCATCCCGCTTGGTGTCACGCAAGTCTTAGGATCGGGACCTTTTGTCTTTTTGCGAGAGTGTCAGAAGAAGAGGATCGAGATCGTAGAAAAGAGAGTCCACCCTCAGTACTAGTTTCCAACACTGGACAGATTGATTTGTGGCTTTGTCCAATGCGTTGTTGTTGATCCCTCACAAACCAGAGATTGGTTCGGTAGATCCATGGCCAATGCCCTCAGCTTGTGAGGATTACCACCCCAATGAGTAACAAAGCCACGAATTCAGAACTGGTTTTACGAGCATCAGTACGGCGGGCCATTGTAAGCAAACCAACAATAATTTCAGCGCGCTAGGTTAAAAAAGGCGAGGTTAGCTGAAGTTAAGTTTGCCCAATGTGAACTTCTTAACTTTGGCTAGAAAGGACTTTTGGCAGTATCGTTTCATGAGTTGTTAGTGAGTTCAGTGAGTAAGTAGATGTATTTGCATAATTTCGAGGGGCATTGTTGCGCTGTCAATGACATCCGGATGGATGATTTTGCGCGTGAGTATCCGTTGCTGGACGATGCCGGCGTGCACGCACAATGGCAGAAGGGCTCTTGGCAGATCACGCGGATAGCCGACATCTGGACACGAACCGGGAAGGTACTTTCTTTGCCTTACAAAGGGGCCAACGCCTATCCATCTTTCCAGTTTGCTGAGGATGGAACCCCGCTTCCTTTGATGGAAAAAGTGTTGAAAGCCCTGCCACGTGAAATGACCCCATGGCAATGCGCGTTCTGGTTAACTTCACCCAAATTGGAACTCGGAGGGGAAAGCCCGGCAAATCGCATACAGACCGGCGATGACTGCATAGTCGATATCGCAGGCGAAGCTGGTGGTCTGATGGCAGCTTAGTGTTAGCTTTTGGTCACTCATACGTCGTACAGCATCTGGCAAATTCGTGCCTCCCCTGCTTTTTCTGCCTCCGGCAAGAATAGCAAGATCAGGGCACTTACTCCAATCGCGGAGGCCCGTCCAGGAAACATGTCCGGGCTCTCTGACATCTCTGACCACAAGGTCCGAGTTTCTGAAGATGAAGCACCGCATCTCGGTATCCCTGCCAAGGATGTCACAGGCTGGATCAAGGGTCACACGCGCCGAAGCAGCGTTTGGTATCTGGTTCAAAAAATCGCCGGGTTGGCAGTTCGGGAGATTGAAGCAACGTCTGACAATGAGCAGGATGTGTAGCCAGATGACACCCAACAAAACGAACAATGAGGAGCATCGGTGCTGAGCTCTCGTCTTTCTGCGCAGTTGCAAACTACTTGCACGGAAGGACGAGGTTGTTTGCAATATTAGAGCCTCTCCGGAAGATGCGCTCGCACGCCAGAGAACTGGCTTTCCTAGGGCGATGAAGTATTACGCAAAGTTAGCCAATTGACCGAGAGCGTCAGATACAAAGGGGAATGTCAGAAGAAGGGCCCAATGAGACGACCGAAGATGGTGCATCGAGATCAAGGCCAGCTGATCAGTTGAGACGCGGAATCACATGCGGAGCTGCGGCGCATCTCGCCCGAAGCGCTGGTTGAAGTAGGACAATCGGGATGGATGCAATTACTATTCCTACGCGGGTAATTTCGCTGTCCACGCGCTCGTGCAGGACCCGGTGGCCACCTTCAAATTGCGGACATTAGCATTCGGGCCAAGTCGTCAGGCCTATCGATCATCACGTAGTGACCGAATGGCACCGAAATCGCCGTCCACCCCGGCTGATGCTGATATCGCTCGAAAAACGGTTGGCCAAGCCCTGGAACCCAGCCAGTGGCATAGATGTAGGTCCTCTTTAACACCTTGGCTCCGCCGCTCACCAGTTGAATCGGTTGCTCAAATGTCTTGAGTGGTTGCGCGACAGTTCGGCGGTCCACCCACGCACAGTCTGCTCCATTCACCGAAAAAGCCTCCGCTGGGCCCGGCGCGACTTTACCATCGACGGCACTATCACGAAGCCCTGTCGCGATATCCGCAGGCAAAACGTCCAAGGCAGCCTGCCCATCGCCCGGCACGAGCGCATCGAGGAAGACAAGTGAGCGAATTTGGTCGGACGCTCTATCCGCGACTCCGGTGACAACCATGCCGCCATAGCTATGACCGCACAAAACAATGTCGGAGAGTTCTTCGCACGTGATCACCCCCAGGACATCCTCGATATGCATGGCCAGATCGGTTTCGTCACTCACAAGGTGAGCACGTTCACCCAACCCCGTCAGTGTCGGGGTGAAAACGTCGTGGCCCTCCCTGCGCAGAAGCGCGGCTACGCGCGCCCAGCACCATCCTCCTTGCCACGCTCCATGGACCAAAACAAATGTCGCCATAACCCGCCCAACTCCGTCGATACTGTAATGACATTAGATTCAACAGGGCCGCCTCGTCCACATCATCGTTTGGACGTTCAGCGCCGATCCCCTGCATATCCACACGGCTCTCGAACCCTCTAATCAAATGGCCATACTAAAATCATAAATTACGATTTGATTATACATTATGTATGAGTATCCTCCCTCATAGAGACAGCATGTAGAGCGAAGCCGCAGGAGGTATTGGTGGGTCACGTTAAGTCGTTAGTCGCGATTTCGCTAACTGCATTGGTAACAATATTCCCCAACCCAAGTGTCGCAAACGAGCTATCAGAGCAGATTGCTTCTCTACTCGGTGCCAAGTTGGACGTGAGTAGCACGCTACCTGACAGCAAGAGCTTGGATGCTGAGATCCTAGTGCCGCGTTTTTACGAAGAGAGGGACTTCACTCCTGCGTGGGCACGCGATGTATTGTCGGACGAACTCTTTGATGAGTTGGATAATGCAATAGAACAGGGTTTCAGACCAGAAGACTTTGACTTAGCAGAGCTTCAAGCCGCATTTAGGGCCGCCCAAAGTGGGGATGTTTCTAATCAAGCATTGTTCGATATTCTGGCAACTGACACTGCCGTGAAACTGGTTCATCATTTGGTGTTCGGGAAAGTTGACCCAAATGCACTGGACGACGATTGGAACTTCTCAAAACCGGTAATTCAACAAGACCCAGCCGTTGTCCTGAATCAGTTTCTTCAAGGTGAAGGTTTTAGCGCGTTAATCGAACGCATCGATATCGACAATGCGCAGTATACGATGCTTGTCGAAGCACTGAGTAAGTATAGGGCCATTGCTTTACAGGGCGGTTGGACCAATGTTCCGGATGAAACCGTTCTTAAACCAGAAATGGTAGATCCTGCCGTCGCTAAGCTGCGCGAAAGGTTGGCGGCAGAAGGCTACGTTGAAACAAGCGGTTCTTCTGAAGATGGCGAAAACGGCACAAACCCAGCTTGGGTTTACGACGATAGCTTGGTGAAATTAGTCAAATCTTTTCAGAGTCGGCATGGATTAGAAGCCGATGGGGTCATTGGCGGTAAGACGTTCGCATCGCTAAACAAACCGGTGGCAGATCGAATTAACAAGCTGCGTCTCAGCTTGGAACGCGGCCGATGGCTTATGCGGGAAGTCGACGACGAATTCGTGCTGGTGAACATTGCAGGAGCCCGCACATATTTGGTCACATCGGATGGCACGCTTTGGACCACTAGATCAATCACAGGTTCAGCCTACCGAAAGACCCCAGTGTTTCGAGATGAAATTAAGTACATGGAATTCAATCCCACCTGGACCGTTCCCGCCTCGATTTTTCGTAAAGACAAACTTTCGCGCATCCGCAAGGATCCAGCCTATCTGACACGCAACAACTATGTCGTTCGGAACAAGGATGGTCAGACAATCCCCCCAAACGCTGTAAACTGGGGGGCGAAGAACCCCGGCGTGACCCTGGTTCAGCAACCAGGCCCGGACAATGCGCTGGGTTTGGTTAAGTTCATGTTTCCAAACAAATACGCTGTGTACTTGCACGACACAAACGACAAAACCCTTTTTGACCGAAACGAGAGAAATCTCAGTTCCGGCTGCGTTCGCCTTGAGTATCCGTTCGAGTTCGCGAGCCTTCTGATGGAGGGAGAGCCAGATTGGAGCCGACAGAAGATGCAGTCCATTCTGGATAGCGGGAAGACAACGCGCGTTGATCTACCTGAGCCAATGCCAGTTCTTTTGACATACTGGACAGCGTGGGTTGAAGACGGGGTCGTTCATTTCCGCGAGGACCCATACGAGCGGGATGCTCGTATCCTGGCAGCATTGGACCGATGAGCACGAATTGCGCGACGCGCGAGAAGCGAATTATGTGCCCAACTTGTCCAGTAGTTTGGCAAACGCCTAATTGCAGATAGACAAAACCGCGTAGGCGACGACAGGGGGATGCATGAGGACTTGGCTGTTTAGAACAATTGGGATTGTCTTAATACTTGTGTTTGCAACAATCGCATTTGTTTGGTTGCTACTTGCTGCGCCGCTATTCTCGGGGATGCGACGTGACCTGGTTGAAAAAGTCCTTTCTGAACAAATCGGACAACCGATTGTGGTCAATGACGATGTAAGTATCGCGCTTGGACGCATTACCCACATTTACGTCGGCGGAGTGGTTATCCCGAGCCAAACAATGCCGGAAACATCTCTTGCAGAATTGAACCTGCTGGAACTGGAATTGGATGTTGCTGCTTTGGCCAATCGGCGTCTGCACTTTGACAACCTCGTCGTTGACGGTCTCCAGGCGAATTTCCTTACTGCTGCTGACGGCACTACAAGTTGGCGAAAAGGCCGACCGACGCCAAAAGCTGAACCCGAAAACGCCACGGAAAAGGACAATCAAGAGGCTATAACTGAGACAGGCGGATCCAATGGGAGTGACCCAGAAGGTAGCGGGATCCTCTCATTTCTGAGCGACAAGAATGTAGCTTTCACATCCATTGGGTTGAACATTGATGATCAAACCTCTGGCTTTTCGTTCGTGTTTGACCTCCAGTCTCTCGCTCTGGAACAGGTAGACCAAGGGCAAAGAACAAAGGTCTCGGGGACAGGCTCCGTCAACGGTCAAAGTTTCGAAATCGAGGGTGACTATCCTCATGGCGCATCATTTACGACGCGTGCCAATTTTGGCGAAATGACGGTAAGCTATGACGGTGAACCTTTTTCGGAAAACGAGGGTGGCGGCTATCGTGCCGTTTTGCAAATGGACACTGGTGAGTTCGGTGACTTTCTTGAAGTCATTGGGCTGGAGCGCGTTCTGGAAGGGAATGGCCAGCTGCAAGCAGAGCTTGTTTCTCAGGACGCTCTGAAAATCGAGACTTTCACGACCAGTGTAAACCTTGAGGACGGACAGCGACTTACAGCTGAAGGGTCGATGGAAAACCTCTACACAGCCCAGGGCGTTGATCTGTTATTTGACGCTCGGCTGTATCCTGAGGGGCAGCCGCCGAACGCAGCAAAGAGTTTCCAAGAGCTGAAGTTTACAGCCTTTGAAATGCACATGGTGGGATCACTTTCGTCATTCGAGTTCGAGAAACTTCTGTTCCAAACTAACGCATTTGACCAGGGCCTGGACGTGATCGGGCCAGCCTCTATCGAACGCATTCGCCGAATGCCCGATGGTCGGCTTGCCATGCTGGGCATCGCCTTACAGGCCGGACCCATTGAAGACCCAATTCTAAATGCCAACGGCGAAATTCTCGACCTGCTTCAACTTCAGGACGTGACCTTCGAAGGCACACTCAACGGGCCAGCCAAATTGATTTTGCCAAATATGGATGAAGATTTTGTCGATCAGCTCGGTGGCATAAATGCCGACTTCAGCTTGTCCAATGAAGGAGGGCCTGTTTCGCTCAACAGGTTTAACGCAACCACCTATGGCACAGATCTTTGGGCGCTTGACCTCGCGCTATCGGTCAGCGAATTGAAAGGGCTGTCAGGTCTTGATTTTGACGTGGAACTGGATGTCAGCGACGGAGCCAGTTTTCTGACTGCGCTCAAGTTGCAACCTGTCGAGATTGGCGCACTTGCCGTCGATGCAGAGACGTCGAAGCAGGGCGAGGACTTCACTGCCTCAATTGAGTTTGCAGCCGGTTCGTCACACCTTCTGGCCGCTTTGGATGCAAAATTTCCCGAGGGCGCTTCTGTAGTTCGCGGAAACGTTGCGAGTAAAAGGCTCGATTTAAACGATCTAAAAAACCTGACCGCTACGCTGGACCAGCTTAAAAGCTTGGTAGGCGACGCTTCAAAAGATCCTGAAACCGACGTACAGCCCTTAGTTCTACCGAAAGAAACCAACGTACTGCCCCTGGTTTTACCAAAGGAGAAAGGAAAGCCTGCCGATCTTCTAGATGTGCAGCGCGTACTGAGAGAGGCTGACGTCGAGGTACAGATCGACTTTAAGGAAATTGTTGGCCAACAAGGCGTAACTTCTGTTTCCAGCCAATTGTCTGCAAAAGAAGGGACCGTAGATTTTGGCCCGCTCCAGATGGCATATGGCGGTGGAAACTTCAGCCTACGGGCAGTGATGGATTTGATTGACTCACCTGATTGGCTCTCCGTGTCGGGGTCAACCTCGGGATGGGAATTCGGAGAAATTCTCGATGAACTGGGTATCGGGATAGATGCATATGGGCGTTTGAGTGGTGAGTTCAATGTTTCAGGCAATACAGCGTCGGGCAAGGCGTTTGTGAATTCCATGCGCGGCAATGCTTCTTTGTCGATGTCACAAGGCTATGTCAGCACCAGCCTTCTGGAGTTGGCAGGGCTTGGTATTTTCCCTTGGCTGTTCTCAGAGGAACTCCGTCAAGGTTACACGGACATAACATGCGTTGTGGCACCAATTAAGATCGAAGTCGGCCGGGTAAGCTCAGATTCTATCGTGGTTGAAACGGGTTCTGTTCAATTGGTGGCCAAAGGCCAAGTGGATTGGGTCAAAGATACTATTGCGATCAGGGCGGAACCACGTCGAGTTGGCAAACCGTTATCCCGTAGCGCGTGGCCATTTGATGTGACTGGCCAACTTTCGTCACCGAAGTTCAAGTTGGATGTGGGCGGATCCAGAAACAAGGCTCCGGAAGGCGCTGATGCGATGCCAGCAGACAGGCAACCGTGCGTGCCAGATATTAATCAACTTCAATAGTCGGTCACGACCTAGTTCTTGAGTGGTTCCGGCTGTTCTGCTTGACATGCCAAAACGGCCTCGATGGCTTTCGAAGACCCACTCAGATCAAGTTCTACTTCGGTTCCACTTTCACCACTTATCGTGACGCTTTGGCGCTTTCCAAATTCGGTTACAAACGCAGGGTTGTCGAAAAAGGCATACCCCCCGGGGACGCCATTCTTAAAAACACCTACGGCTTCGCCTTCAAACTTTGCGTCACCAAAATCAAAGTTCACGATGCCGGTCGATCCGTCCTCAATCTGAACCCAGGTCGGATTATAAGCGGCGAAGAAGCCGCCAGCCTGATTGGGTGCGACGCCAATCTCAACTGTCATGTCGCCTTCGAAGGGTTTCCACGCGAGGCAGCCATTTCCTTTCTCAGGATCGATTAAAATTGTCCAGTCGCCGGACTCACCCCACCGCTCCATACCAGCGGCAAGAGCGGCACCCGCGAAAAGCACTACTATTACGGTCAGCAACCCTCTGCTCATCTGACACCCCAAAACGCTTTTAAGACTACCTCGTTGATCTTACCCATTGCTCTGGATCAATCAAACTAATCCATCGAACCGCAGTGACGGAGTTAAGTGGGCCCAATGTGGACGTAATATTCTTTTACTCCGCTATTTGAGCAAGCTTTCCATCCCATTCCTCAGTGGGAATCTTAGGACTTGGCGGGTCAGCCATGTAGGACGGTGTCATAATTTGCGTACCGTTCTCGTTGAACACTTCCACGATGTTTTGGTGTAGATCAGACAGAATCTTAGGCAAACTCGATCCCCGAGACGTGTATGCGTTAATTTCGTAATTGATTGCGTAGTCGGCCAACTGTGTCCAAAGCACAAAAGGTTCCGGGCTTTTTCTCAATCCCTGTGTGCGATGAGCCGCCTCTATCAACATTGCTGTAATTTTTTTTGGCGGCTCCTCGTACCCGATCCCGACCGTTGTGTGAACGACAAGGCCTCGACCATCGACTTTTCGCGAATAATTCACGACCTCTGAGTTCAACAACTGGGCATTTGGAATACTGATCATTTCATTTTTGATGGACTTGATAAGTGTTTCCATGAGCTTGATTTCGGTCACGTCCCCTATCTTGTCTCCGACCATTATTCGATCACCAACATTCGTGCTGCGCCGATAGATGACAAACAGACCTGCCATCATGTTTGACACAACCGTGTTGGACCCTAACGAGACCATGATACCGGCAAGAATTGTCAGACCTTGAAACGCCCGGGAACCTGAGCCCGGAATGTATGGGTAAGCGAACACCAGTGCGATCACGATGACCAAAGCCCTGAACAGCATGTTCGTCGGCGCGATCCAATGCGCCTCGAAATCTTTGATTTCGAATGCACCGTTCTCCAGGTTGTCAAAGAACAGATCGAGGCCCCGGATCGCAAATCGACATAAGGTTGCAATAATTACCAGCATGATCAGATTTGGGATGTACCCAACGACAGCCAGCACAACATTTATCAATGGCTCACTGACGTACTTGAGAAGAACTTGAGCGATGGCCTGGGTTTCCGCGAACGACAGCAATACCAAGGACAGGTAGTAGTAGAAAAAGAACAGAAACAGCACCCACATCAAAGCATGAATTGAATAAACGATGATGGATGCAATTGCTCGACTTCGTAAGATCGACTTGGTAGCCTCTTCTACGCTTTCCGCTCTCTTCTCGAGGTTGTTTCTAATGTAGCCTAGAAACTTCTTCCGTTTGGCAAAGAAGAAGTATGACACCAGTGCAAATATTGCTGTCCAAGCTACAGCGGCCAGCGCGCTGTCAACGCGGCCTTCGTTGGATCGCGCTTCCCGGTACTTTAATATGGCATTTTCGATGGCCTCTGCTTGCAGCCCGGCCAGAACTTCAATGTCCATCTGTTCGTGGTCTGCGTCAGCCTGAGTGGTAATAGTGACCATATGGCCGTCGACGCGTACGAGTTGTCCAAATTCAGCCCGAGAGATTTGGATGTCGACCGTTTTGCTCTCTGATTTTTCCGCGGCCTGAGCAATTCTTTCTTCAATCTTTGCGGCCCTGTCCGTTGCGGGCAATGCGCTGGATCCGCGGACGACAAAAAGTTCATCCCCATCGACAACAACAGGTGCTATGAATTCGGGATCTTCTCGCTCCTGCTGTGGCAGCAAAACTTCTTCTGACTGGGCCGAGGCTACACTGCAAAAAAGCAGGAAGGACATCATTGTCTGACGTCAGCGCCCATGGGACAGTTTAGGTCGATTTGATAAGAGAGGGTTTCTGGCTCATCGTAACTGCCAA
>NZ_JBXWQJ010000032.1:0-12864 GCF_059612325.1 Ruegeria sp. CDSA021
TGGCAGTTACGATGAGCCAGAAACCCTCTCTTATCAAATCGACCTAAACTGTCCCATGGGCGCTGACGTCAGACAATCTCTTCCTTGCCATAACCCATTCTGCGAAGTGCAGCGTTAAGAGTGTTGTCGCTCATACATCGTTTGGATGACCGAATAGACGGAAAAAGGTAAGTTCCCCAACCAGTCAAATTCTTTAATTCTGCAAGTTTGGATTGCGCCTGGTTCGAAAGTGGTACTGCGTGAGGGCGGCGCATTTTTGCGCGATGAGGCGGGACTATCCAAACAGGGCCGCTTTCATCAATTTCAGACCACTCAGCCATGCGAAGCTCCCCAGGTCTTAGAGCAGTTAGTGCCAAAAGTTGGAGCGCAATCCTGGTAGTTGGCTGACCTTCAAATCCGTCGATGGCGTTTAAAAGAGCCCCTACGCCTTCCGGGTCAAGGATTGCTGCACGGTGATTTGGTTTGGGTCGCACGAGGGCGTCTTTCAGGCCAAAAGTGGGATCATTGTCAATGAGGCCCTGCGAAATCGCATATCTAAAAACTGCTCCAGCAGCCGAACGCATACGCAATGCTGTTTCGTAAGTTCCTTTAGCCTCGGCTTTCTTTAGCGGCACCAGAACATCACGGGCAGTTATTTGCGCTATGGGCATTGATCCAATTTCTGCGCACAGCATACCGTGAAGCCAACTTGTTTTAGCAATGGTTGCCTGCGCTCTTCCTTCTTTATGCTTTTTCTCTAAAAGATCTGTCGCTAACCGTGCAAAAGTAGCATGATGATCCGCTTCCTGCTCGGCCCTCTTCCTTTTAGCAACCGCCGATGGGTCTTGGTTGTCCGCTAACAATGATCGCGCTTCATCGCGCTTAGATCTGGCCTGCTTCAAAGAGACATTCGGGTATTTGCCCAAAGCTAATAGTTTCTCTTTCCCCAGCCAGCGATACTTGAAGCGCCAGAGCTTGGATCCATTCGGCTTGGTAAGCATGAAAAGCCCGTCAAAGTCGGCGGTTTTAAATGGTTTATCCTTCGGCTTAAGCGCTCGAATCTTTGCATCACTTAGAACCGCCATGGGGGTACCTCTTCTGCTTGGTCGAAACGGTACCCCAGATTGATACCCCTTTTGGGGGTAGCTTCAGCTAGACCACCTAGGACACTGCCGGATATATACTTCGACAATTCCCATAAAAAACAAGCTAGTTCCAAAGGTTTCTGGAAACAACAGGAAGACTTTGTGGTGCCCGGGGGCGGAATCGAACCACCGACACGAGGATTTTCAATCCACTGCTCTACCCCTGAGCTACCCGGGCACGGGAACGATGTTCATCGTTGGGTGGAGGCCTTCTATGACTTGCTACCGGCAGTGTCCAGAGGCTTTTTGAGATTTTTTCAATGCGGCCGTTTCGGCATGGGATCTTCGGCTTCGACTTCGGCCTCAAGGTCTTCTTCGCGTTGCGACGGGACGGCGTATGAGCCGTTCAGCCACTTGGCCAAGTCAATGTCCGCGCAGTGTTTTGAGCAGAACGGGCGGAACTTCTGCGTCGTCTCTTCCCCGCAGTTCGGACAGTTCATTTCAGGATCTCCGCCAGCGGCAAACGACTGCGCTTGCGTTGAAGTTCAAAATGTCCCAGCGGGGTCCAGCCCGCCAGGATCGTCTCGTCCGGATCCGACTTGAAAGCCGCGCGCAGAGCAGATTCAAAGCCACGTCGGTCCTTCTTGGGCATCGGCGCCAGATCCAAGGTGATCTGCCCTGCCAAGCCACGCACACGAAGGGCCCGGGGCAACAGCTTGGCACAATCAAAATTGGCTTTGGTGCCCGCTGCGAGAGACGTATCCGAACCGGTATTCACGTCCACCGCAACCAAGGCACGCGTGGGTTCGATATAGAGATGCCCACCTCCCGGCAAAGGCTCAGACGTACCGCGCACCAAATCGAGTGCATCCAGTACACCGTGGGTTTCGAAACCTCCGACCTGAGTTACAACTTCAGCCGGGTCTGTCCAGTCCCGCCAGGCCAGGATATGCGGGCCGTCGCCTTCGCTCAGAATCTCTGGCTCGGTGCCGTCGTCAGTCATCACCTGTTCCGCTTGCGCCAACATGGCCGAGATGTCCTCGGCTATGTCATGCGCATCCGCACCCGCGCAGCAAGAGCGAAGGATCAGGCCATAAGGGCTGCCACCCATCTGTTCATGCGCAATTTCGAGCAACTGGTCGCGGATGTCTTCATCCCTAATACTACGCGAAATGTTCAGGCCCGGAGCTTCGGGCGTAACTATAGCGTAGCGGCTTTTGAACAGGATCCGATTGCTCACTGGGATGGCCTTGCCAGGTTCGGCATGGCCACTCACCTGCACCAGCAGCAGGGCACCGGGGGCCAAGCCCTTGACTTGTCGCAGGAAAGCGGGGCCGTCTGGTGTTGTCAGGAACATACCCCCCTGCCCTTTGACCGGGCGGTCCGCGCGGGCGCGATAGATCGTGCCGGGCGTGGGTGCGTCGGCAGCAATCAGGAAGTCGTCAAGCTTGCCGTCGACCATAAGGGCCGCGGCTTCGCGATCCTGGATGTGGTCAAGAACGATGGTGCGACCCTTCATGGTGCCTCGCGATATAGTGGATAGCCGATACCTTGCAGCAAAGCGGCGGTTTCGGACAGGGGCAGTCCGACGATGCCGGTGAACGAGCCCGAAATCCAGGGAATGAACGCGCCGGCGGGGCCCTGGATGGCGTAAGCGCCTGCTTTACCTTTCCAGTCCCCGGTCACCAGATAAGCGTTGATCTCGACATCAGACAGGCGTTTGACCTTAACCTGTGAGACCACGTCGCGTTGTAGTATTTGATCCCCGCGCCGTACGGCGACCGAGGTGATCACCCGGTGGCGACGACCGGACAGAGCGTGCAAAAACTCGGCGGCCTGACCTGCATCTTCGGGCTTGCCCAGAATGCGCCGCCCCAAAGCGACGGTGGTATCTGCGCACAACGTGATGTCATCGTCATCCGCTTGCACTGCCTGTACTTTCTCGCGAGTGATACGGCTGCAATATGGAACCGGAAGCTCCCCTTTCAGTGGAGTTTCATCGACGTCAGGGGGGTGGATGGCATCGGGCTGCACACCAAGCTGGGCCAACAGGTCCAGCCGTCTCGGGCTGCCCGATCCTAAGATAAACGCCATTGCGGCAGGCGTTACTTGAAGCGGTAGTTGATCCGACCCTTGGTCAGATCATACGGGGTCATTTCGACCTGAACTTTGTCGCCGGCCAGAACACGGATGCGGTTCTTGCGCATCTTGCCTGCCGTATGTGCGATGATCTCATGGCCGTTTTCCAGCTCGACCCGAAACGTCGCATTAGGCAGGAGTTCCTTCACGACACCGGGAAATTCGAGCGTATCTTCCTTGGCCATGTTGTCTCCATCATTACGTTGCACCCGCAGAATCTGCGGTGATGTGCGCTTAAATGAGCCTATTTCGGCCTTATTTCAAGGGCGGAATCACCTAAAGGGCGGATATTGTGACCGATTCGACTCGGGGCCCTTGTTCTTCCCAGTGGGTTCGGTTCAACACGCGGCCATCGGCGCGGACCTCGGCGATGGCTGACAGATCAATCTCGGCATAGGTCCAGCCGGGCTGGTTCAGGGTGCCTTCGGCTAGCACTCCAGTGGCTGGAAAGCCCTTGTCCGGTGGGCCAAAAATGCCACCCGTACCGGTGTTCATGTCCACGGCCTCGGACCAGTCGTTGTTGCCGACCAGCGAAGCCATGACCGTAACACATTGATTTTCAAGTGCTCTTGACATCGCTCCGATACGGACGCGCCAGTAACCAGAAAGAGCTTCGGTGCAGGACGGGACAAGGATCAGATCTGCCTCGCTGAGCGCGCGCCCCAGCAACGGGAATTCGCTGTCATAACAAATAAGCACCCCGATCCTGCCCAGCGCAGTGTCGAACAGCTTCAGCGGGCCGCCGGGGGCGATATCCCAATCCTCGCGCTCGAACCGGGTCATGATCTGTTTGTCCTGATGGTCGCAGCGCCCGTCCGGCGCATAGAACGCGGCGCGGTTCACCGGACGACCGTGACCCTCCACAACCGGGGCGGACGCGCCCAGAATGTAGGTGTTGTATGTTTTGGCGAGGTGGCAGTGCAGGGTTTGCACATCCTCCATACGGTCGGACACAGAATGGATCGAGCGCTCAAGATCACCGGCCATCTCGACCCCGTCGAGGGTCGAAAGCTCCATGGCCCCGTATTCGGGAAAGACCAACAATTCGGCGCCCTGCCCTGCGGCTTCGGCAACCCAGCGGTCCAGCTTGTCTTCGTACTGTGCCCAACTGTCGAGCCAGCTGAGTTTATAGGCGGCAGTGGCGACTTTCATGGTTTCGCATCCATTGGGACTTGTTCGCCGCGACACTAGAGGAGGACGGCGCGGCATGTACAGGGCATTTGTCTCCGCGCCGTCTGCCTGATCTGCACCCGAACGCTGTGGAGGTTTCCCGAGACGCTGGTTCAACGATCAAACGTTAAACCGTCAAAAACCGACTTGCCACCATTCATGTTATAACATTGCTTGGGCGGCGATTTATAGCCGGACTGCCCGGTGTGATCCGGGTTAACGGCCACTTCTGGATAACCACACGCCTGTATTGGGTGGCCGGGTTTTCGCTGACAGGTGCCCTGTCTTCGGTTCAACCGCCGGGCACATGGTGGGCCAGCCGCTGCAGGGATTTCAATTCTGGTTGACCGGGCTTGCGCCCGAACAACTTCCAAAGGCCCGCGTGATCTTGCGACCGGATGCGGTGCCCGAGGTCGTATCAGAAATTTGCGAAACGTGGGGCATCTCACGTGGTGAAGAACGTGATCGGCTGTTGGAAGATATCGCGGCTCTGTCCGATATCTTTGCCAGTCTGAAGAACGCAAAATGGCTGCGGCTGGACGTCGTGACGGCCAACGCATGCCACCGGTTTCACATTGATGCAGTGACCGCGCGCCTTGTCTGCACCTGTCGGGGCACTGGAACGCAATATGGGATCTCGGAGGCTAGGACGGACCCATCGCGCGTTTTCACAACCCCAACCGGCGCGCCGATTTTATTGCGGGACGCGCTCAGGCTTGCCGAACCAGACCCGGGCCTCGTGCACCGCTCGCCGCCAATTGAGGGCACGGGCGAAACTCGGCTGGTGCTTGTTCTGAATCCGATCCTTGACCCCGACACCGAGTTGGACCCGTTTCTGGAGCACTGATTGAGCGCCCGGGCATTCCTCTTCATGCCCGGACCCGCTCCCCCCACAGACGGGAACGTGAATTGGCATCTACGGTCGGACATGGTTGAATATGTGCAGGAGGTCCGCGATGCAAAAACAGGAAGAGTTCGAGAAGTTCTACTTCGCCAAGGTTGGGATGGGCGAAGCCTGTGGATGCGCTGAGCGTGTCATTGACGTCTACGAGTTCAACCGCAAAGGCGGTCAGCAATCCAAAACGGCCGTGAAACTGGAAAAACGCAAGCGCCTGTCGCTGCGGGCATGGGCTGTGAAATACGGCTTTCTAAGCCGCAGACGCGCGCCCTGACCGGGCACAGCGCGCGCGTGCTGGCTCCAACGCCTACAGGTCCCTGATCCAGAACTGCAACGGCTTGAGCGTCTCGCCCTCCTCGCCCAAGTCCTTCCATGAAAACTGCGCGATAACACCCGGCAAAGGCGCGTAGCCGCGTGCGCGCCAGAAGGCGTCAAGCGGGCGATACTGTTCGGGCCGCATGGGGTGATCAGCTGGGCGTTGCACGCTGCAGAAGGCAGATTTGGAGAACCCAAGACGGCGGGCGTGGGCTTCGCGTTCATCGAAGAACTTATGTCCTACACCCTGCCCCCGATACTCCGGCAACAGCACGGCCTCTGCGCAATAGAAAATGTCGTTCAGATCAAGGCCTGTCCCCTCGAAGGCCGCCGCGAAATCTGCAGCGTGATCGATCAGGGGAGCGCCGGTTGACGCGCCGATCAGGCGCTCCTTGTCGAAGGCGCCGACCACAATGGCCTTGTCGCTGTCGCGGTAGGATTGCAGGTATTTCCGCTCATACTCTAGATCGCCGTCATAGAGATACGGCCATGCATGAAACACCTTGATCCGCAAGCGGGCGACGTCATCCAGAGCGGATTCCAGCGCCGCTCCGGTCAGGGGGCGGACGGCGGTGACCTCAGCCATTCGAAACCTGTTTGGTCCAGTCTGCCAGGTTGTAGAAGGTGGTGACGCGGGTGATCTTGCCGTCTTTGAGGTCAAAGAACGACCCGGCGGGCAGGCGATAAGCCTGGCCATGCGCGTCAGGCAGTCCTCCGTCAGTTTCCAGATAAGTCCCGTTGACAACAAATTCAGCCGCCGCGCGGGTTCCGCCTTGGGCTTCGAACACAACGATGTCTGTCAGGTTCTCTTTGTAGCAGCGGCTCATATGGGCGCAGAACGCTGCGAACTTGTCCTTGCCAGTGCGAATCTGGCCTTCGTTCACGTGATGGGCCACGTCATCAGACAGGCAGGCCAGCATCCCATCAACGTCACCGGCGTTGAAGGCGTCGAAATAGGATTTGACGGTCTGGTTCATGTTATCTCCGTAGGTTCGCCCCAGCGTGCTTTCAGATGCTGAATGATCTGATCGCGGCTTTGTCGATAATGGTGTAACTTCTGTTCGCGGGTCTCACCCATCCCCGTAGGGTCCATTATTGGCCAATAATCGACATCGAGATGAAAAACCCGGGTCAGTTCCAATGCGCGGCGCTGACTGGCGGGCGAAAGCGCCACGACCAAATCAAACGAGCTAAGATCGTCGCCCCATTCCTGCATCTCGTCAAAGGAACGTGAGCGATGGCGCGACAGTTCGACTCCCACCTCATGGCACGCCGCGATACTAAACCCGTCAATTTCCAGGTCGTTATGCACCCCTGCAGACTGCACATAGGTGCCTGTGCCGTAAAACTTCTTCATCAGCCCCTCGGCCATCGGGGACCGAACCGAGTTGTGGTCGCAACAAAACAGGACCGACTGCGGCAGAGGCTTCACGCGTCAGCCTCCAAAATGCAACACGCAGATCAGCGTAAACAGGCGGCGGGCGGTGTCTGTGTCAATGTCAGCCTTCCCTTCCAACCGTTCCTGCAAAACGCGACTGCCTTCGTTGTGGATGCCGCGCCGGGCCATGTCGATGGTTTCGATCTGGCTTGGCGGCAGCGACTTCACCGCGTCGAAATAGCTTTCACAGATCTGGAAATAGTCTTTGACCACTTGCCGAAACGGACCGAGCGACAGGTGAAACTCAACTGCCTTCTGCTCTTCCTCTGTTGCAACATCAAAGACCAGGCGCTTGTCGCGGATCGACAATTGCAGGCGATAGGGTCCTTCAGGCACAGCCCGGTCATCGCGTTTGGGCAGTGCAAAGCTGTTGGCTTCCAGCAAATCATAGATGGCGACCTTGCGCTCCTGCTCGATCTCGGGGGTCGGCGGGGGCAGGTTTCGGTCATCCAGTTCGATATGCGAGATACGGGTCATTTTTACAGCAACAATCCTTGTGTCAGCACAGACCTATAACAACGAAATTCGCGGGGCAACGCACAGAAACGCCACATCAGCTCGGTCTTTGCGTCAATTCAATCATTCAGGCGGTTCAGACGGGCCGTAACCGACAGGCCATGCGCCTCAAGGCTTTCCGATTGGGCCAGCTGTTCGGCGGCTGGGCCGATGGCGCGCAGGGCTTGGGGGGTCATCTGGCTAAGCGTGGTGCGTTTGAGGAAATCCATCACGCTGAGCCCTGAAGAGAACCGCGCAGACCGGGCGGTCGGTAGCACGTGGTTCGGGCCGCCAACATAGTCGCCGATGGCTTCGGGCGTGTACTGGCCAAGAAAGATGGCACCGGCGTGGATTGTCTTTCCGCTCAACGCCACCGGATCAGCAACGCATAACTCCAGATGTTCGGGCGCGATGCGGTTGGACAAGGTTGCCGCCTCGTCCAGATCGCGCACGGTGATGACAGCACCAAAGTCACGCCAACTGGCCCCGGCGATTGCGCGGCGTTGCAGGGTCTCCAAGCGTATTTCCACAGCTTCCGCCACGCCTTGCCCGAATGCGGCGTCATCGGTGATCAGGATTGATTGCGCGCTTTCGTCATGTTCGGCCTGGCTGAGCAAATCCAGCGCGATCCAGTCAGGGTCGTTATCCTTGTCGGCAATCACCAGAATCTCTGAGGGGCCCGCGATCATATCGATGCCGACCTTGCCAAAGACACGCCGTTTAGCGGCGGCAACAAAGGCATTACCCGGGCCGGTGATCTTGTCCACCGGCGCGATGGTGTCAGTGCCATACGCCAGCGCGGCAACAGCTTGCGCGCCACCGATGCGGTAGATCTCATCCACGCCCGACAGTTGCGCCGCCAGCAGAACCAGCGGGTTCACCTGCCCGTCCGGCGTTGGCACCACGATAGCCAGCCGTTCCACACCCGCCACTTTGGCCGGGATAGCGTTCATCAGGACCGAAGACGGGTATGAAGCCAAGCCGCCCGGCACATAAAGCCCTGCGGCAGACACAGCCGACCAGCGCCAGCCCAGCGTCGCCCCGGCATCATCTGTCCAGCTGTGATCGGTAGGCATCTGCTTTTCGTGATAGGCTTGGATACGAGCCGCGGCCAGTTCCAGCGCTGCACGATCTGCGATCGAGACCTGCTCCACCGCATCCGCGATTTCCTGCGCGCTGAAGGCCAGGGTTTCCGGCGTCAGTTCCAGCCGGTCGAATTTCGTTGTTAGTTCAATGACTGCCGCGTCACCCCGGTTGCGCACGTCGTCAATGATCTGCGCCACGACCGCGTCCACATCCGGGCTGTCCTCGCGCTTGGCCGAGAGCAGGGTCTGGAAGGCAGTTTCAAAATCGGGCGACGTGGCGTCGAGGAAAACGGGCATGATCTGGCACTCCGGGCGTTGCGCCACGGGACATATCGCCCGCAGGGCGCGGCCTCAACCCTCAGTCCCGGGGGTGCAGCGATTTGCGCATGGGGAATTGCGGGATGCCGTTCCAGTCGCCCGACGTGTTCTCGGGTTGCCACCCGTGTTTCAGATAGAACTGGTGCGCGGTTCGGGTGGCATCCAGATGTGCCTCGATGCACCCGCACTCGGCCATTTTCTGCTCCAGCCGGTCGAGCAGTGCAGCACCTACCCCGAAGCCAATATGATCCGGGTCAACGTAGAGCAAGGTGATCTTGCCGGTTTCGAAAATTCCGCCGGCAGCGGCCACCTGCCCTTCGCGTTCGGCCAGCCAGATCTGGGATCCGGGCTTGAACCACCCTCGGATGGTCTCCGGGTCTTTGTTTGCGGTCCACTGTTTCAAGTGATCGGGGTCGTTGTTGTGATCGGCCACACAAAGCTGCGTGATCGACCGGATCAGAACCCGGCTGATGTCGAACACATCGAACACGGTGGCCGGACGCAGCGCGATGCCTTCTGGCGATTTGGAGAACGCCTGAGAGATACCGCGCTTATTCTGCATTTATTCCGGATGATGCGGGGCCTGACCCGAGGGGGCCTGATACGGGCGCGTGACGTCCTTGAGGGTCACGTCGATAGCTTCGACCTTCAGGCGGATCACACCGTCACCTGCCAAAGTCAGCAAGATATGACCCGCGCCATCCTCGTCTGCTTCGAAATCGACCGACAGTAGGGACATGACCATGTCCTTCTCGCTGCGATCGATGCCCTGACTGGCCACGGACAGGACCGAATCGAAGACCAGCACGGATTGCACCCGTTCAAACGGGCGGTCACGGCGGGTGGCCGCATCTTTGTCTTCCCAGCGGAAGCGGTTCAGCAGAAGGCCAAAACGGCGCTGCGGCGGCTGCCATTTCATCTCGGTCACAGGGAAAACCGCGTCCTGCGCCAAAGTCGAGATCACCTGCAGGTCATCGCTGTCCTCAGCGCCCAGGTTCAGCGGGGCCTCGCGCCCGTCTTCAAAACTTGCGTCTGTCATTGGCCCTTGATCCGTTCGATTCTTGCACCTACGCCTTCCAGCTTGCGCACCACATGCTCATATCCGCGATCCAGATGATAGACCCGGCTGACAGTTGTTTCACCCTCTGCCGCAAGCCCCGCCAGAATAAGCGAGACCGAGGCGCGCAGGTCCGTTGCCATCACAGGCGCACCTTTGAGGCTTTCAACACCCGTGACAGTGGCTGTGCCACCATGCACTTCGATATTTGCGCCCATGCGCACCAGTTCGGGCGCGTGCATGAATCGGTTTTCGAAAATGCGTTCCTCCAGCACCGAGGTTCCTTCAGCAGTACACATCAGCGCCATCATCTGCGCCTGAAGGTCCGTCGGGAAACCCGGGAAAGGTTCTGTCACCACATCCACGGCCCGTACGCGGCCATTCTTTCGGGCAACTTTCAGTCCATTTTCGGTTTCCGTGACGCTGACCCCTGCGGCGTCCAATTTCCCGGCAAAAGACTCGACCAGCGACATGCGCCCGCCCAGCAGTTCGACCTCGCCGCCGCAAATGGCCGGGGCCAGCATATAGGTGCCGAGCTCGATCCGGTCCGTAACAACCTGATGCGTCGCCCCATGCAACCGATCAACACCCTGAATTTCGATGGTCGGGGTCCCCTCGCCCGAAATCTGAGCCCCCATTTTGCGCAGGCACTCTACCAGATCGACGATCTCAGGCTCGCGCGCGGCGTTTTTCAGAACCGTGGTGCCCTTGGCCAACGTTGCAGCCATGACGATGTTTTCAGTGGCCCCAACGGAGGCAAAGCGCATCTCATGCACCGCGCCTTTCAGCCCGCCCGGAGCCTTGGCGTGCAGATACCCGTCTTTCAGCTCGATCTCTGCGCCCAGCGCCTCAAGCCCCTCGACATGCAGATCCATCGGACGCGCGCCAATAGCGCAACCACCAGGCAGTGACACAACCGCCTGCCCAAACCGCGCCAGCAATGGGCCAAGCACCAGATTAGAAGCACGCATCTTACGTACGATGTCATAGTCGGCAGTCTGACTGGTCAGGTTATGGCTCGACATTGCGATCACCTGCCCGTCTTGCAGCGACGACACCTCGGCCCCCAGCGATTGCAGCAGGGCGGTCATGGTTTTGATGTCGCTCAACCGTGGCGCATTGGTCAGCGTCAGCGGTTCTTCGCTCAGAAGCGTCGCGGGCATCAGCGTCAGACACGCGTTCTTAGCCCCCGCAATCGGGATTTGCCCGTTCAGCGGGCCGTTGCCCGTCACAATAATCGAATCCATCTGCTCTTATCCCTCGTCCTTATCGGCTTTGTCCCCGGATGTCGCCCGCGCCTTGGCCTGCGCCTTGCGCCGCGCCATATTCGCCTTCAGCGCCGCCTTCAAACGCTCTTCTCTTGCGTCCCCGGATTTGCCTTGTTTTTTGGGTGAATTTTTTTCTGTCATAATCTTTCTCTACAGGAGGCGAAAAAAACCGTCCAGACACCCTTGCGCCGCGTTTCGTTTGAGTCTAATCACCCGCCCACAGCGCTGCTGTAGCTCAGAGGTAGAGCACTCCCTTGGTAAGGGAGAGGTCGAGAGTTCAATTCTCTCCAGCAGCACCATCATAACACTTTGAAAATAAATCTTTTTTGGGCCGAGACCTGTTTCCGAGGATCGGAATTTCCGGACTCGATTTCCGGACTTTTGCAGCGAAGCGGTGCGGAAATTGACGAAATACGACGGGCAGACCAAGGGCAGTTAAATGTCCTCGACATGATTCCTAACCGCTCGGCACGTCAAGCAGAACTGACAAACTGATCATTACACGTGAGTTATTGGCATCCAGTCCACACAAAGCCTTGCAGTACCAGAATAATCACAAGATAGTTTCGATGTTGGTTTCAACCATTGAGGTATTGCTTTGAAAATTATGTTTTTACCGGAAGGTGGCTTTCACAAATCCGGCGCATTTGTCGAGC
This sequence comes from Ruegeria sp. CDSA021, assembly GCF_059612325.1. Classification (NCBI taxonomy): domain Bacteria; kingdom Pseudomonadati; phylum Pseudomonadota; class Alphaproteobacteria; order Rhodobacterales; family Roseobacteraceae; genus Ruegeria; species Ruegeria sp. CDSA021. Next base: position 11,904 of record NZ_JBXWQJ010000032.1, read on the forward strand.
TTGATGAAGATGAGACGCTCGACAGTAGTCCTCGTGAATACGAGATTCAGAGATACCTTACACTGGATCTGATCTGTAGAGATGTGCAACTCGCCACACGTCTCGGTATTGAGCGTTTTAGTGGGACCGATGAAAACGGCGACAAGGAAAAAGAACACTACTTTTCACGGGCAATTGGAGCAAAAGGCATCATCCGTGAGAGCCAATGGGGTCAATTCAAACTTTCCATTTTGGGCAGTCCAAACAAATTTACTACAATCAATGTCACGATTAATGAGTGGGATAAAAGCGAAGAAGTCGGTGAGATCGTCGAAATCCATGGCATTCCGGCGATCAACGATTTTGATGTCAATTGCGATGAAAGCTTTTATCTTTCAATCTACATTACTGGTGTGCGATTTGAACGCCTGTTAGAAGAGCTAAGTAACCAGGGGTCTGAGCTTAGTATCAGATTCGATGTTGGCAGATTCGCGAATTTCTTCGCCACTTGGTCTCCAAGTATCGACGAAGGTAGAACAGTAAAATACCTAAGTAGCAAATCTGATGTGCAGAACAAAAGCGAAGTTCCGGATCAGTTCTGGGAACGAGCAAGCCGCAACAAGCCCGCATCTGACGATGACCCAATATTCCAATTCGATCTTAGCGAAACGGATCTCGATATATCTGTGGTTAGGTCGATAGAAGGAGTCGGTTTAACGGCTCAGTCGCAGGATCATGGCGACGACGAAAGCGACTCGACGATCGAAGTCGAGACTCCTTCGCCGTCTAACTTAGCGGCTCCGTCCCGTTGGGAAACCAGTGTGGAAACAATGACAAATGAAATGAAAAAAATTAATCGTCGACTCGGAGTAATCAGTTTCGTCTCAGTAATTATTCTTCTAATTTTTATCCTATTAAGCCTTGGATAAAAATCTCACTTAATCGGGTCAAGAGCAAACCAACACGGGCAGCGTAGCAAAAT
>NZ_JBXWQJ010000033.1:0-11071 GCF_059612325.1 Ruegeria sp. CDSA021
AGTTCGCTGAGCTCGCCATCTGACTCACAAGCGATTGCTGAAACAACTCAACGGGCTCAAATCTTTGCAACAAAACCGTCAAATCGCGCCAACCAACCATCACCCATGCTCTTCACGACCCGACCTGATTGGCCCGCTATTGTTGGGGTGACGATATCACTTTCCAGGTGATCAAGCATTAGAAGTGTAGCGTGCTCATCTTTGTGCATGAGCGCCGAATACCCAACGACATCCGCGGCCAGTATTGCCGCCAATTTTCGTTGCAATTGTTGTCCCTTGCTCGACATGCTTTGACAATAGTAGATGCGGCTCTTCACTCCAACTGGCTGATTACGAAGTCCGCTCAGGGCTCTAGGGCACCGTTCGCAACCCATAGCTGCCATTCGTGCAGCAACCGGAGAATGTATGTTTCGAGCCCGTTTTGGTCATAGGTTGATCGCAGGGATCGCCTCGCAATACGAACTTCCTAAGAGACGATCATGTAGTACTTCCGCAATTTTTCTGTGATCTCCCAGATCAACCTGCTCCCTTTTTTGATGAAAAACGTATCGCCAGCCGTGAAGGTCTCAGCGTCTCCGTCAGGATGCGTCAGTGTTACGGACCCAGAAATCACGGTCATCATTTCATGTACCGGATAAGCATCGATCTCTTCACGACAGGGTGGGCATTCCCAAACGCCCGAGAGAATAGTCTCGTCGTCGTTTGCAAACTTGAACCAGTTTCTTTCGTTCGTATCACTGGTCGTGAAGGAGCCAGGATCGGTGAAATCCGAGGCCACCATGTCGTTTGGGTTGGGTATCAGCCTGAAAGACATCGTTTTCATTGAAACTCCCTTGGTGCGAGGTGATCAATCGATGACTCGGCTTTTGATTCCCTCAGCTGTGATCATAGCACAAATCGGCTCGCGCCTGCATGGACGGCTTTGGCACAACCCGCTGCTAGGCATAGATATTGAAGACACGCTCGCCATCGCTGAAGCTACTGAGGTATAATTTTTTAGGCCGCTTCCCAGCGGCCTTTATTGAAAAAATCTCGCAAGTACGACTATCAGTCCAGAGCAGGCTTTTTCACCCTGCCTTTCAGTTTCCGAAGTGCGGGACCAAGCGGCCACCGGAATAACGCCGTAGTAGGTCCATTTTTTCAGACCAAAATATAGTCAATCTAGAGCGCGCAATCTGCTTCCGGGACCGACAACGATTTAGCCTCGGTCGTTCAAATCCAATGCTCGATAAGTGCCCTCCGGCAATCCTGCCTTCCGGAAGGCATCAACGTAGGGCGCTATAAGAGCGTCCGGACGCTGGTAACGGCGATACACCCAAACAATATCGGCGATTTTCACGCCGGGGCGCGTGGCTTCAAGCCGGTTTCGGGCGCGCTCAAGTTCGTCAGCGCGTCCAAGCCTGGCGAGAACCGTGACTTCGGGGATCATCGACCACCAATAATCCAGCAGCACGCCCTTGCGCGCTTCGGCAAGCGCAAGTTCGTATTCACCCTTGTGAAAGTGGTATTCCGAGAGCGCTTGATGCCAATCCTTGATGGTCGACCCTGGGTCGAGGTCGATAGCCCGCCGTACAAGTGCCGCGCCCAGATCGAAACGCCCGGTCCAGACCAGCCAGTAGCCGAATTCCGCCTCCACGCTGCGGTCGCCTCCAATAGCGAGCGCGTCCTCCGCCTCGGCGAAAAAGCCGTCGCGATCCCCATTCATGAGCAGAAGAATACCCAAGATAAGTCGGACACGGGCCGAGTTTGGGTTGAGTGCCTTGGCTTCGTTGGCGGCAGCCAAAGCTCGGTTGAGTTTTTCCTCATATGTGCCAGCATAGCGATCCCCAAAAAAGCTTAGATCTACACGCAATGCCTCGGCCAGCTGCGCCCAGGCGCGCCAATAATCCGGCTCTTCCGTGATTACCCTTTCAATGCAACCATGGACCCGCTTCTGCACATCCGGTCTATCGTACAAATCGTCATAAAACATGGTGCATTCATACGACGACAATCGTTCCGGCGGTTTTGCCCGTGCCCGCCTTTCGTCTGTTCGCCTGATGGCGCCGCGCGTGTCACCAATCGCAACTGCAACGCGCTCGGTGATCCGAGATTGCACATCAAAGAGATTGGCGGTCGTAAGGTTCTCATCGAACGCCTCGGACCAGACCTGCGCTCTGCTCTGGGTGTCGATCAGGCGTGCCGTAACTCGCAGACGATCACCCGCTTGTCGTACCGTACCTTCAAGCACCAAATCGGCACCCAAGGCTTCACCGATACCGCGCACATCCTGATGTTGCCCGCGGTAGGAGAAAGTGGTGTGCCGCGATAAGACGTTGAGGTCGCGATAGCGTCCGAGTTCGATAATCACATCCTCGCTGATGCCATCGGACAAGTAATCTTTCGACGGGTTTCCACTTAGGTTCTCGAACGCCAAAACCGCTATCGTAGGACCTGTAGGCCGGGTCAGAGCCGTAGCCTCGTCAAAAGGAACGGCTTCATTGGCACCCCAGCGATGCATGCCTTGCCAAACCACAAATGCCGCAGTGATCAGAAGCGCTCCGCCTATTGCCACCTGAACGCCACGGCTCCTAACCCAGCTGCGGCGGCTGATTGCTCGGCTCTGAGGATTTACATGATAAATTCGCACCGGCTCAGAAATGTTCTTCAGGCGGGTTTCGCCCAAGTATTCGAAACCAACGTTAGCTTTGCCGGCTGCCTGAGTTGCAACAACTTCAGACACGCAAACGCTACCAGGCTCCGCCAACTCCTCAATCCGTGCCGCGACATTTACACCGTCACCATAAAGGTCATCGCCATCGATCATCACGTCGCCAAGATTTATGCCGATCCTCAATTCAAGCTGCTCTTCAGGAGACAGGTTGTCGTTTCTCTTCGCCAGTTTCGCTTGGATTTCAGCCGCGCAGTTCACTGCATCAACGACCGAAGCAAACTCCACGAGCGTTCCGTCACCCATTAGTTTGACGATGCGACCATGATGTTTCTCAACCTGTGGATCGAACAGCTCCGAACGAAGTGCTTTGAGAGCGTTCAAAACGCCGATCTCATTCGCGCCCATCAAGCGTGAATAACCAACCACATCAGCGGCCAAGATCGCGGCAAGTCGACGTTCCATTGGTGAAGTTTACGTCAGAAAGGTTCGCCATTCCAAGAAACGTCAAAACACAATCTGGTATGCACGCTTGATCGGTGGACGCTACGGTAAAAAACGAAAAGAACCTAACTGCTGAAACACTGGACCTGAACGAATACTCCCAGCCGATTGTGTTGAAAAAATCCAAGTTCGCGCAAATTCGAATGCAAAATTGCCCTTACAGGCCCGATTGAAATTTTTAGCCGAAAGGTCGGCCTAAATCAGTTGCTGGCCGCCAGCGAGTGTCTCAACGCTCGTCATCGATATCGGTGGTGATCTATTGCGATTGATCGAGGTTCGCAGAAAATTTAGGCTTTCCAGTTTTTTGAGTATTTCAACACAGTCAGCCCGAACCGGACCTTCAAAACCAAGCTTTGGTATTCTAGCGATGCGGAGAGGCTGTATGAAAACTCCGGCCCATGAGCTCTCTCGTCGCGCTCGATTTCGGCGCCTGTGCAAAAGCTCTCTTAGAAGTGCGAGAGAACACACATAGAGGCTGTTTTCGGCGTTTTTCGCCGGACAGTCAGAGTTTTTACACAGTCTCCGGACAAAGCCGCCGATTGATATACGGCACTAAGATTGGTCGGAGTAGACCACGGTATTTCGGGACTTTCTGGTCATTCAGTTTGGGTTCTCCAACCATTTGGTTGCACTTTCGCGAACGTCATCGGGAATCTCTGTGGCCTGGCGGGTTTCAAGGCTTAGCAGCACGCATTTGAATTCGGTTTCGAACGCCATCTTGTTGCCGTCAACTCGAAAAAGCCGATGCCTAAAGGTCATGGATTTAGAGCCAATCGCTACAACTTCTGTCTCCAGCCGTATCGAGTCGCCAGCAGTAAGCTCTGCGCGGAAATCGCTTTGGGCGTTGACAACGGCGAATGAAACCCGGCGTCCCGTACGCATATCGTTTGCGGTTAACCCCATTTCAGATTGAATGGCTAGTACACCGTCGGAACATGCGGCGAAGTACCTCGAAACATTCATATGTCCAAGAAAATCGCAATCCGTTGGATCAACGACCGAGCGAAATGAAACCATTGCTGACATGTGGTTGCTCCTCTCGAAATTGCATAGAATTCTTACAAGAATGGGCATTGCATGTCATCTTGTGGAACAATCGGCCAAGTATAGACCAGCATTTTGGTAAGTCTTAAGAAATGGAGTGTGCGATGCCCTCAATTGAAATTCAGGTGCTTGAAGGTGTGTTTTCGGCAGAAGAAAAAGGCAGGATAATACAAAATGTCACCAAGGCCTTCGGCGAAGTCGCCGGGCAAACAATACAAAATGGAACGTCTGTCCGGTTGCTAGAAGTAAGCAGCGGTTCATGGGGTTACGCGGGAAACATTCTAACTACACAAGACGCTTTGGAGATGCGCGCCCGCGGTTGACAAAACATCTTAGGACCGGGTCAGTTTTCGGCAGCTTTTGCCCACAGCAGTCATTTTCTGCGGGTTGCATACTTGGCTTGTCGCAGCCCGAAACGGACCTTCACCAGCGAGCTGTCTAGAGCCCGAGAAGCAGACACATCGGTTGATCGACATCGAACCTGAAGCGGACAAGCGCTCATAGCGGACATCAAAGAACATAGGCATCCTACTTCGCCAAACCAGCTACCGCGTGGTCGTGAGAGGTATGCGGTCGATGCATGTTGAGAATGCGTCGAGCTTCATTCGATTGCCCGGAAATTGCAAGCGCATGAGCCAACGTAAACTCGACAATGTCGCGTTGCGCCCGGCTGCCGCCAAGGCGTTCGTGCTCAGACATGACACTTACAAATTTCTCAATCGCTTCGTCCGCATTTCCATCCGCCAGCGCACGGAATGCGCCTGCGACAGAGGCAACGGTAGGGCCTGCGGGTCCCTTTGCGCGCTCTATGGTCGATTCCAGACGCTCTCTTTGTCCAGCCATGGCATGCGCAAGAGCAGCGTGAACGTCCGCGAAAGCGAGGCCAGGTGAAGGAAAGAACTGAACAGCATAGTCACTGAGTTGCTGCCAGCACTCCTGAGGTACAGACTCGCCGGCTAAATAGGCTCGGTGAACAATGGCCACACTATCCGTCAATACATTCAGTGGCGGTGCAGGAGGGCGGTCGGGGGAAACACATTCATCGAATATCTTCCACATTCCAGTCACATCGCCGCTTTCAAGCGCCCAGAGAGCCACGTGCCAACTGAGGTGACAGTGCAGGTAAGCAGTGGTGGGATAGTCTTGCCAGAAATCGCGCAGAAAAGCGTAGCCAGCGTCCGTCTCCCCGTTCTCATAGTAGAGATGGGCCCTGACATGTGCACTGTGTGCGCTGTCTGGCTTCAACTCAAGCGCGCGCTCGATGTTTTCCGCGGCGGGGCCGATCTGTCCGGCCTCCATCTGGGCAAAGGCATGCTGGCAGAGAAACCACCAGTCGTCGCCATAGTGTGGCTTCAACATGGTTGTGTACGCAAGCTGCTCTGCCTCGCGTCCTGCCTGACCTGAAAACCCTATTAGGCCAAATACGCTGGTACATGTCTGGGCCAGCAAAATATCTCGCGGATGGTCTGTGACGTGATCTCGGATGCGCCTGTAGGCCTGCGGTGCACGCCCCTCTATTAGATCGCTGATAATGTCGATCTGGGCGGCTTCACGCAGGCAGACGCCTTGCGACAGTTCCTTGGCGGCGGCTAATTCTCGCTTTGCATCTTGTCCGCGGCCGACGGTAACAAGATAGCGCGCAAGGCCAACATGGGGCATGGCAAAACTATCATCTGCCTGCATTGCAGAACGGTAAGCTTCTTCGACATCATCAAAAGCACCCAGAAAACGGTCGATGCCTTCAACATAGGCGTCACGTGCAGTTTGTGATGTTGTCGTTAGCGGGCTTCCGTACCGATCTTCGAGCATCCAAACCTTCCATTATCCGTTCCAAGCCTTTCCAGTAGTCAGCTTTATGAGCATGCTTAACTATGAGTGAGTCAAAGGAAATCGACTTAACAAGGTGCCGTAATTTCAGCTTAAATTGCTTCCGATAGGCAATACGTTCATCGAAATCCAATTCCGACCATAGTTGCTTCATCAAATCCCGATTTCCTAAAATTGGACTCCGAAAGCAATTTTGGGGATTATTCCATACGGCCCGACCAGCGTCCAGTTAGAGGAGAACGTAGGTATGACAACCCAAACTCGCCCGCTTATTGATACGGCTTGGTTGGCAGATAACCTGACTGACCCGAAACTGCGCATCATTGATGTTCGCTGGAAGTTCAGGGAGGAAAGCGGCAAGGGTGTGGCCTACGACGATAGGAGCGAGTTCCAAGCTGAGCACATTCCTGGCGCTGTGTATGTTGGTATGTCGACGGAGCTTGCGGACAGCACTCAGAACGTTCCCGATATGATGCTCGGGCCAGAGGATTTCGGGGAAAAGATTCGCGAGTTGGGTGTATCCAATGACTGTCATGTCGTGGTTTACGATGACTCTGGGCTGCCCTTGGCTTCTGCACGTCTTTGGTGGGCGCTTTCGTACTATGGTCATGAAAATATACAGGTTTTGGATGGTGGTTTGCAGCAATGGAAACTGGAAGGTCGAGCGGTTGAAGCCGGTGATCCATCCGTTGAGCCTGGCGACTTCGCTCCCAAGGCGCAAAGCAATTGGATTGCCAGCAAAACTGAGGTTCTGGACGCGATAGGTAAGCCTGAGGTCAGAGTTGTAGACTTTCTGCCAAACGACCTCTTCCGAGGCGATGGTGTTCACACATGGGGAGGTCGCTCGGGACATATCCCCGGTGCAGTTAACATACCGGCGATATCGAACATCGATCCGGATTTGGCACACACACCTATTGCTGAGCGGGCAGCAAAACTAAAGGAACGAGGCTCTTTCAGGTTGGCGGATCGCCTCCGCCTCCTTCAGCACTATCAGGACAAGGGAATTCAAACCGACGACGAGGTTATTGCGTATTGCGGTCGCGGTATTGCCGCCTCTTGCGGTCTCCTTGCGCTTCGCCACATGGGGTTCGACAAGTCGCGCCTCTATGATGGTTCTTGGGCTGAGTGGAGCGCCGATCAAAACCTTCCGATTGAAACGTCCTGAAATCCCTGTGCGGAGAGGAATGGCTTAAACCGGCGCTCTCTTTGTCCGCTGAACTCGTTTAAATGCAAAAGAGCTTGTCTGCGTTTCACAAAGTATAGCATCAGTTCTTTTTTACTCGATCACTACTTGTAGATTGCAGCGTATCGAGGTGCGAAGAACTTAACGAATCCTCTAACCTCTGGCCGACGATAGGCTTCCGGTGAAATGAGCATTAGGTGCGGCACCGCAAGTTCGGGGATTTCGTCGAAGCATCGGAGAAAAGACATGTCTGCTTCAACCAGCTTGACATTGCTGATCCCAAGACCTTGCCCTGATCTGATCGCCGCATGCATTAGCTCCAGTTCAGTGAAAGACATGACGATCTGTTCTGGTGCCACGTGATTGGTCAACCATTCGTGGAAAACATTCGGTACATCGTCCCGCTGAAAGGTAACAAACTGATGCCCGGCCAGATCATTTGTTGACCCCGGCAGGCCAAATTTGTCCGCGTAGTTTTTGCTGCCGAACAAAGACCAGCGTGCCGTGCTAATCTTCCGGCAGATCAGGTCAGGATCAGGATCGGTTCTCGCAAGGCGCAACGCAATGTCTGCCTCCCCGGCCATCAGGTCCAGCGCCCGAACACTGGACAAAAACTCGAATGCGACATCCTGATTGTCGGCGGAAAACGCGTTTACGATTTCGATCATGCGTGCTGAGAAGTTTGCCGAATAAGCGGTGATACGGATGGGTTGTGTCGACGTCAATTCTTTCGCGCAGTCGGTAAATTCGAGGACTGAAGCCTCGATTGCTTCGGCGAGGGGAACGAGGCGAAGGGCTTCTCGGGTCGGTTTGAACCCGTGCGTACCGCGCTCAAACAGCGTCAAGCCTGTTTCTTTTTCGAGAACATCAACGCGCCGGGCAACCGTTGGTTGGGAGACCTGTAGCTTTTTGGAGGCCGCAAGCGTCGATCCTTCTCTGAAAACAGAGAGGAACACGCGAATACCCGACCAGTTTCGGAAACCGTTCTTCATTTTTGTAGAACAGCACAATTTTGTGCTGGATACCAGAAAAACGGGGGAACAGTTACTCTTGTTGCGACAGCGCAAGTAAGTCGGAAAGGACCACGAGATGGCTTCCCATACAATGTCACCCAGCATCTGGACCGTATTTGGTGGACTGTTCGGTTGGACAAAGAGAGGCCTCCCCGAAAACCGGGAATCACGGCCTACAGCCAACGATCTTCACTCGGAACGCGACTATATTAACGAGGTGATCTGGAGTAATCCGGACGCGTTTTCGAGTGAACTGGACGTGCAGAGCATGATGAATCTGTATCCGGGAAGGTTCTGACGACATTTGGTGACAATCGGCCGGATATGGCGATTGGATCACACCAAAGGCAGCTGCAAGCTGGAAGTGACAGCCACGTACCTGTGTTGTAGCCATAGAGTTAGCACCAACACGAGACCTTCTGTGCATTACGTCTATCGCTGCGGTCGTTCGAACGCCTGATCAATGGCTGCGCGTCTGGCCCTTCATTGGGGCTTCAACGGCGACAATTAAGTTCGGACAAAAGATTGCAGCACCAATCACGACGACAACGATACCTGAGGGGGGCTCTTGAACTGTACCTTTCAGCGAGCCAGCGGAAGAACCGAGGCCAAGTCATTTCGGTCTATCAACCCCTTTTACGCGCCACGACGATAAATTGGGTCATCGAAAAAAAGAAGCGTCCAACTTTTGCAAGGCTAAGCTGTTCGTCAAACCACGATTGCGCAACAGCGGGATCAACATGGTCATTTGCGACAGCGTATTGCTTCATGAGGTGCATCATCATGATTGCGAGGCCATCAGGTTTTAGCTGGTGATCTGTCATTGTGAACGACAAGACATCTTCCACATGGTTGCCGCGAGCCTTTATCAGTGCGGGCAGTCTTTCCGGGATGGAACCACTCACAAAGTGCTGGTTCCAGGATGTCAGCATCTTTTGCATTCTGTCGGGCTCGTCGCTGAACCAAATCAAGCTGCCAAAGTGTAGATCGCTGATGACAAGGCGCCCACCGGGTTTGACGCACCGCAGCGTGTCAGCCAATGCACCGTCTACGTCTTCGATGTACTCAAAGACCTGTACCGAGACGGCCTTGTCAGCACGTTCATCCTCAATGGGCAAGTGATTTGCGGAACCTGCACGAAACTCCACGTTTGCGTAGTCGCTGCATCGTTCTTTTGCGGCTGCTGTCATGTCCTCGCTTGGGTCGATCCCGATGACATAACCATCCGAGCCAACTGTGCGAGCCAACTCTGCCGTTAACAGACCGTTGCCACAACCAATGTCCAAAATAGTTTCACCGGGAGCAGGGCACAGCGCATCAAATGAAGCCTGTCTTCGCCGTGTCAACTCAGCTCCCTGATAGGCAATTTCAAGTAATCTCGTTGTCTCAGCGTCAAACTTAAGCAACTCTCCCCCCTTACAAAGCCCTCAAGTCTCCAAACCTTATCAGAAAATGGGTTATCTACGAAAAGCCGGACGGATCATCGAGGCTTGAACATAGATCCACCAATATAACTAACGGCGCCGACTTGATCCAACGAATGGGACAACCCCGAGAGCGAAGGACGCTTCTGACTTCTTGTTGGACCAGTTTTTCGTCACTGTTCGAAAGTTAAAACAACATCAATTCAAGGAATGTCGAGGCCATTCTCCCGTCCAAAATCGGTGTAGAAGGTGTCACTGCGGTATCGGATTAATGTGGCCTCATCCGCTTGCCTTGGATCGTTGCCAGGACTTTGGACACCTGTTCCTTCTATGAAGCGGTTCACGAGACTAAAGACACCACAGACCTGTATAGCATCGAACAACGCACTCTCCGACCAGCCTGCCGCGTAGACCGCATTTGCGTCGGCTTCCGTCATTCGTGATGGCGAGACAGTAAGCTTTTCAATGTATGCCAGTAACGGTTTGAGATGATCCTCGACGGGTGCCGTATCGCGATCTTCCATCAGTGCCTCGATTGTCTCGACCTCAATTCCGTAGGCTTTGGCGAAAACGATGTGTGCTCCATGGCAATACGCACAAGCATTCAAACCCGAGACATAGGCTGCAATTAATTCACGTTCGGCAACCGAGAGGTCGCTCTCGCCCCTCATCACAAGACTTTCGTACGCACAAAGCGGAGAAAGTTTGTCTGGAAAGGCTTGATAGACACTTCCAAGTGTCGCGTTCTCCGGCAGAGATGGAAACAGGCGTTTCATTCTATTTTCTTTCAATATTGCTTTGGATGATTTCGTCTCAAAGTGAGGAACCAACGTTGTTTACGCAACTTTAACGCAATTCCGGGTTCCGCACAGAGATTCTGTTGGAATACTGCGAACGGTTAGTTTGCCTGACGACACCCCAGAATGTTCGCCGTTTGGTGAAAGGCAATTTCTTTTGAGCCGTTCTCGTAAATTTGCAAAGTCTGGTTTTGCGCGTCGCCGTCATTGGGGCACCGCGCAGCATCGATCAAAGTGGGCTTCCTGACACCTTCGCCGTGATTGGCACGAAAGGCTGGTTCGGGAAACATCAACCTTCGCTGCACCATGTCGGAACTCAACAGACGCGGACAATGCAGCCTTTGGTTCGCATTGGCTCGGAGACGGCTTCTGACAAATAGCGGACAATCAAAAACCATAGACTTGATGCTCACGTATTATGTCAACGCTGCAAGAGCCCGCTCGACAGTCCAGAAGGCGCCCACCAAAGCGATGACAAAACTCACGGGTACCACGATGAGCGATCTGTACCACGGTTCCTTGCGCCAAAGTCCAACAGCCAGAAAGGCCGCCGCTATGACAACCAACTGGCCAATCTCAACGCCTACATTGAAGCCAATTAGCCGGGTCAACCAATGGCCGCCTGA
>NZ_JBXWQJ010000034.1:0-10862 GCF_059612325.1 Ruegeria sp. CDSA021
TTGGCAGTTACGATGAGCCAGAAACCCTCTCTTATCAAATCGACCTAAACTGTCCCATGGGCGCTGACGTCAGACACAAGATGAGCCAGGACTTCAATTGGGCCTCCAAGCGCGTTTTCACCCTTGCCGGACCCGATGGCCTCGGTGCCCTTGAACAATGCTAGTGGCACCTCTGCCAAGCCGGTCAAGACATCATGCGTCGCCGCGATTTTGTCGCCAAGAACAAGGCAGCCGTGCAATCCTTGTGCTGCGATTGAATCTTCGACCGAGAATTTCCAGTCGGGATAAATCGATTGCACAATTTCAAATCCTGGAGCGACCCACTCCACGCAACCTGCCAACTGCTCATTGTTCATTTCAGCTGTTGGTGCATGTTTAAGGCCCAGTACGATTTCTGGCTCGATTCTCGGTTCTGAATACCTTGCCAAGTTTACCGGCTGATCAGTCGAAAACAGCCCATCTGCGTGGACCTCTCCCCAAATGGGTTGATCCACACCGTAAACAGGCCAAATCGTGCGGTTCGTGAAGCCGACTTTTCTGCCAACTCTTTCTTTGTCCAGAATCTCGCGGACACGACTAGCAATCGAATAAGCGTCATCCAGCGATAGCTGTCCTGCCTCTGAAGACAGTTTAGGTATCTGCTGGGCAGAGGTCAGGGCATCAGCAATTGTCTGAGCGTTAGATTCAATATCTCTTGTCATATTCGCATTATACGCTCCGACGGCTGGATTGCGATGCAAGCGAGGTTTTGAAGGGCCATCGTCGGAAACTCAAAGGCTTGCAATGAAAGTGTGGATATGCCTCATTAACCTTCTGAGAGATGACACCTTCGGTTGATGTCTATTCTTCAACTTAACCTTGGTTGGAAACCAGCTTCCCACTCGGAAGAATTCCTCTAAGGCTTCAAGATGTGCCTGGCGCTACTGCTGCTTTCGTTTGACCGAAATAATGCAGCCAGAGTGTTTTGGATGTCGTGCCGGTACATCGCGTGCCATTGCGTCCACGTTTCCGAGGTGCCGCAACGCTCCGTTGTTCAGCAACACGCCTCGCCCAGCATCATAACGGCGCTGTCCAAATCCGCTGGCAACGCATTCCCAGTCTTCCTTGGCCGCCGCGTTGCGGAATCTCGGTAGGTCGTGCGGATCATGCCGCCCAGGTGTTGCTGCGACGTGATCGTGTTTCTTCGCATTGCTTTGGTGGGTTAAATGGTGGGACACTTGTGTTGTGCCAGGTTGTTGGACAGTACCGGTTGTCGGCCTCGGCTTGGGACGCATGATCGTCACGACGCCTTGTGGTTTCGGATGCCCTGGGACGGCCACGTGAGTTGCCGTAGGTTTTGGTGTCAACTGTGGAACCTGGCCAGGAACCGCCGTGGGAACCTGATTGGGGGTTGCTGTTGGGACAAGCGGTGGCGTCGCTGTTGTACCGCTGGGTTGCGGAACACGGCCGGGCACTGCGACCGGAATTTGGTTTGGTGTTGCAGTCGGGACGAGCGGTGGCACAGCAGTTTGACCGGTGGGCTGAGGCGGGACCTGACCAGGAACTGCGACTGGTATTTGGTTTGGTGTCGCGGTGGGCACAAGTGGCGGCACCGCTGTTGGGCCGGTAGGTTGAGGCGGAACCTGGCCAGGGATAGCTATCGGAACTTGATTGGGAGTTGCAGTCGGAACTTGCGGCGGCACCGCGGTAGGCCCGGTAGCCAATGGCGGAACCTGATTTGGAACGGCTGTCGGAACCCGGTTTGGAGTCGCATTTGGAGTCAAAGGCGGAGCTAGGGTCGGCGCTACTACCGGCGTGGGAACCTGACCGGGAACCGCTATTGGTGTCGCGATAGGAACCTGACCGGGAATTGCGTTCGGAACCGCGCCCGGCGCAAGGACTGGAACAGTAACGGATGTGGGCGTTTGCTGGGTTCCCTTAGGCGGCAACTGATTTGCTACCGGCTGAGTTGGGCCGGTAATTTGATTACCTGTTCCTTGCCCACCGGCCTGCCCGCATCCTTGGCTTGACTGGTGAGGATTCCCCACGCCACGGCACCACCCGTAGTGATTTCCGCCGGCAACGACCTGTGTAGCGGCCAGTTCTGCAATCAAACAAGCTGTTGTAAGTAACGCAATTCTGTTCAGTTTCATAACATCCTCACCAACTTGTTGTCAGAGCAAGATACGCGCCTGGGTCGCCCGAGTCGGTCAGAGGACCGTCTCTCAAAGGGACGCCAACGTATCCGGATAGGAATAAGTTTCGCTTAAACTCGATGTCCAGCCCCAACCCGGTCGATGCCAGTGTTGCACTTCCCACTTCGAAACTGGCGGGATCATTATTCGAGATGTAACCAACGTCGAAAAAAGCGAAGGGCGTCAGACGATTTACGCTCTGCGAGCTTGGGAAATAGGAGTGAGATACTTCGAAGATTGCTGAGATCCCTGAATCACCATCCACTTCGTCAAAGCGGTATCCACGCAACGCATAACGATCACCAAGGAAGTACTCTTCGACAGAGGGTAACCGGTCTGTTGTGTACTGACCCCAGATCTCTGTCCGCCAAGCTGTGTTGGGCGATAAGCCCGGTAGGGGGCTTTCATATCCGATGCCGCCCCTCAAATGCCAGAACGAAGAGTCCCCGTCATCAAAATTCGCGTCTGTCGTGTCGTTGTCATTGTCACCAAAAGATAAGGTTAGCCCCGCTTCCAGAGCTTGTCCCTTTGGATAGTTTTGCCCGTAAAGATATGTAAGGCCAACGACACTCGCGTCACTGGATAGTGGAACGCCACCACTGACTGAATCCGCTTTTGAAAGGCGATAGTCCAGCAGAAGATATCCATAACGGGCCACATCGCGGATCACGGGGTAACCCATCGCGACTGTGAAGTTCTCGCCGTCAATATCTGTTCTCGCAAAGTCCCCTGAGAGGTCACGTTTTGCGTTTATGTTCCCGTAGAAGATCTCACCGTACAGACCATTGCTGTTCAGCGGCGTGCGATAGGTAAGAGCGCCCCATAAAGAGTGCTCATCGTCTTTGTCCCAATTGTAATTGCCTGATCCCTCAAATCGCAGCATATCCCCGACGGTCAGCGTTGAATAAAACTCTTGCACGACATAGAAGCTTAGCGCTTCTCCAAGCTCACGCGGAGGGTTGTCGAGTGTCGCACTACCGGCTTGTTTTCGCAGTGGCTCTCCCAATACTCTCAGCCGAGCACCAGCCTGATCCGGGTAATCAAGTTCGGTCGACAACTCCAAGTCAGGTATGTCCTCGGCTAGCATAACCGCCCGCTCAAATCGTTTCAGCGTTATGGGATAGGAGGTGGTGAGGGGCTGAAAAATCTTCTCTAGGGTTTGGAACGTGCGCGTATCTACACCTTCAATTTCGATGGTTTGAATGCGCCCTTCATCAACAATTATGCTCTGCCCATCGGGGCCGGGCCAGGCCTCAGCCAAGAAGTAACCGTCTTCTCGGTAGATCTGCGTGATCGTTGATGCGACATCCACTGCTGTGATGCGCCCTGACCGATCAAAAGCCAACTGACCGGCAAACGTTAACAGCTCATCCGTATCATATACCGTTACGCCGCTGACAGAGTGCTGTGATGCGATGTCCCAGGTTTGGGCAATGCTGTATTTTGGAACTGCAACAAAGGCCACTAAAGTGCAAATGATCGCAATTACAACCGAATTGGATACGGGCATTATCGATAACCTTAAGGTGACTGAGCATGTTGAAGCCCAACGTTATTACATGGTTCGCATGTGTGAACCTGACGCTATTCGAATATATTGATGGGTGATGTTTTTTAGAAACATATCGAACAGAGCGCAGATTTACTTAATATGCTGCACATAAGACGGCACTCATTTACACAACCCCGCTTTTCAACCACGCAGAGTAGAGAACTAGTAGGACAGTCCTCACAACTCCGGTTGCTCAAAAACATAAAGCCGCGATTTCTTGGCATCATCTGTCAGGATATAGAGAAGCCCTCTGATCTCATCGAGAGCGATCCCTTCGGGATGTTTAACTTCTTTTTGTTTTCCATCTTCTGTGAACGTCAAACTGATAGACTTTACGGACTTGGATTCTGGATTGTAGATGAAGATCTGACGGCCTTTGTCACTCACAATCCAAAGAGAACGCGAGGACCGGGACCATGCCAGGCCGCTCAAATCCAGTTCATCATCATCTACACGCTCGGAGATAAAACCTGCATCGCGGGCTAAAGGAATGATCTCAATAATTTCGTCTAGCTCTGGCGATAACACCATTAACAACCTTGGTTGTCCCTCAATGCCAACGAAGACCCGCCCGGATTCCGGGTCAACGGCGATACCTTCGGGTCCCTTATTCAAAGGGTTGCCGACGAGTAATTCAGCGGCGGTCGGGTAACCTTTAAGAGATGCGAGAGGTATTGTCGTCAGTTGAATGGGGTCAGTTGGGTGAACGACTAGGATTGATCGGTCAGTTTCTTGAAGCACCAAAACAGACCCATCTTTTCGAGGTGCAACACCCTCCAAATCTGATCCTGCCAATGCTGGCAACTTGAAAGAGTTTCCTAATACCCCGTCGACTCCGAGTAGGTGCAGTTTAGGTTCGGCATCACTTACAGACCACAAGAAGCCTTCAGTGTTAGACATTGCCAAACCGGAAGGCTCTGAAAATCCCTCTGATTTGTCTGCCACCTTGAATTTATCGACCAGAACCAAACCAGCACTTTCGGCGTAGGCAAAATCGGTCCAAGGCAAGAAGGCTGCCGCAACCAAGCTGGCCGTAAAAGCGAGTCGTCTAAGTTTGCAGAAACACCGTGAAATTGTAGGTTTTGACGGAAACACTTTGTTTTCTGCCATTCAATTTTCTCGCGCTTGGACCATATCCTTGTATCAGCGTTCGTATCACAGTCCGGACGCGATGTCCGAAGAATGCACGGTAATCTCTTTACCTGATCCCGCCTGTTGCGATTGAATTGAATAGGGCACGATGTGCCTTTGGTGAAGCGTAAGCCTTTGGCGTGAGCAGGAAGGAAGACAAGTTGAATACGACCCTCACATTTGTGACCGTGTTGTTGATGCTGCTGTTGCCAGGTGCTGCGG
Source organism: Ruegeria sp. CDSA021 (assembly GCF_059612325.1). NCBI lineage: Bacteria > Pseudomonadati > Pseudomonadota > Alphaproteobacteria > Rhodobacterales > Roseobacteraceae > Ruegeria > Ruegeria sp. CDSA021. Next base: position 5,080 of record NZ_JBXWQJ010000034.1, read on the forward strand.
TGTCACAAGTCGACCCTGCGACGATGCTGGCCGGGGCTTCGGAATCGGAAATTCTCATCGAACGCCAGTGGACGCAGTTTCGTGGCAAACAGGAACTGTATTTCTTTACTCTCGATGTGATCGTCACGATCATTCTGGCTGGCTTGATCGTCTATCATCCGGTGAGACGTAAAGCCCGTAGAAGTGTCAGCGATATCGTCATGCCGCGACTGTTCTTCCTTTATGCGCTTGTCGGCATGGCGGTTGGGTTTCTGGTCGTACAGCACGGATCGATGATCGGGTTCGTGATTTTTGGAATAGGAGCTCTGTTAAGGTTCCGATCAAATATGGATGACCCGGTCGACACGGTGGAAATGATTATAGTCACCGTGCTTGGGCTGGCGGTAGGGCTGGGCTTACCCTTGATGGCCACACTGGTGGCGGTTGTATGTTGGTGTTTCATTTGGCTCGGTGGGCGAAACAAGGGCGTGGAAATTTCGCTCAAGGCTTCAAACGAAGAGCACTCATTGAAAGTCAGCGGGGACATTGAAGCCATGGCCGCAGACGCTGGCTGGAAGCTGGTCAGAAAACACCACGTCCCCGGAAAGTCTCGCGTCTCATTGCTTTTCATCACCTCGGGAGGGCTTTCAGAAGCCCGGATAGAAGAGATGATAAACGATCTGGTCCCTGATAAAGTTGAGCTGAAACTCAACCTCTAGTCATTTCACAAGGTCCAAACGTTTCAACACTGCATTCGGGGATCTGATCTCTTCCGGAAGCGACTTGAAATTTACCGACCTTTCGAAGTCAGGTCCTCGATATACTGCTATCCCAAATTTTCCGTTTGGCTGGAACGTAACATGAGTGAAGCTGTGAGGTGATCTGGCTTTTGATCCGATAAGCCGTCGCGGGCCACCTCCCAAACAAGCTTGGGAGACGTAAGTAACACCATCTTTCCAACCCGGATAGAAGGCATGATGGTGGCCTGACAGATGCAGAACCACACCGCTTTCCAAATAGATTTTTTCAAGTGTTGGGTCACCGATGATTTCGCGTTCACGCTTGATCGCGAAGGGCCAAAGTGGGAGGTGACTGAAAGTGACAATCGGGTCTCCACTTGTACCCAGTTCCACAAGTCGGTCCTGCTGATCGCCGGACAGCGGCCCTAGGGTCGTAGCATCCAGAGACGCAAACGTAATGCCTTGCATCTCAAATGCGTAGAAGAACGGGTAGTCATCTGAAACCAGGAAGTCGACGTCTGGCTTTCTCGGCGTCCATTCCTCTGCGTATATTTTTCTTTCACGCTCGAACCCTCGGTAAGCGGAGGCGTCATGGTTTCCCGGCGTGACCGCAAACGGAATTCCGGCAGCCGTTAAAGGATCTGATACCGCCTCATGAAACGCTTTCCACATTTCCCTGACCTGTTTGTCGGACAAGTTGGGAATGCGCTGTCCCGCAACCATATCTCCGGTCGAAATAACCAGATCTGGATCAATCTCGACTATCCGCTCAATCGCCTTGTCGACGCGGGCATCGTATTTTACCGAACCGTAGCTTCCGTTCAGATCCGATATGACGATGACATCCAATGCCGCGGCCTTGCAGGCTAGCAGAGCTGTCCAAATGCACGCCGCAAAAAGGGTAGAAAGGTTACGGGTCACTACAGTCTAAGGCCTCTTGCTCGGCGTCGCTTGTCAGAAAAAATGCGGCGGGATCCAAATCGAATATCAATTCACCATTTGAACAATTGCTCTGGAGGATGGACGTTGCCAGCGCGGTATTTTTGACGACTTGTGCAATCTGACTGTCTGACAGCCCAAGGCTTTGCGACAGCCAGTTATAAACCGGGCCTTGAGTTTGAAGCTCACTATTCAGCGCAACCAAGCGTCGGTATGTGCTTGGAGAGAAATGCCGCATTTTCTCTAGCATTTGAGTAGATTTCGCGAAGTTGGCATACTCAACCCGCCCACCAGCATCGTTGTCGTTTAGATTGCTGCGACGGATCAATAATGCGTCGGCGGGAACGTCTCCATCGTTTGGCTGATGGTGCTTGGCCTTCCTATGCTTCAGGTCTCCGTCTTCGACCCAATACCAATAGGGTGTGAAGTCTATGTTTCCTACGCGGTCCTGCTGGCTAAAGATGAAATCTAGGAGAACAATCTCGGTAAGTTCTTGCATCCAAAATGCCATCTGTTGGTCGCTGACATCGGGGCCGAGATCCTTGTTGATCATCCGGTCTCTTCGACCTTCTCTGACGCCCTCTGCGATTGCCTCTGACAATGGTTTTGAAGACCGCAAAGCTAAGAAAGCGGGCGTTTCCTGAAAATCGCGGTTCTGACCTTTCCCCCAACCAGATTTACGGGTGCCGTTGATTTCCGAGCCGTATCGATGCCCAGGGCTATCAAGCAGCACGCCGTATATTTGCGTTCGATCCGATGTGAACAGATCATCTGTCGGTTGGTATGAGTTCGGGTCGGCATCCGCAGCTGCGAAGACCCGCCAGCCTTCATGGTTCATGCGCCCGCCATGAGAGCCGCCAGAAATCGCAAGGCCAGGCTCTGCGACCTCGGAAAAATGCGCCTGGGCGTCCATGCTACGCCAAACGGCGACTGGAACTTTGACAGTCGTGTCGAAATATCTGGAGAAATGATAGTAAAGCAGCGACGAGGTTGAAAACGTTCCACTGGTGCCCTTTTGGTTCATGGTGGACTTGAACTTAGCCACCCTGTCCTTGGCCAGATCTTTTGCTGCCTTCCCCTCTTTGCAAGCGTTTCTCTCGAATTCGGAACGGTTCCCCGTGTAGGGTCCTTCCGAAATATCGTAGACGGCCATTCCTGGGCTGGTGCTCCAAGTTTTTGGGCAAATCGCAATTTCGGAGGCATAGAAATCGATCTCGCAATAGGTTGTTTCTTCCTCAAGGTCGCTGTTCTTATACTCGCCCATTGGAATTTTTTCGATCCGAATACAGCGTTCAGTACCGCCGTTGGGACTATCAAATGTCGTGGCTTCACCTAGAACATCGTCGTTCGCCCATAAGACGGTGGGTGCAATGAAAGCAAGTGACCCCAGAAGGTTGAACTTCATTTGGATAGTCCTCCCAATATCATTTGGGGCAAATCGCTGCCTGTTGTTCGGTGGAGATTTTCAACTTGGGGTCGACGCTGAAGTTGGAGAATTTTGAGTCAATCCACTGGTCGCACCCGCCTGAACATGGGGCCCCGTTTCGGGCATCATTCCAATATTCCTTGGCCCTTTCTTCCGTCCAACCACAAAACTGAACGAGCGCCATTGCCGACAATGCTCCCGAGGAATGAACACCCCACATGCAGTGCACCAGGACAGGGCCTTTTCCAGGGTTTTGAATCACCTCGTGTATGGAAGCCATGACAGCACTGGGTCGGGAGGATCTGGCACTTTGATAGTCAAAGGATCCGTTTCCACAACTGGTGCGACCGTATTCAGTGTTTTTGCCAAAGTCGGCATAAAACCCGGTTGAAAACCCTTCACCGCACAGAGTTTCGCGTTGACCCTCACTTAGGCCAGTTCGATCCTTGTCGCCACCCTTGAAACCGGATCGATACAACACTCCGCTTAAGACTGGGCGAAAGAAATCGACACCATCAACGCCTCCGTCACCACCCTTTGACAGCATTTGACTGTTGCTTGGACCGCCATTTCGACTGGTCACGTCAGAATTCGCAGTGGTTGCGAGAACACCAATGAATATGAGGGACGCCAAAAACCGCATGCCATCTCCTTTCTATACTTGAACCTTTGATGCTCAAACTCTTGCGACCTGATAGTCTCTCGGAAAGGCTAGTTCACGACAACCATATCAAGTGGGCAGTTAGCTTTCCGCTGTGAAACTTTAAATGGGCCACACCAGATTGATGATAACGACGACTACGAAGTAAGCTAGAACAACTTTCCAGTTCCATTGGTGCTTATTTTCTTCATTGATCACGCCAGCCAATTTCAATGCCAGGTTAGTGATGATTAAGGCGACAACGATGACCGCCGCGTGTGCCAGGTCGAATTGCAAGTTTGAACACCTTCTTTCAGATTTGGGATTGATGGAAGTCTGTCAGCAGTCACCTGATGGCAGCATAGCTACATCTGAGTACCTTCCCTCGGAGGTCGTGATCCGAGCGCATGCACCGGTATCCTTGTTAAACCAGTACGAGGTTAGCCCCTCGCTTCGGATGAGTTCAAACCCGAGACTTTGAATACCCATTTCAGCTTGGCCCGCTCTTGCCCCTTCAAATGACGAAAGATCGCTAGAGCTGCCCACAGTTGGTGCACTTGCATCCACTGATCCGCCACTGTCGTCGCATGCTGCAAGCGCGGTAGTACACGCCGTGCCGATCACCAATAGGACCTTGGGTTTCATCTGTTTTTCCCTCTCTTTTTATACTTGCGTTCCAGGGTTTCTGATTGATCACCTATTCAATTCCGAAAATGACGTTGTAGTCGACGGAAGAGTTGCTGCGATTGATAACCTCCACAACATGATCACCAGATTGCCAAAGCTGTCCTCGATACTCCTTGTCCGCCGACATCAATCCCAACAGTTCAGAACCATCGGGGTTGCGAATAACGTAGTCCAAGGAGCCATTTCGCGGAGCAACGCGAACGTAAAGGAACTGTTCGCTTTTGGCACCGAGAACATATTGCTGTGACGCTCCGGGCGCGAGTTCACCAACGAGTTCGGCGCCGGTGGAACCACCATCGAATTTGACACGTTGGCTACCGGTAGAACCGGCCGCGCCTGCCACTGCTCCACCGCCATCATCCATCGCCTCGACAACCGCCATCTCGCCGATGTTTCCATCCTTGTACGCGATGCAGCGCCAAAGTGTTCCACCTGCGTCTCGCAGCATGACGAGCGTACCCGCCTCTGAGAACTCTGAGCTTTCAATCGTTCCGGATTGACCGTCTGGTCCACCAACCTGCCGCAAGTGGTCGATACAAGCGTCATCGGCTTCTGACATTGCAAGAGCAGCTGTGCCCGAAAATACAAACATGGGTGTGAGGAGTTTTAGTAAACTGAGTTTCATCAGATGGTCCCCTGTTGGTTAATCCTTACAGTTTTGTTCCGTGCAAAGCGGAACCTCACTTCGTTTCTCGTAACTTTGACAGAAACTCGTCGCATGCCTGTGCGCTGCCGACGATCTCGCCTGTCGTTTCAATTCCTTGCAGAGATGCCATCTCGGAATTTACGCGATTGAGGATTTGATCCGCTTGCTCGGCGGTGATCAGGTTCTCGGCTTGTGCTCCTTTCAATGTGGTGCAAACACCGGCGGACAAGCCTGTCGCAACGCCGACACCTATCGCGGCACCGCCACCCATGGTCATCGCCCCAACCACGCCGAGGGCGAGCCCGATCACGATACCCAAGATCACTTTTCCCAAGTTTTCCTCCCTTTTGGTGAGAAAGAGTTCAGCCTTCACTGCTGGCGCAAACCGCGTGCCCACCTGCAAATCAAAACCAGCGCCAACAGGTTGAGCACCGGTGCAATCGCCGCGAACCATGGTTTGGCCGACTCAAAGACCAAGTCCGCTACAAGTATCCAAGGTAGTCCCAACGGCAAAAGGAACACCCCGGACAAAGGGTCTCTTTCTTGCCCCAGCCAACCAAATGTACCCGTCAAGAATGCAAACAAGGCCAGCAGGTAAAGGATGGCGAATACGATGGTGGTTATTCTACAAACCAAGTCGAACTATCCGAAGAGTGAGCCAGTGCTGCGTAGCCGTATTCAGCTACGCACCAAACAGGTCACAATGCGCCTTCGTCGCCAAGGAAC
>NZ_JBXWQJ010000035.1:0-9428 GCF_059612325.1 Ruegeria sp. CDSA021
TTGGCAGTTACGATGAGCCAGAAACCCTCTCTTATCAAATCGACCTAAACTGTCCCATGGGCGCTGACGTCAGACAGTTACAACAAAATTCATCACTTCGTGTATAACTTTTGAAAATCAAAGGGGCGCCCCGAATTCAAGATATTGAAACTATTGCAAAAAACAAAGTGCGCCGACGCTAACCTGGGCGAGCGGACGAAACCAACTCTGTAAGTGACCGCTCCAGCCGGCCTAGAGACAGCAGGAGCGTACGTGACGAGAGGAATGCACGCTCATCAGAAAGGTCAGCAATCACATAGTCAATTTCTCCCGTTTTAATCGAAAGCCAATCCGCATTTGTGAAACCCGTACGCGCGGATTGGTGTGATCACAAATTGGCTGTTCATGTTTAAAAGTCGCCGTTTTGATCATCAAGGAGCTTCAGATGAGACTTGCAGCGTCACAACTGCACGAACCAACGATCCTGCTACAGGGGAACGGCGCCAATATGTATCCCGGCGAAGCCGAAGAACGGGCCCTAGTCTGACTGATCAGTCATAGATTTCTACTGCCCGCGCATCCATCGCATATGAAGTTTCGATATTGGCTTGGCCATCTACATAGTTGAGCGATTGGGATCGACTGAGTGTCCGCATTTCCCCGCTAATCCAAACTGGCTTATATAACTCGTCAATTTCGAAGCCTTGTTCGTATCGCACATAGACCATCTGATTGGCTGGAGGTGGTGGTGTGTGGATGCAGGCTCCAACTGTCGGAACCAGAAGGAATTCGAACGCCTTCTGGTCGACAATGTCCAGGGGAAGTAGATAGCCAGGAAGACGCACGTTCTCCCCCAAAAGATCAAGATTCGGTTCGCGCGAAGCAATCAACCGTTGGTTCATCACAATTTCGCGTTGTTCAAACAACCAATCTGGGTCAAGACCTTGAGACACAAGATCTTCGCGGATCTGGACCGCTTCGGCGCGCTTCTTGTCATCCGCAGTGTCCGCATGCAGAACCTCAATCCGATAAAGCATGGCCAACGCATTGACCTGAGAATATTCCAGGGTGGCAAAAGGATCGTGGTAGGGCCGCTCTTCAGGAAGGAGATCCTGCCAACCTATGTTGCGCGGATCCGCTGCAAGAAGAGGCCCCGCAATCGCAAGGGCGAATAAAATATTCAGAAAATGCGTAATGGTCTTCATTTCAGCGGATCCTTTTATTCAAAGCCGCACCGACAGTCCGTCTGATAGCGTCATACGGTACACCCTTAACGCAGGTATAATACTGGCAAGAAGACCAGAGCAGAAAACGAGGGCTATGAGAAGAACCTCGCGAAAACTCGGCAGGTCAACACCGATGCGAAGCCCAAAATTTGCGGCAAGAATCGGATCTATCACGAGCGTGAGAGCGCTGAGCGCGATTACTCCAAGCACGTTGCCGGCCGACAACAAAAAAACGGCTTCAAGCAAGATCAGGGAAAAGACGCCAGCTGGTGTTGCGCCCACGGATCGAAGGATCGCAAATTCACGCCGCCGGTTGTCGAGCGAAGCAGACAACATGACCACCATGCCGATCATTCCGGCCATTGCCACAGCGCCTGCCATCAGACGCAGTGCAGTCTCGGCCGTACTGGTAATCGACCAAAGTTGCAACAGCGCGACATTAGGGAGAACAGCAGTCAGTGCCTCGTCGCGATGATCTGCCAGTTGCCGTTGAATTGAAAGCACCGCCGTCTTCTCCTCAAGTCCGGCAAAAATCGCGTTGATGGTCCCTGGTTCATGATCATGGCCACCGTGATCGTGCCCGCCAGAGGTCCTGGCAGCTTCCGCCTCGTCTTCATGGTCGCTTTCATGGACATCACTGTCGTCATGATCCTGATGCCCTTCTTCGTGCTCGTCAGGCTCGCCGTGCTCCGCATAGTCATCGTCTTGTCCATGGCCGTCGCCGTGATCCACATGCCCGTCCGCAAATTCGCTGTCTGCGTGATCTTCGCTAGGGGAATGCTCGGTGTCATGGCCTTCGTGTTCTTCGGCGACTTCAGGTGCATCGACCAAAACAAACGGGTCCGCACCCTCTGATGCAGGTTCTTCGTGTAAGGCGTCAAAACCCTCGAGCGAGACAAAAACCATTCGGTCAACGGCCGTCCCGGTATGCCCCAGCACGCCGGTCACTGTGAAAGGCGCTTCGTCGTGAACATCAAAGGCGACTTCCCCTGAGCCATGGGCATTCACGATTTCAGTACCTGACGTGTACCCGAAAGCCTGAGCAACTTTTGCTCCAATCACTGCGCCATCTGGAGACTTAAACGGAACACCTTCAGCAAATATCAGCTGCTGGCCGCCACTATGACGAAAGTGGTCAAAATATTGCTCGGACGTTCCGATCACGGGATATCCACGGTGGTTGTCACCCATCATGATCGGCACTGTCCAGCTTACCTGGGGCAGATCTTCGATCATCTCGTAGCTGTCCCAGCTGATACCAGCGCCTGTTGTGCCTACACCAAAAACCGTTGCCATCAGGATCTGCACATCGTTTCCGCGTGCCGCAATGATCAGGTCGATACCTGATGCAGAGTTGGCAAAACCCGCTCGTGCCTCTGTTCGCAGTCGTTCAACGCCAACAATCAAAGCCACGCTCAAGGCAATGCTAAGAACAGTCAACGCAGCGATAAAGCGGCGATTGAGAAGGCTTTTATAACAAAGATTGAACATCACGTTTTGCCTGCGTTCAGCATCGGCAAGTCAACGCTCCGATCGAAGTGTTTTTCCAGGCTGCGATCATGGCTGACAAATAACAAACTCGCCCCTGATGCTTTGCATTCCTTCAACAACAACTGGACAAACGAGCCTTTTGCGTCCTCATCCAAAGCCGAGGTGGGTTCATCCGCCAAAACTACTTCAGGCGCCCCTATCAAAGCACGCGCCGCCGCAACTCGTTGTTGCTGCCCAACACTCAGTGCGCTGGCAGGTCGATTTATGAGCTCAGTATCTTCAAGACCCAGCTCACTTAGCAACCGTGTTGCGGTAGCCTTGGGGTCTGGCCCCGATCGATTGCGACGTTGCGCTGAAAACCTGCAGGGCAGCAACGTGTTTTCAAGCGCACTGAGCCAAGGCAAAAGATTAAAGACTTGGAAAACAATCCCCAAATGATCCACGCGAAAACGGTCACGATCACCTCCGGCCAAAGCCCCGACATCCGTGCCCGCGACGCGAACCGCGCTTTGCGGCACATCGATCACGCCAGCAATTGCCGAGAGCAACGTGGTCTTTCCGCTGCCACTGGGGCCTCTCATAAACACGCTTTCCCCGGCCCCAAGATCAAAGTCATCGATTGAGAGCACCGGGTCGGGTTGACCGGGCCACCGAAACACCAAGGATTTGAGTTCGACAGTTTTCATTGATGACACAGATGCTTTGGTCCGGTTTTTCAAAGATAATTGAGCTTCTTGGTGACCCAGAAAAGGATCTCTGCCAAAACCCCAATGGCTCCGGCCTCGTCTGTCTTAACCAAAGCTGTTCCTGACGTTCCAAATTGCAAGGAATTACTGTCTGCATCTGCAGGTAGTTCAACCAATACGATGTAGCTGGATATCCCGGCTAGTTCGCGCAATGAGGGAAGACCTGATCTTAGATCAACAGTACCTTCGACAGTTCCGACCGGAAAATCGGAAATACGGCCGGTAATTTCTCCACCGGGTTCCGTTCTAAATGCAAGCCGGATTTCGTCACCGACCGAAACATTGGCACGACTGGATTGGGGCAGAGTAGCAATTACTGCAAAGTCTCCGGGTTCGACAAAAGTTATTGCCCCTTGTAGCGGAGTAGCGCGGTTACCTGGTCGTAGTGATACAGCCGTGACAACGCCGTTTCCGGGCGCTTTTACAACCGTTTGCTCTAAATCCCAAAGAGCTTGCGCAAGTGTCTGTTCAGCCTCCACAACACCTGCGTCACGCCCGTCGATCTTCGCGGCGATACGCCGCTCAAGGCTTGTCTTCCGGGCTTCTGCTGCGCGGATATTCGCGGTCAACTGGTCGATGGTTGAGACAGCCTCTTGCAGTTGGAACGTGGTTGATGCCCCACGTTCTTCCAAACGGATGATGTCATCACGACGCTGAATTCCGAAAGTCAGCTGAGCAGTCAGGGAGTCAATCTCGGCCTCGGCAGCTGATAAATCTGATACCAGTTGATCGGCAGATGACTTTGCAGTTTCCAAAACAGCTTCGAGCCGGGAAACCTCGGCTTTGTACACCTCATTATCTATTCGAAACAGAGGCTCGCCTTTTGCGACTTCCTGGTTTGGCTCGACAATGACTTCTGTAACCGTGCCGGCCACATTCGGAGCAATATTCGTTGAAACACCCTGAATGGATACCGGGCCAGTCGGAGTTGTGTGGTTCAGCGCACCGATGACCACCAGAGCGATAACAGCAGCTACACCGTAAACCAGAGTTTTCCAGAACCCATTCCAGGGGAGAAGATGAAACTTGGAAAAGACCAGCCAGACTATTCCAAAGTAGAGGCCAAGTACGATTAACAAGACTTCATTCCTTCGTGATGTTTCCGGAAAGTTCGAACGACCACCCGAACTTACGAGTGATCGCCCTGTTTGTCATTATGACTTAATTGTCACCTTGCTCTTCCAACACTTTGCGGTTGGCTTCACGATGGCGCCACGCCGCGCCCATACTCTCTTTCAGATTTTCGGGAAGCGCTTCCAGAGGAACAACAAGGTCGTCATCAACTGGCCACTCGGTCAGCAGCTCAGGATGATATCCCTCGGGATAGTACAGCTTAGGATCGATCTCCATATCGCGTACGTAGGGTTCCTGAATGTCTTCGCGTCGATGGGGTGGCTTCGGCACGATCAACTGACCATTGCTAAAGTCAAACTGCGGCGCTCGTGAGTTTGGAAAATCAGGCAATATGCCTTCGCGAACCCATATTTGATCTTTGGTGACGTTCACAACGATCCCGTCCGGCGCTCCAAAGTGATAAGGGCCTTTCCAATGCTCGCGGATCTCTGCCACGGTTTCCTCGATCTGATAGGGGTCATAGCTCATGTGAGTGTTCATCAGAAGCCTGGGTTGCACCAAATTGGCAATGTAGCCGGCCGCATAACTGGGCGTGTGATGGGTATCGACGGTATACCGCCCGAGGAATGGCGGCACGCCTTGAACTCCAGAGGAGATTTCGATGATTTCCTGCTGCTGTTCCGTGACGAAGACATCACAGCCTTTGGCGAAAGGAATGTCGATCATGTTGGGTCGACCGTCACCTGTCCAGATAAAGCACATGCCATTCCAGTCCATCCGGTATCCCGACGCACCGTCCTTGGCATGGCTTCTTTGCCAGTGTGTGACTTTGACCCCGTCTTCATCATAGATCACGCCGCCATTATCACGGAAATCAAATTCGTTGACTTCGATGTCCCAACCTTTGCCAACGGGAAAGACGCTGAACGCATCCCGGTGCCAGCCGGTCATCATTTTCATGCCTTCTACCATCGTTGCGGTGCCGTACTCCTTGGTGCGGCCGGATGGGCCATGGACCGTCAACTGCTCGTGCCATCCACCGGCCCAGGTTCCAAACATCCACAGGTACGGCAGCCCACCAAAGTGGTCTACGTGCAGGTGCGTGATGAATACATCGGTAATTTCATTCAGTGCATATCCACTGGCAATGATGTTCGCTGGTGAGCCCTCACCAATGTCAAACATGAAAATCTTACCGTTACCCAACTCAACAAGAATCGCCGTGTTCATTTGCCCAGGGCGAATGAACGGGGCAGATCCCATGAAAATAATTCTCATCTCGTTAGGCTGTACATCTTCGGTGCGTGGGAACCAGTTTGCCGCACTTTTCAACCACGGTTGAGGAGAGATGCCCTCAAAGGTCAGACCCTCTTTCCAACGTCCCATTGGGACGCCGCCAGTCAGTGCAGCCTCAATATCTTCTTGGGATGAGGGCTCCTGTACCGGAGGAGCCTGACCGAACGCACTTGTGGCGAACAATGTCGCCGCGGTGGCGAGTGCGCTGAGTGACTTAATTGACTTCCTCTGTCTGTTTTGCAGCATATTTTCAGTCCTTTGTTCGAGCCTGGGTGAATATGGGAACCACTTCTGAAATGGCTTTCGGGACAATCTCTGAATTGGTGAATCGAGAGAGATGCTCGGCGATTTCCTCGGCCAGCCCGTCTAGGCTTTCGGTGACAGGATCGATCAGACATGGTGACGTCTGCTCATTGACCTTCCGGGCCCTCTCCAACTCGGTTGAGAGCAACTCGAAGTCACCGCAAAGTGCCTCGAATCCACGATGGTTCTTTCGCATGACGCGGATGCGGCTGACTTGGTCCGGAAAAGCGAGCTCTAGTAAACTGATGTCCGTCATTGCCTTGGCGCCTAGTCCATCTCTGGGCACCAGTCTGAGGCACAACGCGCAACGCGGAAGGGTTACACCGTGAAATTAGGGTGACAATCAAATATTCATTTGACAGTATAGAATTGAAAATACAGAGAAACTTGAAGTTTCAGATGCCCGACAGAGAATTGACCCTTGATCCGGAACGTCACGCGACCCGTGTGAAGTACGCGCTAGACCAGGTATTGGCGAGTGACATATTTGGCAAGGCGGAACGCCTTAGGAATTTTCTGAGCTACGTTGTCGAAGAGGCCATTGCGGGTAGGTCCGAGGCTATTCTTGGCAAGACAATCGCTCAGGATGTTTACTTCAAGAGTTTTGCCAGTGATGACGGCCATATCAACGTTGTTCGTGTGGATGCGGGGCGGTTACGGCGGAAACTTCAGCAGTACTATGAAACGGCAGGTGCTGGAGACGATCTGCGCATTCACATTGATAGCGGCGGCTACGCGCCTTGGTTCGAGGACCGCTCTGGTATAATTCAGAGCAATGTCGATCATACACCATTCAGGCCAGGGTTACCTTGGCTGATTGGGATCCCTGCTGTCACCATAGCGATCATTGCTCTTGCCAACATCTTGGGCGGGCGCATGGAACAGGTTGTTGACCTCAACCCAAACACATCCGCGCGCTCACTTGAGCGACAGGCTCTATCCGCTAAATCACCCGCTGCAGTACAGGCGTCAAACTACTGCGATCAAGCTCGGGGCCTGCTGTTTCCAATCGCAACTATCGAAAACCAGATCCTGGCCAGCGACATATTTAGAATGGCAATAAATGAGGCTCCCGATTTTTACTGTGGATATGCCGGATTGGCCCATAGTCTGGGAACCCAGGCTCTCCTAACGCGAGGCGAGGAAGAGCGTGACACGCTGATACTGAATTCAGGACAAATGGCACAGAAAGCTGTGGACATTGCGCCCTCAAACGGCTGGAGCCAATCGGCAATGGCATGGGTATCTTACGTTTCTCGCGACTATGACAGAGCATTGGAGTATTCAGCACTCGCGCAGTCGCTTCGACCCAATGACGGAAACGTTCTGGACTTTCGCGGCGTGATACTACTGGTTATGGGTCGCTTTGAAGAAGCGTATGACGTCAGCGACCCAAGCCACCCCAGAGAGATAGGAAGTCATCGGTTTGCCCACAGGAACATTCACGCGGTTGCCAGTTTTCACATCGGTGAGTTTAGGGAAGCAATCGCATCTCTGGAATTTGCGAGTGACAATGGTGACCCTGTCAGCGCTCTCTCTTTGGTTTACTTGGCGGCCGCCTATCAGAGGTTGGGTGAGACAAATGAAGCAGAGGAAACACTGAATCAACTGAATCAGTCCTGGCCTGAGTTCAGGCCAGATTTGGTTCTGGGTGCGTTTTACTCCAGCCCAGATTTGTCGGAAGAAGTGATTTCCGCCTTAACGGATGCGGGATGGCGGTTTTAAGATATACCCTTTCGAGCCATGACTGGAGACAGGCCCACGTACGTAAAGTGTGATTTGCCGTCAACACAAGCGAACATACCTTGGTAGTGTTCTTGAACGCCGAAAGCGGTCATCGGAATTTGTTGTAGCGAACGGCAGCTTTGTCCGCTCTTTTCCCATTCACAGGCACCACGGCTGGCGTCAGCTTACAAACAACATCCACATTGCTAATCTCGTTGCCCTTTCATCGAAGAAATCCGACCCCTTCTACGACAAACCAACGTTTGTCGGTGACGGAGGGATGAAGCATGGTCGAGTATGTTGTCTATTGCCGGGTTTCAACCGAACGGCAGGGGCGATCCGACCTTGGGCTTGAAGCGCAGCGGGCGATGGTCGAGCAATTCCTGACACCCGCCGATCAGGTGGTTGCCGAGTTCACAGAAGTCCAATCCGGCAAACGAGATGACCGGGCCGAATTGTGGAACGCCATCATCCTTGTGAAGAAGACCCGCTCGAAACTGTTGATCCCAAAGCTGGACAGATTTTCTCGGAAGGTGTCGTTCATCTCCGGGATCATCGACCAAGGGATTGAGTTGGTCGTCTGCGAACACCCGAACGTCTCAACGTTCTTCCTGCACCTGTTGGCCTGCTTTGGCTCACGGTTGCAGACAACGAGTTTAAGAACTGAGCACGGCGGCTTGGAAGATCACTAAACCTGAAAAAAAGAACACTTCGTTCTCTGGCGAACTGTTCCGATCGTGTGTTCAGATGTGGTTTGGGCTAAACTCGTTTTATGACCATTGAACCCAGACTGGACATTATCGGCGCTGCACTGGCCGACCCCAGCCGCTCACGTATTCTGTGCGAGTTGATGGATGGTCGGGCATTCACAAACAAGGAGTTGGCCTGCGCTGCCAGTGTCAGTCCGCAAACGGCAACCGCACATCTCAAGCAACTTGAGTCAGCTGGCTTAACGTCTTCCTTGCGCAGTGGACGACACGTATATCACCGGATCGCCAACGAAGACGTTGCTGGCGTCCTTGAAAAACGGGCAAGCCTTTCACCAACCGATCACCTCTCCCGGAACCGCAAGACCGCTTGCGACACACTTCTGGCCCGCAGTTGCTACAATCACATAGCTGGTCGGCTCGGCGTTTTGATGACGGATCGCATGATTGCCATTGATGTACTGCTCATAAACGCTGACAGCGTTTCCATTGGCCCATGCTACGATAAGTTCCTGGACAAGATCGGGATTGTGGCTCCGACCACATCAAGCAACAAGCCCGTCGTGAAACTGTGCCTCGATTGGACGGAGCGGCGCCACCACATCTCAGGTCCACTTGCGACCAAGATAATGAATGAAGCCCTTGATGCAGGATGGCTTGAACGACGTATTGGAAGCCGTGCATTGACCATTACCGATAACGGTTTTGGTGCTTTCGAACGTGTTTTCGGCTTGAGCAGAACAGAACTGGAAATCTCAGCCCACGAATGACTGTTCGGTCGGTACCGAACCGTCTTTTACCTCAGTGTCCGTCGTCAGGGATTTTGGGACAGATGGCCGCCTGATCTAAGAGAGGGTCTGGCTCAACTGGTTGTTGTGATT
>NZ_JBXWQJ010000036.1:0-8166 GCF_059612325.1 Ruegeria sp. CDSA021
ACAACGCGACTGGGTTCTGAATGAGTCTGGTTTTGCGTGTTCGAGCGCCGCATCTCTTTACTGCGGCACTGGCGGATGCATGTCGCACTTCTTGATTGAAGAGGAGGTTCACTCCTTGCTCAACCAGGGCTGGACGGTCGTTGACTTCGGGCGTCAACGCATTGTCCTTGCTGACGTCCACGGAACCAATTGTGACGGAATAAACCCGACGCCTTGCACAACAGCCAGTGTTTGGGATGCGGAAGCTAAGACGTGGCGCTCGTCTGCTGGCGATTGGGAGTAAGCTGCAATTGGGCACCGCAGATAGCCAAACTACGATCACGTTGGGGTGTTGTTAGGCAAACTTACCTTCGGATGTATTCCAACAGAAGCTCTGTGCGGATCCCAGAATTGCTTTAAGGTTGCGTATGCACCGTTAGGTTCCTCACTTTGAGACAAAGCTATCCAAAGCAAGACTGAAAGAGAATTGAATGAAACGCCTGTTTCCATCTCTGCCTGAGAACGCGACGCTTGGAAGTGTCTATCAAGCCTTTCCAGACAAACTTTCGCCGCTTTGCGCGTACGAAAGCCTGGTTATGAGGGGCGAGAGCGACCTCTCGGTTGCTGAGCGTGAACTAATCGCAGCTTATGTCTCTGGCTTGAATGCTTGTGCGTATTGCCATGGGGCGCACATCGTTTTCGCCAAAGCCTACGGCATTGAGGTCGAGACAATCGAGGCACTGATGGAAGACCGCGATACAGCACCCGTCGAAGACCAACTCAAACCGTTACTGGCATACATTGAAAAGCTCACCGTCTCACCATCCCGAATGACGGAAGCCGACGCAAAAGCAGTCTACGCGGCAGGCTGGTCGGAGAGTGCGCTGTTCGATGCTATCCAAGTTTGCGGTGTCTTTAATCTCGTGAATCGCTTCATAGAAGGAACAGGTGTCCAAAGCCCTGGCACCGACCCAAGAGAAGCGGACGAAGCCACTTTAAACCGATGCCGCAGTGACAGCTTCTATACCGATTTCGGACGAGAGAACGGCCTCAACATCCCTTGAATTGATGTTGTTCTAACGTTTCCAATCGGAAATGGTTTTGGCTGCGTCGCAAAACTCTTGCGTCAGATCAATGCCTCTAACCTTAGCGCTTGCTTCTTCTGCAATTGTTTTGGTGACCCCACCCAAGCCACTACCAATATCAAGTACATTCGCGCCTGTCGTTAACTTCAGTTTCTCCAATAACTGTAAAGTCGTCTGTCTGCCTCGGAAATGGTACTCATTGATTGGTTAGAAATCCGCGGCGCGTAGTTTCTTCGGGTCAATGCTCGCGGCCTTCAGGCTATCAGCTATCTGGTCGATCAGCCTGCGGCTGGGACCATAGTAGTCGGAAACTTGCTCTCTCATTCTCAACCCCTTTTACCAATCATGTTGAATGCTACTGAATGCCCATCAGATCAAAACTCGCGGAGGGTCGGCAGGCACTCGAGTGCTCAAGGTAGAGCTTCGAACCAGTCTAGCACCGCGTCCCGCCAGCCCTCCGGAACGCCGTGTCCGCCTTTGGTGACCTTCAACCGAATCGAGCCGGCCTCACAGTCCATCCAATCCTTCTGCATCGAACCATCGTCGCCAAAGCTGTTTTCCGCGCTACCTAAGCAGGCGTTTTCTCGGCGCCAGACGTCCAAGCCCTTCATGACGTTACCCTGGTGAAAATCGACACCCTCCCATGTCAGCTCTCGGCCTTCGAACGGCACCATTCTGTCTTTGAAGCCGTGTACGTGAAACAGGTGAACTGGCGCATCGCACTCAGTGGTCATAGGCTCCCAGAACGCCCCAGCCGCAGCGGCAAAACCTCTTGCCATCTCTGGCGCTTGGCACGCAATGTCCCAGACCATCGAGCCGCCGCGGGAGAAGCCTGCGATCAGTATTCGCGACGGGTCAATTCCGAAGCGCTCCACCGCGTCGGCGCGTACGGCGTCGATAAAGGCTACATCATCGCGCGCCAGGTCATATCCGTCAGCCACACCCCAATCGAGGTCTTTGTCATTAATACTGGGCTGCCCGCTCGGCATAATCACCGCGTAGCCACGCCGGATGAAAGGGTCAACATAGGCGGAATTCTGGATCATCGCCTTGCCAGACCGTCCATAACCGTGCAACCAAATGACGGCAGGTCGTTCATCCGGAGCCTCTGGCAGGGCCACGTAGTATTTACCGCCTTCCAGTGTGCACGGTGCATCTGGCGCACCACACTCTCCATCAGAAGCGAGGGCAGCGTTCGGCTTCGCAGCAATAACAGCAATGGCAATACCGAGCGTCAAAATGCGATTGCGCGTTTCGGGTCGCATCAAAAGTGTACCTCTGTGGTTAGGTCACAGAAGATCATAGCACAGCGTTGCGCATCTCCGAAGGCAGCGGCCAAGCGTTTGTGAACCATCTGAAGTCTAGGCAAAGTTGGCCGGTCTATCTCTATCCAAATGAGTAGTTATGAGCTTGGGAAAGAACTTAGATTTTGTTCGAGAACCCAGGTAACTTTCATTAAAGTGGTACGGGGGGACTTATGGAACGCCGTCTAACTGCCATTATGGCTGCGGATTTTGTGGGATTCTCACGCCTGATCGAGCGTGATGAAGAGGGCACCATTACAGCGCTAAAGGGCTACCGAAAACTCATTGATGGCCTCATCTCAAACTACGGTGGTCGCGTGTTCGGCAGCGCGGGTGACAGCGTCATCGCTGAATTCACAAGTGCAACGGACGCGTCCCGCTGTGCATTGGAAATTCAAAGAGAGCTGAAGGTCCGGAACCTCGATCTGCCGGAAAAAGGGCGCATGAACCTTCGTATCGGAATACATCTCGGTGATGTCGTGGCAGATGGCGATAACCTGCTGGGAGACGGTGTCAACATTGCGGCTCGGTTGGAAGCAATCGCACCGCCCGGAGGCCTTTGTGTTTCCAAAGCAGTTGCCGATCAACTTTCGGGAAAGGTGGACGCGGAATTTGCGCATGCTGGCGCCCATGAATTGAAGAATATCGCCAATAAGGTCGAGGTTTGGACCTGGCCTCCGGAACTTGCGGTCAAACCCAAGCGCAGCGCAGCGATCCGATGGACTGCCGCGACGGCTGTTGTCGCCACAGCTACCGCGATTTCAGCTTTTTTTGTATTTGGAAGAGATGATCCGCGCGACCTTCCGTCAGGTGCGCGGATTGTCATTACACCTTTTGAAACAATCGGGGAAAACAAGGAAGACGAGTATTTCGCTGAAGGTTTGACGCGTGATCTTAACGCCTTGTTGGCGAAGTTCTCTAACCTGTTTGTTATAGCTCCCGAAGCTGGAGCCGACTTCAGCAGTAACAAAGATTGCGAAGCGATCAGGGATGCGTTAGGGGCCGATTACATACTTGGCGGCACGGCCCAACGGTCTGACTCGAAACTGCGGGTGACAACTACATTCATCAATGCAAGGACTTGCCGTCAACTCACACCGCCGGGCCCCTTTGATATGGACCTCAGTATCGCAAATGTCCTGGATATCCAGGTTGAGATTGCAAGAAAGGTCGCCTCGCAAATCGGTTCAAGCGATGCCCCGTTGTTCAACACTTCTGTACAGCAGGCTATCCGCGACAAGGCACCGGAAAACCTGGAAGCCTATGAATGTTATCTGTTGGGATTCTGGTTTTATCAAAGTTTCAGCATTGAAGCGCATCGCAAGGCTCGGGACTGTCTATTGCGAACCGTGAAGGAAGAACCTGGTTACTCTCTTGCTTGGTCGCGATTGGCCTTTAACTATCTCGAGTCTAAGAAACGATCATTCGACACCGATCCGGATTGGGCAAATAAGGCCCGAGACGCCGCCACACGTGCACTTGAGGAAGACCCGGACAATGCGGATGCGCACTACGCCCTGGCAATCCTCAGCAGAATGACGGGAGAAGACAAGGCGGTCTTCTTTGAACACGCAAAGAACGCCACGGAGCTTAGTCCCAATGATTCCTGGATCCTCGCGGATCTGGGTATCTTTCTTGCTTACTCCGGCGAGTTTGAAAAAGGTAAAGAGTGGATTTCCCGCGCAAAAGACCTCAACCCCAAACTTCATCCTGGCTACGATAACGCTTGGGTGCTGCACGCGATCTTGCGAGGCAATTATGATGAGGCACAAAAAGTCATCTTGAGCTGGGGTACGCCGAAATCCACCATGTCGATGGCAACCCTGACTGCAAGCTATGCTTTGGACGGCGAGCAACAAAAGGCGCAAGAGATGGCGCGACGCTTGCAAAACGAACACCCGGAGTTTCTTGACGATCCACGCTCACCGTATCGAGCGCGTGGAATGCCAACGGAGCTGATCGAAAAGATAATGGATGGGCTTCGCATTGCCGGTATTGAAGTTTCAGAGAACTAACGCCGCGATTGCTTGCAAACATCGCTTTCAGAATGGCGGGCGTAGAATGTTTGTAGCGGCTCTGGAACCAAGTTGCGTTTGCTACCTAACGCTGTTGCCGACACCGAATAAGGAGATTCGTAATTTCTAAGGACAGTTTTGCGGACGCAGAAATTGGAAGACACCTAGCGGACGCTGCACGTCGTTGCCGCATGGTTTTCTTCACTGGATTGCCGGCATCTGGAAAGTCATTCCTATTGCGCCAGCAAATATCCATTGCGATCTCCTTGGGACGTCGCGTGCATATCATGCGTTGGGATAAGGGGCTCGCGGCGTTTCAGACCGAAGACATACTAACAAAGTATCCAGATGTTTCGGATGGAACTCATCCGTTGATCCGAAGGGCCGCCGGATTGTGGGGCCGGAGAACCTTAGCGCGATGGCAGGTGGAGAATTCCGATCCCACAGACATGATTGTGGGCGAAGTCCCTATCATCGGAAACAGGTTTTCAGAGTTCATCCAGGCGCAGCCGGATCAGATTGAGCCTGCCTTAGCTTCCGAGGAAACCAAATTCATCTATCCGGTTCCCACAAAGGGCTTACGTGCCAATCTCGAAGCTATTCGAAGATCTACGTTTGCGAACCCCGGACATCCTGAAGAGGCCAGGGACGCGCCACCATCCACAATGGAACTGGCTTGGCGTTTGACGTGTGCCAAGGCCGCAGAATTGGGCTTGATCTCTGAAGCGGATATTCATTCTCCGTACGAGGAGATGATTTATGTGCGGTTTTTTGAGCACCTGCTGCAACTCCGACACGCCATCAGAATTGGGGTCGATACGATCTATTCAAATGCAGGGTCAGCCCATGATCTGGATGCGGACGCCTTAGAACTCAGTGCTAGCTCAGACGAAGTAAAGTACGCAATCGCAGAGGTAGAGACTACTTTTACAGCCGAAGAAGCCGCCCGAGAAGTTGAAAACTGGTATCGGGTGTAGTCTCGGACAAAGGTCTGTTCGGTTAGCATTTCGGACTTTGCAAATTTACGAGAACGGATCAAAGGAAATTGCCTTTCACCAAACGACGAACATGCGGAGGTGAGGTGAGGTGAGTGACCTTTGCCAGCAGGTGGCTCACTTCAATATCGTCAAACAAGGCGCCAGGTTGCACGAGAAGGTCTCGTGTTGGTACTTACTCAATGGCTACAACACAGGTGCGTGGCTGTCACTTCCAGCTTGCAGCTGAATTTGGCGTGATCTAATCGCCTTGTTCGGCCGATTGTCACCAAGTGTCGTCAGAACCTTCCTGGATACAGACTCATCATGTTCTGCACGTCAAGTTCACTCGAAAACGCAGCGGGACTACTCCAGATCACGTCATTAATATAGTCGCGTTCCGCGTGAAGATTGTTGGCTGTAGGCCGCGGCTTCCGGGTTTCGGGGCAGGCTCTTTTGGTCCAACCGAACAGTCCATCAAATACGGTCCAGATGCTGGGTGACATTGTATGGGAAGCCATCTCATGGTCCTTTTCGAGTTACTTGCGCTGTCGCAACAAGAGTAACTGTTCACCCGTTTTTCTGGTATCCGGCACAAAATTGTGCTGTTCTACAAAAATGAAGAACGGGTTCCGAAATTGGTCGGATATTCGTGTGTTCCTCTCTGTCTTCAGAGAAGGGTCGACGCTTGCGGCCTCCAGAAAGCTAAAGGTCTCCCAACCAACGGTTGCCCGACGCATTGATGTTCTCGAAAGAGAAACAGGCTTGACGCTTTTTGAGCGCGGTACGCACGGGTTCAAACCGACCCCAGAAGCCCTTCGCCTCGTTCCCCTCGCCGAAGCAATCGAGACTTCAGTCCTCGAATTTACCGACTGCGCGAAAGAATTGACGTCGACACAACCCATCCGTATCACCGCTTACTCAGCAAACTTCTCTGCACGCATGATTGAAATCGTAAACGAGTTTTCCGCCGACAATCAGGATGTCGCATTCGAGTTTTTGTCCAGCGTTCGGGCGCTGGACCTGATGGCGGGCGAGGCCGACATTGCTTTGCGCCTTGCAAGAACTGAACCTGATCCTGACCTGATCTGTCGTAAGATCAGCACGGCCCGCTGGTCTTTGTTCGGCAGCAGAAATTACGCGGACAAATTTGGCTTACCGGGGTCAACGAATGATCTGGCCGGGCATCAGTTTGTTACCTTTCAGCGGGACGACGTACCAAATGTATTCCACGAATGGTTGACCAATCACGTGGAGCCGGACCAGATCGTCATGTCTTTCACTGAACTGGAGCTAATGCATGCGGCGATCAGGTCAGGGCAAGGCCTTGGAATCAGCAATGTCAAGCTGGTGGAAACAGACATGTCTTTTATCCGATGTTTCGACGAAATCCCCGAACTTGCGGTGCCGCACCTAATGCTCATTTCGCCGGAAGCCTATCGTCGGCCAGAGGTTAGAGCCTTCGTTAAGTTCTTCGCACCTCGTTATGCGGCAATCTACAAGTAGTTATTTAGGCAAAAAAGGATTGAGAACACGCGAACAAGCTAGTTTGCATGTACGCCACGACCGCAATTGCGAATAGAAGCTTTATGTGGCGAGCCCAAGGATACTCTTGAAGATGGCAAAGGGAGGTCGAATTGATCGCCGCGCCCAAGTCGCTGCAAACCGCCTTAACTCCGACATGCCATCACGTGGTGCATGACCAGGTTAAGAACTTCAACATCGTTCTGGTTAAATGTCTGGTATCGGAATTTGACCGTTCCCCGGTCTGGCTTCGAACGTGATGGTGTAATTGCTTCAACCGTGACGCGCACGCTGATCGTGTCACCGGAATACACCGGAGCCAGCCACCGTACCTCGTCCATACCATGTCCACCCAGATTGGTGCCGGTAAGTACACCAGTGTCGCGGAACAACCTGAAAGTAAGCGCTATTGTTTGAAATCCACTGGCGATGAGACCGCCGAAAATCGACTCTGCGGCAGCCACTTTGTTAACGTGGAAGGGCTGCGGGTCATGAACCAGTGCGAAGTCAACAATCGCTCCCTCGGTCAGCGTAACGCCTCCGGTTTCGAAGGTTTCGCCAACCGACAAATCGTCGATGTATTTTCCGCTGGCCATGGCAAAAGTATAGTTTGATGCACACTCAACCGTCAACGCGGAGTCACGCTCGGCAGCCACTAATGCCGCATTGTCTTTCGACCATGGCAAAGATCGTAATTGAGAACTGAGCCAGTGGTCGTTGACCTATGCCGCGGCGACAAAAAGGTGCGCTTCTTGCGGTACGTGCAATACGCCTTCATTGTCATATCTAGACAAAGCGTCTGCAACCTCTTCCACGACCTTGTTGGTGACGTCATCACCTGCATCCCTAAGATCAGTTTCGATTGGCAGCGCCATGATTTGCGCACGAAGGTCAATAAATCTTCGCTCTAGTACCAATGGCTCGTGACGAGCTATCTTGAAGCCTGCATCGACCAACAAATTCGAAATGAGGTCCCCATCTCGAAACGAAAAAGGCGCTCTGGCCTTGACTGCGGCATCTGTTCCAACATGCTGTTCGAGAGCTTTTGCAAGTGCTCCATTGAAGGGCGACACAGCGCGCCAACATGTCAAAAATAGCTGACCGTCATTGCGCAAGATCCTATGAACTTCTTTCAACGCGGCGGATTTGTCGGGGAAGAACTGAAGCCCCTGTTGTATGAAGGCATAGTCAAACGTAGCATCTCCGAAAGTGTCCGTCGTCAGGGATTTTGGGACAGATGGCCGCCTGATCTAAGAGAGGGTCTGGCTCAACTGGTTGTTGTGAT
>NZ_JBXWQJ010000037.1:0-6116 GCF_059612325.1 Ruegeria sp. CDSA021
CCCCTTCACCGGCGCTGCTGAGGCGGTGCTGACGGGTCGGAGAGACGGCCTGACGGACTGGAAAGACGGTTAGACGCTCAGGAGAGACTGGGGGCATCTTTGGTTAGGGTTTAGGCGGGCGCGCTGATTTGATTGGCGCAACGGTCTGATTTTTGGCTCTTGGTGTTTTGTTCTTTGACATTGATGGATAACTGAAGAGATATGTGGGCGGTTTGGTTCGTTTTCGACGGATTGAATGTCTGTATATCGCGCTGGTAGGTTTCTCGAGTGATCGGGGCCGATGATCCAGTGTCAGCTTCACTGTTTGAGTGGTTCACTGATTTCTTAGGAAGTCTGTGTACATCAAACAGAAGACTTCATCAGGATTAGCCTCCTGATGAGATGTGCAGAGGTTCGAACGTCATGGATAGGTTAGCAATAGCCTTTCAACTTGAGAGTTTGATCCTGGCTCAGAACGAACGCTGGCGGCAGGCCTAACACATGCAAGTCGAGCGCACCTTTCGGGGTGAGCGGCGGACGGGTTAGTAACGCGTGGGAATATACCCTTTGGTACGGAATAGCCTCTGGAAACGGAGAGTAATACCGTATGAGCCCTTCGGGGGAAAGATTTATCGCCAAAGGATTAGCCCGCGTTAGATTAGGTAGTTGGTGGGGTAATGGCCTACCAAGCCTACGATCTATAGCTGGTTTTAGAGGATGATCAGCAACACTGGGACTGAGACACGGCCCAGACTCCTACGGGAGGCAGCAGTGGGGAATCTTGGACAATGGGCGCAAGCCTGATCCAGCCATGCCGCGTGAGTGATGAAGGCCTTAGGGTCGTAAAGCTCTTTCGCCTGTGAAGATAATGACGGTAGCAGGTAAAGAAACCCCGGCTAACTCCGTGCCAGCAGCCGCGGTAATACGGAGGGGGTTAGCGTTGTTCGGAATTACTGGGCGTAAAGCGCACGTAGGCGGACTGGAAAGTTGGGGGTGAAATCCCAGGGCTCAACCCTGGAACTGCCTCCAAAACTATCAGTCTAGAGTTCGAGAGAGGTGAGTGGAATTCCGAGTGTAGAGGTGAAATTCGTAGATATTCGGAGGAACACCAGTGGCGAAGGCGGCTCACTGGCTCGATACTGACGCTGAGGTGCGAAAGTGTGGGGAGCAAACAGGATTAGATACCCTGGTAGTCCACACCGTAAACGATGAATGCCAGTCGTCGGGTAGCATGCTATTCGGTGACACACCTAACGGATTAAGCATTCCGCCTGGGGAGTACGGTCGCAAGATTAAAACTCAAAGGAATTGACGGGGGCCCGCACAAGCGGTGGAGCATGTGGTTTAATTCGAAGCAACGCGCAGAACCTTACCAACCCTTGACATCCTAGGACCGGCCCAGAGATGGGTCTTTCACTTCGGTGACCTAGTGACAGGTGCTGCATGGCTGTCGTCAGCTCGTGTCGTGAGATGTTCGGTTAAGTCCGGCAACGAGCGCAACCCACATCCTTAGTTGCCAGCAGTTCGGCTGGGCACTCTAGGGAAACTGCCCGTGATAAGCGGGAGGAAGGTGTGGATGACGTCAAGTCCTCATGGCCCTTACGGGTTGGGCTACACACGTGCTACAATGGCAGTGACAATGGGTTAATCCCAAAAAACTGTCTCAGTTCGGATTGGGGTCTGCAACTCGACCCCATGAAGTCGGAATCGCTAGTAATCGCGTAACAGCATGACGCGGTGAATACGTTCCCGGGCCTTGTACACACCGCCCGTCACACCATGGGAGTTGGTTCTACCCGACGGCCGTGCGCCAACCTTTCGAGGAGGCAGCGGACCACGGTAGGATCAGCGACTGGGGTGAAGTCGTAACAAGGTAGCCGTAGGGGAACCTGCGGCTGGATCACCTCCTTTCTAAGGATGTTCCTGGCATCTTGAGCTTGCTCTTGATCGTGGAACACTTAGCAGAAGATCAACAAACAAAGTTGGTCAAACTCATGGACCGAGCCGTCCTCATATCTCTTCAGAACATATCAGGCCCGCAACGCTGTGAGGTCTGGCCCTCCGTCGTCGCTTGCTAGCAAACGACGTAATCGGGCAACGTCGATTTTGCTTTTGCAAAATCAACTGGGTCGGTAGCTCAGGTGGTTAGAGCGCACGCCTGATAAGCGTGAGGTCGGAGGTTCAAGTCCTCCTCGACCCACCAATAACTTTTGGGGCCTTAGCTCAGCTGGGAGAGCGCCTGATTTGCATTCAGGAGGTCAGGAGTTCGATCCTCCTAGGCTCCACCATTTGCCTTCGATTTGACCGTTAAGCACCATTTTGGTTCTTCACCGTCCAATCGGACGTCGCTTCTTCGGAAGCTTTGACATCGTATAGAGAGAAATCAATCAACACTGTTTGATCGCGCCGAGTGTGGCGCTGATCTCGGTCGGTTCTGCCGTTTGGCAGACGGCACGGTTTGGGTCTAGCCGGCCCTGTCTCGTGTATCCCGGTCGAAACGAACAGAGTTGTCCAAGTCTAATATACTAACCCGAGCGACCTGCGTTGATCAGCTGCACGGCTGAGAGACCATATGGGGTTGCTCAATTGTCCTCGTCCAAGTGGCGGGGGCGGGAAATGTATGTTTTTGGTTCAGAAGAACAGATGACCTTTAGTTACCAGCTGGGTCATCGTGATTGATTTGATTACTAGCGCAGCTTTGGTTGTGTGCGGTCAAACGCACTCAAGTCGCCGAAGAGGCGGTAGTGCCAATATCAAGTCTTTCTTTTTCTGGATCAAATCAAGCGCGAGAAGGGCGTTTGGTGAATGCCTTGGCAGCAAGAGGCGATGAAAGACGTGATACTCTGCGATAAGCCATGGGGAGCTGAGAATAAGCTTTGATCCATGGATTTCTGAATGGGGCAACCCACTTGAAAGCTCTCTATTGTTACCCTCTGGGTAATCAATAGGTGGCTTAATCAAGTATTTATGACCTGAATACATAGGGTTATAAAGGCAAACCCGGGGAACTGAAACATCTAAGTACCCGGAGGAAAGGAAATCAATTGATACTCCCCTAGTAGCGGCGAGCGAACGGGGACCAGCCGAGCCGGATAAGTGAGAAGAACATGTTGGGAAGCATGGCCATAGCGGGTGACAGCCCCGTATTCTAAGCTTTGACGGACGTATTAAGTAGGGCGGAACACGTGAAATTCTGTCTGAAGATCGGAGGACCACCTTCGAAGGCTAAGTACTCCTTGCTGACCGATAGTGAACCAGTACCGTGAGGGAAAGGTGAAAAGCACCCCGACGAGGGGAGTGAAACAGTACCTGAAACCGAACGCCTACAATCAGTCGGAGGATCCTCGAGATCTGACGGCGTACCTTTTGTATAATGGGTCATCGACTTGGTCTCACGAGCAAGCTTAAGCCGTTAGGTGTAGGCGTAGCGAAAGCGAGTCTTAATAGGGCGTATGAGTTCGTGGGATCAGACCCGAAACCGAGTGATCTAGGCATGGCCAGGTTGAAGGTAAGGTAACACTTACTGGAGGACCGAACCCACATCCGTTGAAAAGGATCGGGATGAGCTGTGCCTAGGGGTGAAAGGCCAATCAAACTCGGAGATAGCTGGTTCTCTGCGAAATCTATTTAGGTAGAGCGTCATCCGAATACCCCGGGGGGTAGAGCACTGGATGGGTAATGGGGCCCCACAGGCTTACTGATCCTAACCAAACTCCGAATACCCGGGAGTACTAGATGGCAGACACACTGCGGATGCTAACGTCCGTAGTGGAGAGGGAAACAACCCTGACCTACAGCTAAGGCCCCCAATTCATGGCTAAGTGGGAAAGCAGGTGGGACGACCAAAACAACCAGGAGGTTGGCTTAGAAGCAGCCATCCTTTAAAGATAGCGTAACAGCTCACTGGTCTAAATAAGTTGTCCTGCGGCGAAGATGTAACGGGGCTCAAGCCATGAGCCGAAGCTTAGGATGCCGTAAGGCATGGTAGCAGAGCGTAGTGTGACATAAGACTTATCCTGTATTGCCGCCGGTCATTTGGTGCGCGTAAGCGCTCAAGTAGCCGAATAGGCGGTAGCGCAGGATCGAGTCTTTTCGATGAAGCCGGCGCGTGAGCGATCCGGTGGAGAGATCACTAGTGAGAATGATGACATGAGTAGCGACAAAGAGTGTGAGAGACACTCTCGCCGAAAGTCCAAGGGTTCCTGCTTAAAGCTAATCTGAGCAGGGTAAGCCGGCCCCTAAGCCGAGGCCGAAAGGCGTAGGCGATGGGAACTAGGTTAATATTCCTAGGCCGTGGAGTGGTGACGGATCTCAGAGGTAGTTCATCCTTATCGGATTGAATGGGCTGCTGAGAGGTTCCTGGAAATAGCCCTCCTATAAGACCGTACCCTAAACCGACACAGGTGGACTGGTAGAGCATACCAAGGCGCTTGAGAGAACGATGTTGAAGGAACTCGGCAAAATACCTCCGTAAGTTCGCGAGAAGGAGGCCCGGTTCCTAGGCAACTAGGGGCTGGGGGCACAAACCAGGGGGTGGCGACTGTTTATTAAAAACACAGGGCTCTGCGAAGTCGCAAGACGACGTATAGGGTCTGACGCCTGCCCGGTGCCTGAAGGTTAAAAGGAGAGGTGAGAGCCTTGAATTGAAGCCCAGGTAAACGGCGGCCGTAACTATAACGGTCCTAAGGTAGCGAAATTCCTTGTCGGGTAAGTTCCGACCTGCACGAATGGCGTAACGACTTCCCCGCTGTCTCCAACATCGACTCAGCGAAATTGAATTGCCTGTCAAGATGCAGGCTTCCCGCGGTTAGACGGAAAGACCCCGTGCACCTTTACTACAGCTTCGCACTGGCATCAGGATTGTGATGTGCAGGATAGGTGGTAGGCTTTGAAGCAGGAACGCCAGTTCTTGTGGAGCCTCCCTTGAGATACCACCCTTCGCACTCTTGATGTCTAACCGCGGTCCGTTATCCGGATCCGGGACCCTGCGTGGCGGGTAGTTTGACTGGGGCGGTCGCCTCCTAAAGCGTAACGGAGGCGCGCGAAGGTTGGCTCAGAGCGGTCGGAAATCGCTCGTTGAGTGCAATGGCAGAAGCCAGCCTGACTGCAAGACTGACAAGTCGAGCAGAGTCGAAAGACGGCCATAGTGATCCGGTGGTCCCGAGTGGAAGGGCCATCGCTCAACGGATAAAAGGTACGCCGGGGATAACAGGCTGATACTGCCCAAGAGTCCATATCGACGGCAGTGTTTGGCACCTCGATGTCGGCTCATCTCATCCTGGGGCTGGAGCAGGTCCCAAGGGTACGGCTGTTCGCCGTTTAAAGAGGTACGTGAGCTGGGTTTAGAACGTCGTGAGACAGTTCGGTCCCTATCTGCCGTGGGTGTAGGAGACTTGAGAGGAGTTGCCCCTAGTACGAGAGGACCGGGGTGAACGATCCACTGGTGGACCAGTTGTCGTGCCAACGGCAGTGCTGGGTAGCTATGATCGGACAGGATAACCGCTGAAGGCATCTAAGCGGGAAGCCCCCCTCAAAACAAGGTCTCCCTGAGGGCCGTGGAAGACCACCACGTCAATAGGCCGGAGATGTAAGCGCAGTAATGCGTTCAGTTGACCGGTACTAATCGCCCGATAGGCTTGATTTGATCCAGTAATGGAAAGACAAATCAAAAACATACACACCTTTGACTACAGACAGCGCGTGCCAACGTAAACGGCACTGTTGATTGATTATACAACCGAGTGGCAACGCGCATTTGCATGCAAATACGCTGCCTGCCACCCGTCGCGCTTGCTACGCAAGTCGCGACGTGGGGATTTTCCTCGGTTTGGTGGTCATAGCGCAAGTGAAACACCCGGTCCCATCCCGAACCCGGAAGTTAAGCACTGCCGCGCCAATGGTACTTGGGCTTAAGCCCCGGGAGAGTAGGTCACCGCCAAACCTAGAAAAATCCCCCTTCTCTCGTACGATAAAAAAATACGACCCGGTCTCAAACAGCCAAAAAGGCCGTAGACCAACACAAGGCCTCAAGTCGCGTAACCAATAGGCCAACAAAAGTGTCGCGGGATGGAGCAGCCCGGTAGCTCGTCAGGCTCATAACCTGAAGGTCGTAGGTTCAAATCCTACTCCCGCAACCA
>NZ_JBXWQJ010000038.1:0-5224 GCF_059612325.1 Ruegeria sp. CDSA021
GGCCGTTTTTGTTGAACCCGCGGCGAAGGTCCGCTTTAGACACTGCGAGCACCCCGATTAGCTGAGGCAACAACTACTAACACAGCGAAGAAGGGCACGGCTTGATCCGCGCCCTTTTTCCGTTCGGTGTGCTTGCCGTTAGCCGCTTACCCCTTGGGTTCCGGATCTGGTCTTGCCATCACCTTCGGCTTGCTCTTTTTCGCCTCCCGCAGTGTCTCTACTTCTTGGTCGATGCCTGCTGGGCGCAGCGGATGACGTTGCATCTTTTTGGCTGCGCCGATTTTTGCGACGGCTTCAAAGAGCACGAAGACTTTGCGCCCGAAGGCTTTGTCTTCAGTCGCGGCTTCAAGGAATGCAGGCAGCGTATCCGCAAAGGCCTCCATGATTTTTGCGGTTTCCTCGGCTTGCGCTTTGCCGATGTCTGCAATGATCCCGAGCGCGCGCAACTGCGCCGAGGAGAGGTTTGTCGGTAGGTTCATGAGAAGTCCCTCTTGTTTACCGTGATTATTTGGGAGCATTTGCTCCCGGTGAATGTCGGTGGGGGCTTATTGCCGCCACCGACACTCATCAGGTATGTTCATTGGTCTTTAGTGAGAAAAAAGTTTGAGGGGAGTTTGACACCCTTAAACCTCGGGATCCTTGTTTTGCCCTGGTTGGTGCCATTTATTGATCGCGCGCTTGAGTGTCGTGATGCGCCCCACCAGTGACCGACGCGCTTTGATGATCTCTTTCTTTGTGCGGTCCGGAAGGGAGGCCGACGCTGCGACAATCGCGTCATCCGCCGCTTTGATCTCCTCAAAATGCGTCTGCACCTCAGCTTGGGCTTCCTGCCTTGCCTCCTCGCGGGCTTTTATGCGCAACGCAAAAAATGCTTTTCCAAACAAGCGCGCGGCGATGGATTTGCCATCAGGCTGCGCCATCTCCGCCAGCGTTTTGGGGTCGCCCTCCGCGACGGCCTTTGCGGTCTCTATCACGGTCGCGGCTTGTTTCTCGCGTTTGCCTACGTGGGCTTCACGCTCTGTCAGTTGCCGCTCTTTCTCTTCCCGCCATTTGCGCGGGCTGACGTGTTCCACATACTCCGGAAGGCTCGCGAGTCTTTCGTTCTCATTGGCGCTCGATGTCTGTTCTTTGCGATGCTGATGCACTGCGTCTCGCAATGCCTGCTTGCGCCGCTCTCCGCGCTTCAATCCAAGCTCTGCAAACCAATCTCCAACGCTGTCTTGCGCCTTCTCATAGTCCTTGATCAGAGCGTGCACTGAAGGCTGCAGCATCCTGCGCCCGTCTTTGGTTTGTGAGCGTGGCAACACAACCGCATGGATATGATAGGTGGTCTCATCAAGATCAGCCCGTGCGTGAATGACATCATCTCCAAAGCTGTCTTTGAGCCACGCCACAGCCGCTTGCTCAAATTGTTCCTCGCGACTCTCGCCAAACAGGTGATCTATGTTGTCGTGATCAAACGCTGCAAACCAGTCCTTGTGCGCTGTTATGATCACCTCACGCAGAGGACCATGACGCGTTGCTCGCCAAGGATCCTTCGGGCCTTCGGCAACGCGTTTGGCAAGCTCCGCTTTACGCCGCCGCTTCGTCAGCCCCTCAAGCTCGTTAGCAAAATTCTCTACGCGTATTTCTTCGATCTCTTTGAGCGCGCGCTGCGCCCAGTCTTCGCCGCCGATCAGGCGCCGGTTGAGGCTCGATCGTGTTTCATCCACGTGACCGAGATCGCCGCCTTTTCGGCGGCGGTGCAGCTCGCATCCGCCCATATCCGCTGGAAACGGACCTTCCATGCGCAACACCACAGGGTGTTGCTTGGTGGCCGCCTTGATCACTTCGTCCGTCACGTCGTCCTCTCATCTTGAGGACGGGAAGTGGGTCCGCTGTCGCAAACTTGTGCATCGCAGGTTTGACGCGCCGTCTTGACCAAGGCGCGACCTGGCTGCGCAGGGAGAGTTACTCACTAATCAGACCGCGCAGTTTCCCTTGGAAACCGCTCTGGCTGTCGTTCGTCGGGGCGCTGCCCCGAACCCCGCGCTACCGCGGGTCCCCTGCGCGTTGGGCGGCAAAGGAACCTTTGCCACGCTCCTCTGCACTCCATGGGCGCCTCCCGGCAGGCTCAAGGGGTATTCCGCATACCGCCCCGAGACCCCGTGCTCTTGAGGAAGATCCTTCGCCGACCTTCCCCAAACCCCTTCCAGCGCTGGCCGCCGTGAAGCTGCGAAGCGGTGTGTGCACCAGGTGCAGGACGCCCGGTCTCAGCTGCGCAGACGTTGTGTCGCGCATCTGAGGCCGGGGACCAGCCCCGGATCAGAACAAGACGTGATGATTGTTCCAATTGGAGATTCCAATGACCGACACACCACCAACCAACACCGCGCGTCCGGCCACCTGGCAGGATGCGCTATATACCAGCGACGTTGTTGCTTTCCGCTTTCCCCATGAGACAGACGGCCCGAACCTTCCAAAGGTCCGTCCGGCACTGGTACTCGATGTGGAAGAGACCGATGTTGGTCGCTTCGCGTCTCTCGCCTACGGCACATCCAATCCGCGTTCCCGCAAGGCCGCCTACTGCGTAGATGTGCGCTCCGAGAAGGACCGCGCTTCAGCCGCACTTCACCTTCCAACGCGCTTCGATGCTTCGCGGCGGATTCTCGTGTCACTCGATCATCCCGGGTTCGAGCTGCACTCAGAGAAAGGGACGCCGGTGCTCGGACGCCTCAGCGGTCCTGCAAACGCCCGCATGCACAAGGTGCGGGCCCGCATTCACGCCGAACGCGATATCCGGCGCGATTATCTGGGCCGACAGCGGCGTAGGGCCGGTGGCCGCCGGCCTGTCACTGTTGAGCGACGGTCCAAGTTCCATAAAACCACATGGTAGACGATCAATGTCTAAGCTCAACATCGACTACGACCCGATCCAATCTGCGATCTTCCAGGCTCTCAGCCTCGCTCCCAGCGCGCACGACGCGCTGGACCAGTTGGTGGATTGCTGGACCGACATACAAAGTGCCAATGCCGCACGCCGTCTTGCGGTGCGGATTGCGCAGGAGAAGATTTTCTCTGCGAGGGACCTCGATGCGTTGGAGTGTATGCTGCTGCCGCTGATCGAAGTTGTCGACACTGGACGGCGCACCGAGTTCATATCGGATGAGAACCACGTGCGCGGCGGCTACCATATCGAAGAGTTGGAGCCGAAGGCGCGGGACCTGGAGAGCAAGATCCAGCCCCTGAAGTCTTTGCTCACAACCCTGCAAACACTTGGCCGACTGCGTCGATCCGAGCAAATCGCGCTGACGCTGCGCGGCGAGGATATGACCTTACCTGCAACGATCCGGAGGCGCAAAGGCGCTTTCGGATCAAACCATCCAAACTGCTTTTTTGCAAAAATTCCTTCGGTCCCAAGTTCCGACTGCCACTCACGGCAGACACCAACACAGGGACCCCGAACTGGACCGTTCACCCCTTCAGTTCACCGCTTAGGCCGCCAACGCGCCACAGGGCGCAAACAACCAGACCCAGATCGCCTGCGCGGTTTACTCAAGTTGATGGCGCGCGCCGAGGTGCAAGCCATCGCGTCGCAACCCGCCGCCAATTTGAACCACCCAATCAAGGAAACGCCATAACTCTCCGCGCCGTCGTTTATGCTCGCTATAGCTCAGACTTGCAGAAAGCCACCTCGATCGAAGATCAAATTGCCGTGGCGGAACGCTTCTGCGCGCGTCAGGGCTGGGCGATTGTTAATGTCTTTGAGAACCGAGAGAAGTCAGGCAAAGACATGCGTCGTCCGGGCTTCCAGGCGTTGAAGGCGGCAGCGGCGGCTCAGTCTTTTGATGTAGTTGTGGTGGAAGCCATCGACCGTCTCACTCGCAAAGTCAAAGATGCGTTGAGCACCTACGACTTCTTCATGTTCCAGGATATCAAGCTGCACTCGATCCAGAAAGGGGAGCAGGACTTCATGAAGGTGCTCTTTGCGGGCTTTGGCGCGCAGATGTTCAGCCAGAAGATCTCGGATCATACCCGCCGCGGCATGCAGGGTGCGGTCACGCGGCAGCGCTTGCACACCCGTGCCTTCGGCTACCGAAAGCGTGAGGCAGAAACCGGCCCCAACCGGGAGATCGATCCTAATCAGGCGCGTATTGTGCGCCGTATCTTTGAAGAGTTTGCAACCGGTCGTTCGGCGCAGTCGATTGCAGAAGGCCTCAACAAGGACCGTATCCCGGCGCCCAATGGTGGCTCATGGGATGGCTCAACGATCCGTGGCAATCCGTCCCGACGCGAAGGCATTCTACGCAATCAGCTTTACATCGGAATCGCCAGCATTTGCCAATTTACGCACACGTATCACCCAGAGGCCGGTCAGCGGAAACTCAAGCGCACACCGGAAGACTATGTGGAGCAGGATATCCCTGAATTGCGCATCATAGATCAGGTTCTTTGGGACGCCGTGCAGACCGAGTTGGCACGGCGTGCCGCGGACACGCCCAAAGCGGCCCGTGCGGCACGGCGCACCGTCTTTCTTCTGTCTGGCTTGTTAAAGTGCGGGTGCTGCGGAGCACCGTATGTCACCATCAACAAGACGAGCTACCGCTGCAGGGAGGCAAGGCGTGCCGCATGTAACAACAAACGTTCGATCTCGCGCAGGCGCATTGAGTCGCGTGTGTTTGGGGCGCTGCGAGCAGCCTTTCGGTCAGACGACCTGCTAAAACGCTTTGAGCAGGCTCTGGAGGACGAACGCGGCAAACTGGCAGACGGTCAGCTGGAGGCTGACCTCAGACGATTTGAAACGGCGCGCGACACAGCAACCGCAGGGCGTGACAATATCCTCGCGGCCGTCGCAGAAGGCGCGCCATATGCCACGTTCAAGGCCAGGGCGGACACTCTGGAGCAAGAAATCAGCGATTTGACGTCTCGCATCACAGCACTTGAGGCACAGATCGCGCGCAGCCAAGCTGAGGTTGAAGATGCGCGCGCGATCTATGAGCGCGCGCTCAACAACATCGAGCATCTGCTCTCTGACAAGGCTTATGTCGAGGAAGCGCATGGATATCTGGCGATGCTCATCGATAAGATCAAGCTGATGCCAGACGAGCGAGCGCAACACGGCTTGCAAGCTGAGATACATCCCAGGAGCGGGGCATTGTTGGGCCGGGGCGCTGAAGACGAAACCGTTGTTGTCCCCTGTTGAGCGTGAGGGCGAGGAAACGGGCGAGAAGCAGAAGTTCGCTGC
>NZ_JBXWQJ010000039.1:0-4622 GCF_059612325.1 Ruegeria sp. CDSA021
CTTTCAATTCTTCCACGGGGTGAGAAATGCCAGATTAGCAGATAGAGATGTTATGGGATTCCACCTTCATGCCACCATTATCACCTTCGTCAAATGCATATGGCTATCCGTTGCTGATTAAACACTTGCTGGCCGGATCTCAGCTCGCGTCAGCCAGCCAAGAGATCGTCAGCGGCACCAAAATGCGGTTGAGTTATGCGGATTTGGGCAAACGCGTACGCCAACTTGCCAGTTCTCTAAAGGCCAGCGGGATAGGTGAGGGCATGCGCGTCGGCGTCATGGATTGGGATACCCACCGCTATCTTGAGTGTTTTTTCGCGATCCCGATGATGGGCGCGTCCCTTTTCACGATCAACGTGCGACTATCTCCTGCTCAGGTTCTTTATACGATCAACCATGGGCAACCAGATCTGATCATCGTGCACCGCGATTTCATGTCGCTCATAGAGGGTATCAAATCGGGCTTTGATCGGGACATCACCATCGTGCCGATTGGAGACGGAGAAGGATATGAAGAGTGGATAGGCGAGGCCCCAGACAGCTTTGACTTCCCGGACTTCGATGAAAACCAAACCGCAACCCTGTTTTATACGACCGGGACCACCGGCAATCCCAAGGGGGTGAGCTATTCACACCGGCAGTTGGTCCTTCACACGTTGGGCCTGATCGCCGGCTTCGGAGCGTGGCCCGGAAACGCCGGATTTCATCGCGGCGACGTCTACATGCCGCTGACGCCCTTGTTTCACGTCCACGGCTGGGGATTTCCATATGCCGCAACGATGCTGGGGCTGCGTCAGGTCTATCCCGGTCGATATGACCCTGACACAATCTTACGATTGATTGCAGACGAAGGCGTCACCTTTTCCCACTGCGTGCCCACGGTTCTGTCAATGGTGCTCGACCATCCGGGCTGCCCACAAATTGACCTGGACAGATGGAAAGTGATCATTGGCGGGGCCGCTTTGCCGCGCAATTTGCAGGACCGGGCGGCGGCGGCAGGCATATCCTTGCATGCGGCCTATGGGATGTCCGAGACCTGTCCGTTTCTGACGGTGGCCGATTTGTCCAGCGACGATCCAGAGGTGCAGGCGCAAACCGGCTTTCCCGGCCCGCTTGTCGACCTTCGTGTTGTGACACCGGATATGCAGGACGTTCCACATGACGGCGAAACAACCGGCGAAGTTGTTGCTCGGGCTCCCTGGTTGACACAAGGCTATCTGGATAATGCGCAAGCCTCGGATGAGCTTTGGGACGGTGGGTATCTGCATACCGGGGATGTTGGGTATATCCGCGAGAATGGATCGTTGCAGATTACTGACCGCCTCAAGGATGTGATCAAGACCGGCGGCGAATGGATATCTTCACTGGCACTGGAAAACATAGCATCGTCTTGCAGCGGCGTTGAGGACGTCGCAGCAATCGGGCTGCCGCACGCGAAATGGGGCGAAAGGCCAGTGTTGGTCGCTCAAGCCGCAAAGGATGCCGATCCGGATCTTGTGCGCTTGAGAGTCATTGAAGAAATCCAGTCGCGTGTCGGTGCAGGCGAGATCTCAAAATGGGCAGTTCCAGACGAGATAGTCTTTGTCGACCGCCTACCTAAAACCAGCGTCGGCAAGCTCGACAAGAAACTCGTGCGGAAAGATATTTCAACGCGCTCGGACTTTAAATCATGACAGACAAGCAACGCCGTATTCAGGCGCTTATCGGGTCCATTGTCACCTATCTGCAGGCTCACAGAGCTGCCACGCGCGGCGTTGACCTGACGTTGGACAAGCTGGCAGCCATGGACCTGAAGGGTGAGAGGCTCATTGATTTACCTCCCCAAGGAACCCGGCACGATGAGGTTCTGAAGAACGCCATCGCCGGGATTGTCGCCCCCGAATTGCAGGAAATCGCAGGTTGTCTGAAAGCGGCCAAGGATGATCTGATCTGGCGCGAAGACAACGCCCAATTCTATCCCCCTGGTGCCGAATTGGGCGAGGGATACACAAAGTGTAACCTACATACTCTGCTGATTGGGCCAGACGCATGTGGACATCACCATCCCGATTTCAACCTTGGCATTTTCATGCTGGGTCCAAGGACGCTGTATCGCGACCACAACCACGACGCGCCAGAGCTGTACCTGAACCTGTCCGAGAAATCTGGTTGGCGGTTTGGCACCCGTGACTGGCAGGATTATCCGGCTGGATCACTTATCTGGAACGCGGCGGGCGATCCCCACGCCACCCGGGTCTATGACCAGCCATTCATCTCCGTCTTTGTCTGGCTCGAGAACGTGAATTCACCCTGCAACGTAATCCACTTCGACGATTGGGCAGAGATCGAACAAGATCTTGCCAAACAGTCCAATTGAGGTTTCCAAACATGATTTCCACTAAACACACCGAGAGTGTCGCTTTCATTGAGCTGAATGCCCCGCCAGTGAACGCTCTTGGTCTCAAGATGCGACTGGCGCTTTCCTCGGCCATCCACGAGCTGGACGCCGATGAACAGGTCAAAGCTATCGTTCTATGCTCGGCTCTGCCGCTCTATTGCGGCGGCGCTGATATCGTTGAGTTCCGCACCGGGGCAGTTTGGGACAAGCCGGACCTGCCAGACCTGTGTGTAACGATTGAAACCAGCAAGAAACCCATTATCGCCGCGATAGCAGGTCCCGCTATGGGTGGTGCGCTGGAGATCGCGCTTGCCTGTGATTACCGTGTCGCCACGCCGGATGCCGTGATGGGCCTACCTGAGATCAAACTGGGGCTGCTGCCTGGTGCCGGAGGCACCCAACGACTACCCCGGATTGCCGGTCTGGAAGTGGCAACGCAAATGATCCTTTCCGGTGACCCCGTGAAAGGCGATTATGCCCTGTCTTGTGGGCTGGTCGACGCACTATTTGAGAACGACCAGGATTTTCGCGCGCATGTTTTGGGTTTCGCCACCCGTGTCAGCCATGAGGGCGATCCGAAACGCAGTTGCGCGGATATGACCGTCACACATCCTGATCCGAAGGGTTATCTCGCGGGTTTCCGAGACCAGATAGCGCACACGTCCAAAAACCTTGTCGCCCCTGAACGATGTTTGGTGTCCATCGAGGCCGCGTGCGAAATGCCGCTGGCCGAGGGGTTGGCACAAGAGAAGGCAGGTTTCGCTGAACTGCTCGACACACCTCAATCGCGGGCGGGGCGGCGTCTGTTCTTTGCAGAGCGTGAATGCACCAAGGTTCCCGGCGTTACCCGTGCTGACCAACCACGTAGCATTTCATCGGTGGCTATGATCGGTGCCGGAACAATGGGGCGCGGCATTGCCATCGCCTTTCTGCAGGCGGGGTATCCGGTCACGTTTCTGGAAACCACGCAAGGTGCGCTCGAACAGGGGCTGGAAAAGGTCCGGGAGCATTTCCAGCGTGCGGCTCAAAAAGGGCGGCTCAGTGCGGATCGGGCAGAGGCAATCTCCGCCAACGCCACCGGGACACTCAGCTACGGCGACCTTGCAGAGGCCGACCTGATCATTGAAGCGGCGTTTGAAAGCATGGATGTCAAACGCCAGATTTTTGAAGCCCTGGACCGACACGCAAAACCTGGCGCGATACTGGCCTCAAACACATCGACATTGGATGTTGATGAAATCGCCGCAGTCACATCCCGCCCGGAGGATGTGATTGGTCTCCATTTCTTCAGCCCGGCCAATGTCATGCGCTTGCTGGAGGTGGTGCGCGGCGCCAAGACCGCTCCCGATGTCATTGCAACGGCAATCACGGTCGCAAAGAAGATCCGGAAGCTCCCTGTCACGGTTGGCGTGTGCTACGGCTTTGTTGGAAACCGGATGCTGGAGCCATACTTCCGCGAAGGATCCCGTCTGCTTCTAGAGGGGGCGACGCCGAAACAGGTGGATGACGTCCTTGAAGGCTTCGGCATGGCCATGGGCATTCATGCGATGGCAGATCTGGCGGGAGTCGATGTGGGCGCCCGCGTGCGTCAGGAGCGGCGTAGTGAAATCGCGCATGACCCGACATACCAGGCTGTGCAGGACAGGTTGTTTAAACTAGGCCGACTGGGTCAGAAAACCGGGCGAGGAAGCTATGTCTACGAGGGGCGGACGCGGGTCGAAGACCCTGAGATTGTTCAAATCAGTGCCCATTTGGCAGACTTGCATGGCGTGAAGCGCAGGGAAATCGACGATCAGGAAATCCTTGAGCGTTGTCTGTTCCCCCTGATCAACGAGGGCTTCTTGATCCTTGAAGAGGGCATTGCGACGCGCCCGGGTGATTGCGACCTGATCTGGACCAACGGCTATGGCTTTCCGAACTGGCGCGGCGGCCCAATGCACTATGCCGACGAGTTTGGATTAAGCCAGATTCTGGAACGCATGAACCACTATCGGCAGTCGCTTGGTGCCTATGGTGAGATGTGGTTCACGCCTGCGCCTTTGCTGGAAGAACTCGCAACCTCGGGCGTAACACTTGCCGCGCATTTTGATGCCAAAAAGGAAAAATCATGAGAGAAGCCGTTATCGTCTCAACCGCACGAACCCCTATTGGGGTTGCCTTCAAAGGTTCGCTGAACAACATCAAATCCCCTACCATGATGGGGCACGCCATTCAACACGCTGTTGAACGTGCAGGCGTGGACCCC
>NZ_JBXWQJ010000040.1:0-4514 GCF_059612325.1 Ruegeria sp. CDSA021
ATGACTTCACTTAAACGCACGCCTTTGCATTCGTTGCATGTTGAGTTGGGTGGTAAGCTGGTTGATTTTGCTGGGTGGGAGATGCCTGTTCAGTATCCTTTGGGGATTATGGGCGAACATAAGCAGTGTCGTGAGAAGGCGGCGTTGTTTGATGTGTCTCATATGGGTCAGGTGATCCTTCGGGGTGAGAATGTGGGTGAGAAGCTGGAAGCTTTGTGCCCGCAGGCTTATGCGACGCTGAAGGAAGGCAAGGCGCGGTACGGGTTCTTTACGAACCCGGAAGGCGGGATCATGGATGACCTGATCGTGTCGAACGCGGGCGATCATTTCTTTGTGGTGGTGAACGCGGCGCTGCGGCATCAGGACATTCCGCATATGCAAGCGCACCTGGATGGCGTCGAAGTGACCGAGATTTTCGACCGTGCTCTGGTGGCGGTGCAAGGCCCCAAGGCCGAAGATGTGGTGGGCGAGCTTTGCCCTGCCGCCCGGGACCTGAAGTTCATGGAAACCACTGTGGCGGATATCAACGGCGTCGCATGCCGCATCTCACGGCTGGGCTATACCGGCGAGGATGGCTACGAGATTTCGATCCCCGAGGACAAGGCGATTGAGGTCAGCAAGGCCTTCCTGGCACATGAGGATTGCGAACCGGCGGGTCTGGGCGCGCGCGACAGCCTGCGGCTGGAGGCGGGACTGTGCCTTTATGGCAATGACATCGACCAGAGCACCTCACCGATTGAGGCCAGCCTCGGCTGGGCGATCCAGAAGCGTCGCAAAGAAGAAGGCGGGTTCCCGGGCGCCGAGCGTGTGCAAAAGGAACTGGCCGAGGGGGCTGCCCGCAAGCTGGTGGGCATCCAGCCCGATGGCCGCGCGCCTGCGCGTCAGGGCGTGGAAGTGCAATGCCTCGAGGGCAACACGATCGGTCAGATCACCTCGGGCAGCTTTGGCCCCACGGTGGGTGGCCCCGTTGCGATGGGCTATGTGAGCAAAGGCCATGGCGAGCCGGGCGAGAAGGTGAACCTGATCATCCGGGGCAAGGCGCAACCGGCGCAGATCGTGGCGCTGCCCTTTGTCACCCAGAATTACAAGCGTTGAAGTCAGGAGAAAGACAAGATGGCAACCTATTATTCCGAAGAGCATGAATGGCTGACCGTTGAGGGCGACACCGCCACGCTGGGCATCACCAAACACGCAGCCGAGCAGCTGGGTGAGGTGGTCTTTGTCGAGCAGCAGGAAGCGGGCGACGAGTTCGAAAAAGGCGGCGAGATCGGCGTGATCGAATCCGTCAAGGCCGCGTCCGAGCTTTATGCTCCGGTGGATGGCGAGATCGTTGAAGTGAACGAGGCGCTGGCCGACAACCCCGGTTCGCTGAACGAAGACCCCGAGGGCGAAGCCTGGATCTACAAGATCAAAATCAGCGACGCATCGCAGCTGGAAGATCTGATGGACGAGGCCGGCTACAAAGCCTTCATCGGCTGACTCCGAACGGCGGAGCCTTTCACGGATCCGCTCCTTCATCTGGCTAAAAATATCCCCGCCGGAGGCTCCTGCAGCCTCCGCCGGACCTGACCTATCCATAGGAGCGCTGCAATGGCCTTCAAACTGACCGACTACGAAGCCTATGACTTCGCCAATCGCCGCCACATTGGCCCGTCACCCACCGAGATGCGCGACATGCTCAAGGTGATTGGCTTCAAGACGCTGGACGAGTTGATCGACGCCACCGTCCCGCCCGCGATCCGGCAGAAAGAGCCGCTGGACTGGGGTCCGGCGATGACGGAACGCGATGCGCTGTTTCACATGAAAGAGGTGGCGAGCAAGAACAAGGTTCTGACCTCGCTGATCGGTCAGGGCTATTACGGCACCACCACGCCGGCACCGATCCTGCGCAACATCCTGGAAAACCCGGCCTGGTACACCGCCTACACGCCCTATCAGCCCGAGATCAGCCAGGGCCGGCTTGAGGCGCTGCTGAACTTCCAGACCATGGTCAGCGACCTGACCGGGCTGGACGTGGCCAATGCGTCGCTGCTGGACGAAGCCACTGCTGCGGCGGAAGCGATGGCCATGGCCAAGCGCGGCGGCCGGTCCAAGGCAAACAACGCGGCCTTCTTCGTCGACAAGAACTGCCACCCGCAGACCATCGCCGTGATCAAGACCCGCGCCGAGCCTCTGGGCATCGACGTGCAGGTGGCTGATCCCGATACGCTGGACGCAGGTTCCGTCTTTGGCGCCATCTTCCAGTATCCCGGCACCCATGGCCATGTGCGCGACTTCACCAACGAGATCGCGGCGCTGCATGAACATAAAGCCATTGCCATTGTTGCTGCCGACATCCTGTCGCTGGCACTGCTGAAGTCCCCCGGCGAGATGGGTGCAGACATTGCCATCGGCTCGACCCAGCGCTTTGGCGTTCCGATGGGCTATGGCGGGCCCCATGCTGCCTATATGGCAACCACCGACAAGCTGAAGCGCTCGATGCCGGGCCGGATCATCGGTGTCAGCATCGACAGCCGCGGCAACAAGGCCTACCGCCTGTCGCTGCAAACCCGCGAGCAGCATATCCGCCGCGAGAAAGCCAACTCGAACGTCTGCACCGCGCAGGCGCTGCTGGCTGTCATTGCCTCGATGTATGCCGTGTACCATGGCCCCGATGGCATCAAGGCCATCGCGCAATCGGTGCACCGCAAGACCTCGCGCCTGGCCGCCGGTCTGGAAGAGGCGGGCTTTGCCGTGGAGCCGGAGGTGTTCTTCGACACCATCACGGTCGAAGTTGGTCATCTGCAGAACGTGGTGATGGAGGCCGCTGTGGCCCGGGGCGTCAATCTGCGCAAGGTGGGTGACACGAAAGTGGGCATCAGCCTGGACGAACAGACCCGCCCCGAGACCATCGAGGCGGTCTGGGGGGCCTTTGGCATCGATCGGGCGGATGACAGTTCGAACAAGCAATACCGCCTGCCGGATTACGCCCTGCGTGAAAGCGAATATCTGACCCACCCGATCTTCCACAAGAACCGGGCCGAGGCCGAGATCACGCGGTATATGCGCCGTCTGGCCGACCGCGATCTGGCGCTGGACCGGGCGATGATCCCGCTGGGGTCCTGCACCATGAAGCTGAACGCCACGATCGAGATGATCCCGGTCACCTGGCCCGAGTTCGGCAATCTGCATCCGTTCTGCCCCGAAGATCAGGCGCAGGGCTATCACGAG
Organism: Ruegeria sp. CDSA021; assembly: GCF_059612325.1. Classification (NCBI taxonomy): domain Bacteria; kingdom Pseudomonadati; phylum Pseudomonadota; class Alphaproteobacteria; order Rhodobacterales; family Roseobacteraceae; genus Ruegeria; species Ruegeria sp. CDSA021. Next base: position 3,211 of record NZ_JBXWQJ010000040.1, read on the forward strand.
ATGATTGCGGATCTGAACGACAAGCTGTGCCAGATCACCGGCTATGACGCGATCTCCCAGCAGCCCAACTCGGGCGCGCAGGGGGAATATGCGGGCCTGCTGACCATCCGCAACTATCACTTCGCCCGCGGGCAGGGGCAGCGGAACGTCTGCCTGATCCCGACCTCGGCGCATGGCACCAACCCGGCCTCGGCGCAGATGGTGGGCTGGCAGGTTGTGCCGGTGCAGGCGGATGAGAATGGCAATATCGATATCGCCGACTTCCGCGCCAAGGCGGAAAAGCACTCCGACCATCTGGCCGCCTGCATGATCACCTATCCGTCCACCCATGGTGTGTTCGAGACCACCGTGCAGGAGGTCTGCCAGATCACCCATGATCACGGCGGTCAGGTCTATATCGACGGGGCCAACATGAACGCGATGGTGGGTCTGTCGCGCCCGGGTGACATTGGCGGTGACGTCAGCCACCTGAACCTGCACAAGACCTTCTGCATCCCGCATGGCGGCGGCGGCCCCGGCATGGGCCCGATCGGCGTCAAGGCGCACCTGACCGAGCACCTGCCGGGCCACCCGGAATATGGCACTGCTGTGGGTCCGGTCTCGGCGGCACCGTTTGGCTCGCCCTCGATCCTGCCGGTCTCGTGGGCTTATGTGCTGCTGATGGGTGGCGCGGGTCTGACACAGGCGACCAAGGTGGCGATCCTGAACGCCAACTATATCGCGGCGCGCCTGAGCGACGCCTATCCGATCCTCTACACCTCGGAAACGGGTCGCGTGGCGCATGAATGCATCCTCGACACCCGTCCGCTGGACGAGGCCGCGCATGTCAGCGTCGACGACATCGCCAAACGTCTGGTCGATTCAGGCTTCCACGCGCCGACCATGTCCTGGCCGGTGGCGGGCACCCTGATGGTGGAGCCCACGGAATCGGAACCCATGGCGGAACTGGACCGTTTCTGCGACGCCATGCTCTCGATCCGCTCGGAAGCGCAGGACATCATCGACGGTAAGATCGACGCGGAGAACAACCCGCTGAAAAACGCCCCCCACACGGTGCGCGATCTGGTCGGCGACTGGGACCGCCCCTACACCCGTGAACAGGCCTGCTTCCCGCCGGGCTCCATCGGCGTCGACAAATACTGGTCTCCCGTCAACCGCGTCGACAACGCATATGGCGACAGAAACCTCGTCTGCACATGCCCCCCAATGGACGCATACGCAGACGCCGCCGAGTAAACGCAAAAACAAAACCCCGCCAAAAACAGGCGGGGTTTTCGCCAATCGGAAACTCATGTTCTGATTTG
>NZ_JBXWQJ010000041.1:0-4319 GCF_059612325.1 Ruegeria sp. CDSA021
CTTTCAATTCTTCCACGGGGTGAGAAATGCCAGATTAGCAGATAGAGATGTTATGGGATTCCACCTTCATGCCACCACTTTCACCCTCGCCAAATGCATATGGCTATCCGTTGCTGATTAAACACTTGCTGGCCGGATCCCAGCTCGCGTCAGCCAGCCAAGAGATCGTCAGCGGCACCGAAATGCGGTTGAGCTATGCGGACTTGGGCAAACGCGTGCGCCAACTTGCCAATTCTTTAAAGGCGAGCGGGATACATGAGGGTATGCGCGTTGGTGTCATGGATTGGGATACGCACCGTTATCTTGAGTGTTTTTTCGCGATCCCGATGATGGGCGGGTCCCTTTTCACGATCAACGTGCGTCTGTCTCCTGCTCAGGTCCTTTATACGATCAACCATGGACAACCGGATCTGATCATCGTGCACCGCGATTTCATGCCGCTCATTGAGGGTATCAAATCGGGCTTTGATCGGGACATCACCATCGTGCCGATTGGAGACGGAGAAGGATATGAAGAGTGGATAGGCAAAGCCCCAGGCAGCTTTGACTTCCCGGACTTCGATGAAAACCAAACGGCAACCTTGTTTTATACAACCGGGACCACCGGCAATCCCAAGGGGGTGAGCTATTCACATCGGCAGTTGGTCCTTCACACATTGAGCTTGATCGCAGGTTTCGGCGCATGGCCCGGGAATGCCGGATTTCATCGCGGCGACGTCTACATGCCGCTGACGCCCTTGTTTCACGTCCACGGCTGGGGATTTCCATATGCCGCAACGATGCTGGGGCTGCGTCAGGTCTATCCCGGTCGATATGACCCTGACACAATCTTGCGATTGATTGCAGACGAAAACGTCACCTTTTCACACTGCGTGCCCACGGTTCTGTCAATGGTGCTCGACCATCCGGGCTGCCCACAAATTGACCTGGACAGATGGAAAGTGATCATTGGCGGGGCCGCTTTGCCGCGAGGCCTGCAGGACCGCGCCGCGGCGGCAGGCATATCCTTACATGCGGCCTATGGGATGTCCGAAACCTGTCCGTTTCTGACGGTGGCCGATTTGTCCAGCAATGACCCCGAGATGCAGGCGCAAACCGGCTTTCCCGGCCCTCTTGTCGACCTTCGTGTTGTGACACCGGATATGCAGGACGTCCCACATGACGGCGAAACAACCGGCGAAGTTGTTGCTCGGGCTCCCTGGTTGACACAAGGCTATCTGGATAATGCGCAAGCCTCGGATGAGCTTTGGGACGGTGGGTATCTGCATACCGGGGATGTTGGGTATATCCGCGAGAATGGATCGTTGCAGATTACTGACCGCCTCAAGGATGTGATTAAGACCGGCGGCGAATGGATATCCTCACTGGCACTGGAAAACATAGCATCGTCTTGCAGCGGCGTTGAGGACGTCGCAGCAATCGGGCTGCCGCACGCGAAATGGGGCGAAAGGCCAGTGTTGGTCGCTCAAGCCGCAAAGGATGCCGACCCGGATCTTGTGCGCTTGAGAGTCATGGAAGAAATCCAGTCGTGGGTTGACGCAGGCGAGATCTCAAAATGGGCAGTTCCAGACGAATTAATCTTTGTCGACCGCCTACCTAAAACCAGCGTCGGCAAGCTCGACAAGAAACTCGTGCGGCAAGATATTTCAACGCGCTCGGACCTAAAATCATGACAGACAAACAACGTCGTATTCAGGCGCTTATTCAATCGATTGTCACCTATCTGCAGGCTCACAGAGCTGCCACGCGCGGCGTTGATCTGACGTTGGACAAGCTGGCAGCCATGGATCTGTCCGATGAGAAGCTCATTGACTTACCTCCCCAAGGAACCCGGCATGATGAGGTTCTGAAGAACGCTGTCGCCGGGATTGCAGCCCCGGAATTGCAGGAAATCGCAGGCTGTCTGAAAGCGGCCAAGGATGATCTGATCTGGCGCGAAGACAACGCCCAATTCTATCCCCCCGGTGCCGATTTGGGAGAGGGATACACAAGGTGCAACCTGCATACTCTGCTGATCGGGCCGGATGCATGTGGATATCACCATCTCGATTTCAACCTTGGCATTTTCATGCTGGGACCAAGGACGCTGTATCGCGACCACAACCACGACGCGCCAGAACTGTACCTGAACCTTTCCGAGAAATCTGGTTGGCGGTTTGGCACCCGTGACTGGCAGGATTATCCGGCTGGATCACTTATCTGGAACGCGGCGGGCGATCCCCACGCCACCCGGGTCTATGACCAGCCATTCATCTCCGTCTTTGTCTGGCTCGAGAACGTGAATTCACCCTGCAATGTAATCCACTTCGACGATTGGGCAGAGATCGAACAAGATCTTGCCAAACAGTCCAATTGAGGTTTCCAAACATGATTTCCATTAAACATACCGAGGGTGTCGCTTTCATTGAGCTGAATACCCCGCCAGTGAACGCTCTTGGTCTCAAGATGCGACTGGCGCTTTCCTCGGCCATCCACGAGTTGGACGCCGATGAACAGGTCAAAGCCATCGTTCTATGTTCGGCTCTGCCGCTCTTTTGCGGCGGCGCTGACATCGTCGAGTTCCGTACCGGGGCAGTTTGGGACAAGCCGGACTTGCCAGACCTGTGTGAAACGATTGAAACCAGCAAGAAACCCATTATCGTCGCGATAGCAGGTCCCGCGATGGGTGGTGCGCTGGAGATCGCGCTTGCCTGTGATTACCGTGTCGCCACGCCGGATGCCGTGATGGGCCTACCTGAGATCAAACTGGGGCTGCTGCCTGGTGCCGGAGGCACCCAGCGACTACCCCGGATTGCCGGGCTGGAAGCGGCAACGCAAATGATCCTCTCGGGTGATCCCGTGAAAGGCGAATATGCCCTGTCTTGTGGGCTGGTCGACGCACTATTTGAGAACGACCAGGATTTTCGCGCGCATGTTTTGGGTTTCGCCACCCGTGTCAGCCATGAGGGCGATCCGAAACGCGGTTGCATGGATATGACCGTCACACACCCTGATCCGAAGGGATATCTGACGGGTTTCCGAGACCAGATAGCGCACACGTCCAAAAACCTTGTCGCCCCTGAACGCTGCTTGGTATCCATCGAGGCCGCGTGCGAATTGCCGCTGGCCGAGGGGTTGGCACAAGAGAAGGCAGGTTTCGCTGAACTGCTCGACACACCTCAATCGCGCGCGGGGCGGCATCTGTTCTTCGCAGAGCGTGAATGCACCAAGGTTCCCGGCGTTACCCGTGCTGACCAACCACGTAGCATTTCATCGGTCGCCGTGATCGGTGCCGGAACGATGGGGCGCGGCATTGCCATCGCCTTTCTGCAGGCGGGATATCCGGTCACGCTTCTGGAAACCACACAAACTGCGCTGGAACAGGGGCTGGAAAAGGTCCGGGAGCATTTCCAGCGTGCGGCTCAAAAAGGGCGGCTCAGTGCCGATCGGGCAGAGGCAATCGCCGCCAACGCCACCGGGACGCTCAGCTATGCAGACCTTGCGAAGGCTGACCTGATCATTGAAGCGGCGTTTGAAAGCATGAATGTCAAACACCAAATTTTCGCGAGCCTAGACCAGCACGCCAAACCTGGCGCGATACTGGCCTCAAACACATCGACATTGGATCTTGATGAAATCGCCGCGGTCACGTCCCGCCCGGAGGATGTGATTGGTCTCCATTTCTTCAGCCCGGCCAATGTCATGCGCTTGCTGGAGGTGGTGCGCGGCGCCAAGACCGCTCCCGATGTCATTGCAACGGCAATCACGGTCGCAAAGAAGATCCGGAAGCTCCCTGTCACGGTTGGCGTGTGCTACGGCTTTGTTGGAAACCGGATGCTGGAACCATACTTCCGCGAAGGATCTCGTCTGCTTCTTGAGGGGGTGACGCCGAAACAGGTGGATGACGTCCTTGAAGGCTTCGGCATGGCCATGGGCATTCATGCGATGGCAGATCTGGCCGGAGTCGATGTGGGCGCACGCGTGCGTCAGGAACGGCGTAGTGAAATCGCGCATGACCCGACATACCAGGCTGTGCAGGACAGGTTGTTTGAACTGGGCCGACTGGGTCAGAAAACCGGGCGTGGAAGCTATGTCTACGAGGGACGGACACGGGTCGAAGACCCTGAGATAGTTCAAATCAGTTCCGATCTGGCGGACCTGCATGGTGTGAAGCGCAGGGACATCGACGATCAGGAAATCCTTGAACGGTGTCTGTTTCCCCTGATCAACGAGGGCTTCTTGATCCTTGAAGAGGGCATTGCAACGCGCCCGGGTGATTGCGACCTGATCTGGACCAACGGCTATGGCTTTCCGAACTGGCGCGGCGGCCCAATGCACTA
>NZ_JBXWQJ010000042.1:0-4191 GCF_059612325.1 Ruegeria sp. CDSA021
CATGGCGAGCATCGGCACTACACGGAACCGCACCCAAACTTCGAAGGTGCCTCGCCCTCATTCTTCAACCAGCACGTTGAGTTTCTTGCCGACGGTGTTCCAGAAGTTCTGCGCGCGACGCGGGAAGCACTGCGTCTGGGCGCATCGCAAATTAAGGTCATGGCTGGTGGAGGTGTGTCTTCCAGCGTAGACCCATTACACACGGTTCAATTCTTACCGGAAGAACTGGAAGCTGCTGTCAAAGCTGCGGCAGATTGGGATACCTACGTTCTGGTGCACGTCTACAACGACGAGAGCATTCTGCGGTCCATCGAGGCAGGTGTGCAGAGCATCGATCATGCACAATTGATGACCGAGGTGTCGGCGCAGGCGATCAAGGACGCAGATGTTTGGGTTGTGCCATTCTTCTCGCTTCTGGGGCTGGATGCCGAAACAGTCTCCAAGGCGCTTGGCCCGTTGGCAGCGCCCAAGTTCCTCGAGGTTCAGGGCGGAGCGAGAAACCAGATGCGGTTGCTGAAAGAATTCGGGATCGAAAAAGTCGCCTTTTCAACCGACATTATTGGGGATCCTGCGGCTCTCACCAAACAGAACGATGAGTTCAAGTACCGTCTCGAACAATGGTCATCCTACGAAGTTCTAATGCAAGCAACCTCTAAAGCCGGTGAATTGTTGGCCCTGTCAGGCAAACTCAACCCCTATCCCGAAGGCCCGCTCGGTGTGATTGCAGAAGGTGCGTATGCCGACATTCTACTGGTCGATGGAAACCCCGTCGAGGATGCCCTGATCATGACGGATTACGAGAACAACTTCGATCTGATCATGAAAAACGGCGTGATCTACAAGAACACGCTGGAATAAAAGGAAAGTGGGGTGGTCTATCTTTGATAACCCCACACGTCAGCCAAGAAACCTTCCCTGAAAGGAAAGACTGTGAAACATCTCAGCCTTGGCGTCTTTATGGCGATCTGTGGTTCAATTGTTGCTGCTGAAGATGCCGAAAGCATGCGTACGTTTTTGTTCATTGGCACGTCCAATAGCGCCGCTTGGGAAATGCAGATCGCCAATCCGGGGGATCGCGCAGTCTCGGTGAAGGGCGGGATCGAAGCGCTCGGTGGAGAGCTTTTGAGCTATTACTGGGGGCTTGGAAACGGGAAGAACTACATCACCGTTTCCCTGCCAGACGATCCAACCTTTATCCAGGCCTTCTATGTCAGCCGCCTCGGCGACGGCTTGTTGGATGACTACCAGATGATCGAATTGATGAGCAGCGCCGACATGGCTGTGGCACTGGAACGTGTTTCCGAAATAAAAGCTGTGGATGATGTAAAGTGATTGGAGGTTTGTCGCATCAGAGATCGTTCCTTCCATCACGACCGACCCTTGCCACCGCGTTATTGAGTGCCTTTGCACTATTTGCCGGTGCTGCTGACGCACAGGAAAATGCAGCACAGGCGAAACTGGAGGCCGCAGCCCAGATTTCGTTGGGTGGTCCGGGATCAGCCAGCGCACAGCAGGAGCAAGACAGGCTGCGCAGACTTGAAGACTCACGATGGCCCGGTTTGGACCGTGCCATTGATCCAGCCGAGACTGATTTGGGTCGATTTCGGGAAAACACCGGATTGGCGCTCAGCTTTGACTATCAAGCGCTATACCAGCGCAGCTCTCACAGCCTGACCGGGCAGGACGAATCTGCATCCGGTCAGCTTAGGATGATCGGGACGTGGGAATTGGCAAACCGGGGTGGCGAAAACCCGGGTAGCCTTGTCTTTATTCTGGAGAACCGACACCGGTTGGGCCAGTCCATTGCACCTTCAGCGCTGCCTGCGCAAATTGGATATCAAGGGGCAACTGCGGTCACGTTTGGGGACACAAACACTACCTTGTCGGTAGCTTACTGGCAACAAGCCTTCGCAAACGGACGCGGAGGAGTGGTGGCGGGTCGGATCGATCCGGGCGACTACTCCGACATTCTGGGTTACGTGAACCCAAGGACGACCTTTTCGAACTATTCAATCCTGTTCAGTCCTGTACTGCCAATCCCAGATCCAGGCTTTGGCGTTACCGTCGGCGGCTATCTGACGGATCAGATTTACGCGTTAGGGGTGGTCAGCGATGCCAATGGGTCTCTCACAGACATTGAGTGGTTTTCTGGGGGTAGCGAATTTTACAAATACGCCGAGATCGGCTGGACGCCCGAAAAATCAAAACGATTTCTGACAAACGTTCATCTGGGGATGTTTCACACGGATGCGCGCCAACAAGTTGGCGTACCGGAAACATATGGAGCCACACTTTCTGCCAACCATACATTCGACAACCAACTGATGATCTTCGGACGGCTGGGATGGTCCAATGGTGGTGGAGCGCTGGCCACGCGTGCAGTCAACGCAGGCTTGATGTGGCGACCTGGCACCTATGATGATCTCTTTGGCATTGCGGCCACTGTTGCCGACCTGACGTCACCAGGCTTGCCCGATCAAACGACACTTGAAGCTTTCTACCGTCTGGACCTGGCTGACAATCTGGCGTTGACGGCAGACGTGCAATACCTGAAAAATCCCGGATCAAACACGAACGACCCGCTGGTTTTAGGATTAAGACTGAGGGTCAATCTTTGATGCATGCCGGGTAACAAATTCCGTTCGGGCTTAATTTTGGCCAGAATGGCGGGGGCGGCAAGTGAGTGGGTCGCCCCCAACTTTTTCATAGTGGCAGACCTTTTCGGTCTCCTTATGATCTCTTCAGTCTTTATGTGGGAGCTTTAGTTTCATGGCGCGATACATCTACGGTTTGGTTATTTTGCTTTTTGCTGCGGCGGTATCGACGTCAAACGCTGTTCCAGCGTACGCACAGAACGCGGCGAGTGAACAGGAACCTGTTGAGGTACAGCAAGAAGATCTCTTAACTCAGGTTGCCGACAAATCGATTTCCGCTGGCGACCTGGAGATACTGCTTGTTCCGCTGACGACTGACGAGCTTTCGGAAATTGCTGTTACCTGGCAAGACCATGTCCGCAACCAACTTGAAGAAATTGCCCGTATCAATCTTAGCCTTCAGGCCGGAAACGAAGCGCAAGAAGATGACCTGAGATCACAACTGTCTTTAATAAACGATACCGGCACCGTAATTTTGGATAATTACACTCTGGTCTTGGATGAATGGGCCCTAAAGGGTGCTGCAGAAGAAGATCTGAAACCGCATACAGATTATCTCTTAGCGCTCAAAACTGGCGTTCTTAAAACAACGGATTTTCAGACGCTATTTAATAACGCTCTCCAATGGTTGGTTTCCTGGGAAGGAGGTGCTGGTCTTTTATTGGCTGGGTTGGGTGTTTTGGCTGCTGTTTGGGTCATGATGTTTGTCGCCAAAATGGTGCGTCGTTTAACTGAGCGCGGCCTTGAAAAGATACCTACAATTTCGCGGATGCTTAAGAAATTCATTGCGACCGCAGTGTTTTGGGCGGTCTTTATTCTCGGAATTCTGGTTGTGCTTGCCTTGTTTGGTGTGAACGTCACTCCTTTGTTTGCAATATTTGGTGGTTTGTCTTTCATTCTTGGCTTTGCGCTTCAGGAAACGCTGGGCAATCTCGCTAGCGGTTTGATGATCATGGTTTTAAAGCCATTCGATACCGGGGACTATATTCAGGTTGGCGGGTCATCTGGTTTTGTTGACGAGATGTCGGTCGTTTCGACAAAAATCCGAACCTTCGACAACCAGATCATCATTGTGCCGAATAGTAAGATCTGGGGTGACGTAATCACAAATGTCAACGCATCTGATGAGCGTCGCGTCGATCTGGTTTTTGGGATCGCGTATTCAGACAATGCTGCTCACGCAATCGATGTTCTGAAGGAATTGGTCGCAAGGCACGAATTATGCCTGAAATCGCCTGATCCAGAAATATTTGTTGGTGAGCTTGGCGACAATTCAGTCAATATCTTTTGTCGACCGTGGTCCAAGTCTGATGACTATTGGACTGTCTATTGGGACCTTACCGGACAAGCAAAGGAGCGGTTTGACCAAGAGGGGATATCAATACCGTTCCCGCAGCGCGATGTTCACCTGATCCCAGTGGAAGGAGCAAAGACATGAAAGCATTTGTAATCTGGATGATGTCTGTCCGTCGTCAGGGATTTTGGGACAGATGGCCGCCTGATCTAAGAGAGGGTCTGGCTCAACTGGTTGTTGTGA
>NZ_JBXWQJ010000043.1:0-3194 GCF_059612325.1 Ruegeria sp. CDSA021
AAGCCGCGCAACAGCATCTTTTCCGCCTCGATCGTGGAAACGGCGCCCCAGTACATCCAATCAAAATTGTCCCTGAGGTCCGCAACCGGCTCCGTGATCGCCATGTGCACATGCGCATCAATCAAACCCGGCATTAGGGTGCGACCCCCACCGTCGATGACCTCGGCACTTGCAACCGAAAGAGGTTCGGGTGAGACTTTTGCGATCAGGTTATCGACAACCAGAACATTGGCGTTCTCGATCCGCGCCTCGTTCACTCCGTCAAAGACATGCACGTTGGTGAACAGGGTTTGAACAGGTCCATCCTGCGCAAATGACGCGGACGCCGAGAAGGCAACCACACTTGCGGCCGCCAATAACCGTTTTGATGCATTCATGTTCCTCTCTCCCTTAGACAAATTAGTTTGTGCGCGGGGTGCCGAGGTAAGTTCACCCCACGCGACACTCAGTCGAGTGTGTTCTTGTAGATCACGCCATCCTTCATGATCAGATCGATGTTATTTGTGTAGTCGACCAGTAGTCCGGCATCTTCCACCGGATTGCCTTCAACCAGAAGTAAGTCTGCATAAGCACCGGCTTCGATCACGCCCAGCGGTCCGTCCGTGTAAGGATTTCGAGGACCTGACATTGCCACCAGTTTCGCGGTGTTTGACGTGGCCTGGACCAGGATCTCATGCGACGTGAACCATTGCTTTCTGAGTTCAAATTCTTCGTTCTGCCGGGCCAACGCTTCGGGCGAGCCGAAGACGTCCGTTCCGAAGGTGATCGTCACGCCGCTTTCTTTTGCCAGACGCATTGACCTGTCGAGCCCTTCGACGACCGGGCGTGATTTTTCAACGGTTTCGGGCGGGAGCGACGCCACGCTCTCGGGAGTTGGCGTAAAGGCCACGGCCTGAGGGTTGTAGATCACATCCGCGTCCCGCATCGCGATCATGGTGTCCAGTTCCGAGATCAACGTCCCATGGTCGATACTGCGAACTCCGGCCTCCACAGCGCGCAGAACGGAGCGGTCCGTATAGGCATGCGCCAAGACGTAGGTGTTCCAGTCCTCGGCCGCATCGACGGCGGCTCTGATTTCATCGAAGGTGAATTGCGCCGTGTCCAGAGGATCAAAGGCGGAGGCGACCCCGCCACCTACGCTGATCTTGATCTGCGTCGCCCCCCGGCGCAACGTTTCTCGGGTGTATGCGAGAACTTCGCTCCGGCCGTCTGCCATGAAACCAAACTCACTTTCAAAGGCATTGCGGCTGCTTCTGTCACGCGTATGGCTTTCGTTGAACGACCGGAAATCCGTGTGGCCGGATGTCTGACTGATGAAGTGACCGCTGGGATAGATCCGCGGGCCCGGAAGAATACCCTCGTCAACTGCTCTGGCGATGCCGTAGGCTGGGCCCCCTGTATCTCGCAGCGTGGTGAAACCGCGCAGGAGCATTTTCTCCGCCTCGCGGCCCACGACAGCACTGAGATATCCCCAGTGCCAGCCGTTCACCGCCTGATTGGGGGCCGCTGGCATCATGATATGGTTGTGGCCATCGATCAGTCCGGGCATCAGCGTGCGCCCACCACCGTCGATGATCTGAGCATTGGCGACAGCCAGCGGTTCGGTCGAGACCTCCGCGATCAGGTTGTCGACGACCAATACGTTAGCATTTTCGATCCGCTCTTCATTGACGCCGTCAAAGACGTGGACGTTGGTGAAAAGGATCGGAAAGCCCTTTTCTTGTGCGGCGCTTGGTGACGCTGTCAGTCCCGCAATGACAAGCGCCGAGGTGACCGCCAATGATCTGAGCAGTGTGGATGGGTGAAATTGCAAACTCATCAATGCATGTCCCTGATTTGTAAATTCTGAACTTGGATGTAGGTTAGCAAGAAGTAGAGAATTTGCGTGTTGTCTTCTCTGGACAATTTCAAATTCCTCAGTCCAGTAGGGATAACTCATTGAACCAATCCAAGACCGCATTAATGACGCTTCCCACAATGCAGTCGAAGTTCTTGGCCGAGGTTTCTGACCGAGCCTGCAAGTTGGGTGCGGACCGCAATCAGATATTGAAGGGGTGTTTACTGCGACCCGAAGTGCTCGATGAACCCAGCCAACCCATTCCTAGCGCCTGCGTTTATCTGGCATCGACACAAGCCGCTGTTTTGTCTGGCAACCCTTACCTTTGCGCAGAAATCGCATGCGAGTATGAATGGAGCGCCGGCTTCGTACCTCCAGTCACAATGAGCGAAAAACCGAGTTTGGGTGATCTGCTGGTCGCTTGGTTGCATTTTGTGGAAACTGTTCAGTTCTCTATGCACTACCAACTGAGTGTTGAAGCAGACCGCGCTTGTTTAGTCGGCAGGCGCTTTCTCAAGGCGTCGCAACCACCCGGACAAGCTGACGCATGGGACGTGGTTTCTTGGTCTGAAATGTTGAAGGCGAGATTAGGAACATTGTGGGATCAAAACGAAATTGAGATTTATGTCTTTGATCCTGGCGCAATTCCATCCGAATTGGTACCGCCGTCCAATGTGAAAAAAAGTGACGCTTGGGGTCTTAGCATGACACTCCCGTCCGCTTGGCTCATGCAACAATCCCCACTTCAGAGAAACACCGCACCGAAAAATGCGATCACGCGGCAACAGCCGCTGGACTTGGTCGCCTTGTTTCGTGTGTTCGATTATTCAGAATGGCCCGGTTTGGATGGGTTGGCTGCCTTTGTGGGAGCGCATCCAAAAGCACTGCAGAGAGAGCTTGGCGGTCATGGAACGAACGGTGCGGAACTCATTGACCGCGCGAAGATGCATCTCGCTGATCTATGGCTTGGAGAAGATACGCGCTACATCACACAAATCGGACGTGACCTAGGGTACAAGAATCCTAGCGCATTCACCCGCGCTTGCCATCGTTGGTTTGAAGCCTCTCCAGACAGATTGAGACGGCGATACACTTAAGACTAAAGCGACTGGTATCTAACGTTTCCAAGAGACCATTTGGGCTCGGAACCCCAATTCCTGCAACTTGCGCCAACGTCAGCTTGGGGCCGAAATCGGAACTCGCCACACTTCGGCTGAACGGCGGTTTTGTCCGCAGAGCGGTCATTCAGACGGAACGCAGCTAACGACCGCTACGAGCCCAATCTACCGATGCTGCAGCTAGTTCGAATGGGCGTGATGAGCACAGAACGGACGTCCCCGGGTTTGATCACTCCTCC
>NZ_JBXWQJ010000044.1:0-3178 GCF_059612325.1 Ruegeria sp. CDSA021
GCCGCTCATTCCAATTCCCTCGTTTGATAATCTGCACGAAAGCTGCAACCGCATATGGCAGTCGCGCGATGTAACCAACGGGATCGAAGAAGGGTTTCTGGCAGCCAAACCGGTCCTGAAAACCGTTCTGGACCCGATCACGCAGCCATTGAGCTGGATATTGGATGGCGCACTTTGGCTGTTTGAAGCGACGCCATGGTTCATCATGGTACCGCTTCTGGTGGCGATTTCCTGGTACGCGTCACGTTCGCGCCCTGTGACGATCTTCGTGGCCGCCTCGATTATGATGCTGGCCCTCGTAGACCACTACGATGTGGCGATGCAAACCCTGTCGATCGTCTTTGTGTGTACGACGATTTCGGTGCTGTTCGGTGTGCCCATTGGAATTGCCATGTCGAAATCCGACCGATTGCAAAAAGGCGTCGTTCCGTTGCTCGACCTGCTGCAGACCCTGCCGACATTCGTGTACCTGATCCCTCTGATTTTCTTGTTCTCGGTCACGGAATCCAAACTGTACGGGATTGCGATCATCCTTTACGCGATTGTGCCGGTGATCCGTTTGACCGACCTTGGCATCCGGCTTGTCGACAGGGATGTGATCGAGGCGGCCAATGCCTTTGGCATGAAGGACCGCCAGAAACTGATGCGGGTGCAACTCCCTTTAGCGCTGCCCAATATCATGGCCGGAATCAACCAGACCATCATGATGAGCCTTGCCATGGTCGTGATCGCCTCTCTTGTTTCGGCCCCTGGCCTTGGCGTGAACGTGTTGCGCGGTATCCGAAACCTTGAACTGGGTGTGGGCATCGTCGCGGGCATCGGCATTGTTCTGCTGGCCGTGATCCTTGACCGCGTATCCAAGGCAGCTCTCACACGGGTCGATAAGACCCAAGTCAAACATTAAGGAGCCGGTTCAATGACACAACCAATGGTCCGCCTGTCCGGGCTCTATAAAATCTTTGGCGCCCGCGACAAGGACGTGTTGCAGCATGCCAAAGGAGGCATGGGCAAGGAAGAATTGCTGGCGCAGCACGGGCACGTGTTGGGGCTCAACAACATCAACGTCGATATGCAGGCGGGGGAAATCACAGTGGTCATGGGCCTGTCCGGCTCTGGGAAATCTACTCTGATCCGCCACCTGAACCGGTTGATCGAACCCACTGCGGGCGAGATCATCGTGCAGGGTGAGGACGTGATGCAACTGTCCGAGGACGGGTTGCGCCATGCTCGACAGGAAAAGATGTCGATGGTGTTCCAGAAGTTCGCGCTTTTGCCGCACAAAACCGTGCTGAAGAACGCAGGCATGCCGCTCTCGGTGCGCGGCGAGGACGAGGCGACTTGCGACCGTGAAGCCGCCAAGTGGCTGGATCGCGTGGGTCTGAGCGGGTTCGAGAACCATTATCCAGCGCAATTGTCCGGTGGGATGCAACAGCGTGTGGGCATTGCCCGGGCGCTGACCGCGAACACACCGATCATGCTGATGGACGAGGCTTTCTCGGCTCTTGACCCACTGATCCGAACAGACATGCAGGACCTGCTGCTCGAGCTGCAAAAAGAGCTGCACAAGACCATCATCTTCATCACTCACGATCTAGATGAGGCGTTGAAGCTGGCCGATCACCTTGTGATCCTTAAAGACGGCTTTGTCGTGCAGCAGGGCGAGCCGCAGCATATTCTGTTGAACCCCAACGATCCTTACATCGAAGACTTCGTGAGCGACATCAACCGAGCACGGGTTCTGCGGGTCCGCTCGATCATGACCCCGCTGGACGGTGGCCAAGTGCCAGAAGATGCCCATGGCGAAGTGGACGTGAACGACACGCTCGAAAGCATGATCGCGCGGTCCGGCGGGGATACGTCACACGCCTATGTTGTCAAGGATGGGGAGAAGACAGTCGGCTCACTGGATATGACTGAACTGGTTCGCGCACTCGTCCCTCGCGTCGCATCCGAAGCAGGCGCACGTCAGTCCTGACGCGCGCTGACGACAAAGCTGGAATTCATCAGATCAGGCCCGAAATAGCCGCATGGTTGGGTCGGCTTCGATCTGTTCGAACAGCCAGTCAACAAACGTATCGAGCTTTGGGTTGGGTGCACGTTCTTTTTGCGTCGCCAGATACCAGCTGCCTGGCTCGGGCACCGAAATATCAAACGGTTTGACCAGGCGCTCCCTTTCAAGGTCACGCGTGCAAAACGGTGCTCTTGCGACGCTGATACCGTGATTTTTTAGAACAGCTTCACGGACCAGCGGGTAATTGTCGAAAACAGAGCCAAATTTCATCGTTTCGCGATCTAAGCCCGCCGCATCCAACCAGCAGTCCCAGTCATCCGGCTCATTCCATGTGTTTGGGACACTCAGCAACAGGAAATTTCTTAGCTCTTCCAGCGGCATTCCACCGCTTGCGGTTTTCAAGGCCTCCGGAGCACATACCGGGTAGATATCCGTTTCGAACAAGGGGCTATAGTCAAACCGTTTGTCAAATGGTGGCGCGTTGAACACGCCCACATCGAACCGGTGCATGTCATAATCACCGTCTTCAAAAGTAGAGACGATGCGCACGCGTGTGTCCGGATTATCCTGAAGAAAGTCTGCCAATCTGGGCTGTAACCACATTGTATTGAAACTTGCGTAGGACTGAACGAGCAACACGTCCGGTTCCTCAGGTGTCTGGATGCGCCGAGTGGCTTTGATGATTCCCTGAATGTGTTCGCGTATTGGCGGGTAATATTGCTCGCCAGCCGGTGTTAGCTCGACCGAACGGCTTGTGCGTTCCAGTAGTTTAACACCGATTGTTGTTTCTAATGCTTTGACCTGGTGGCTGACTGCCGCATGCGTCACACAAATCTCGTCAGCGGCCTTTCGGAAACTCTTGTGACGCGCCACCGCCTCAAAAGCGCGCAGTGAAACCAGCGTGGGCATGTGAGTGGTCATTGCTGCATCTCCTCGATGAAATCAATTCTGCTTACCCTCAAGCAGAGTTATCCGACGACGGGCGCGAACATAGCAGGGTATTGATACTCTTTTTCATAACCTGTCAGGGGGTAGCACGCAATTCGCGGTGCGATGTGATCGGTTAGAATTTCTTGATGAAAGGAAATTTCTTTCAATTCTTCCACGGGGTGAGAAATGCCAGATTAGCAGATAGAGATGTTATGGGATTCCACCTTCATGCCACCA
>NZ_JBXWQJ010000045.1:0-2889 GCF_059612325.1 Ruegeria sp. CDSA021
AAGCCGCGCAACAGCATCTTTTCCGCCTCGATCGTGGAAACGGCGCCCCAGTACATCCAATCAAAATTGTCCCTGAGATCCGCAACCGGCTCCGTGATCGCCATGTGCACATGCGCATCAATCAACCCCGGCATCAATGTGCGACCACCTCCATCCACAACCGTCGCGCCAGGCGCGTCGATTGCCTCGGTGGACACTTCTTTGATCAAGTTGCCTTCAACCAGAACGCTGGCGTTCTCGATCCGCGCCTCGTTCACTCCGTCAAAAACATGGACGTTGGTGAACAGGGTTTGCGGCAGGGTATCCTGTGCAAATGCGGCAGTGGCCGTGCAAAAAACCAGGCTCGCGACGGCAGCCGTCTTTGTCGAAATACTTATGTCCTTCTCTCCCTTAAAATTTAGTGCGCGGGGCGCCGAGGTAAGTTCACCCCACGCGACACTCAGTCGAGTGTGTTCTTGTAGATCACGCCATCTTTCATGATGATCTTCAGATTGGTGTCGGGATCGGATAGCAGCAGGATGTCCTCCAGCGGGTTCCCATCGACCAATAGAAGATCGGCGTATGCACCCTCTTCGACCACACCCAGCGGGCCGTCCTGATAAGGATTGTTCAAACCTGTAAGACGGTTCATGCGCGCGCCGTTTGACGTTGCGATGCGCAAAATGTCGTAGGGTGTGAAATTCGCTTCAAGCAGGTATTTGAACTCGTCGTTCATCTTCTTGTCCTGCTCTAGCGTTTGGTCCCAGTTGTTGATGAGGTCAGTGCCCAGGGTATAGAGGTCGATCATGCCTGGCGTGGTTTGAATTACTTCAATCATGTTGGCCGCGGCATCCCGCACCGTCTTCCACTTCGCAAACGACGCTGGTGTGTAAAATGCTTCGGCCTGTTCGGTGGAGACCGAGTAGACCGGAGCCACGGCGGTCGCAAACATGATCTGTTTTTGAACCATGACCTCGGCCACTTCTGGAGTCAGAAACGGGATGTGTTCGACGGTCTTCGCGCCATTGTCGATACAGTTTCGGATCGCCTGTTCAGTGAACACATGGCAGGTTACATAAGTGCCCCACTGTTCGGCGGTTTTGACTGCCATCTGGATTTCATCGGCTTGGTACTGAAGCGAATGCAGGGGGTCGAACTCGGACGTAACACCGCCGCTGACCATAATTTTGATCTGGGTTGCCCCGCGGCGTAGGTTCTCGCGTACAGCCATCCGGATCTGATCCGGCCCATCGGCTATAAAGCTCATTTCACTTTCGACCCAATGTGATGGTCCTTGCCCAGACAGTGTGGGATGCCGGTCGTTCAGTTTACGAAAGTCCGCGTGCCCGGATGTCTGGGTGATGAAGGCTTCAGAGGAGTAAATGCGCGGCCCGGGAAACATGCCGGAATCTATAATGCGAGCGATGGATTTTGCTGGTCCGCCTAAGTCCCGGACAGTGGTGAACCCATTCATCAGGATGCGTTCAGACCGAATTGTCGCGACGCCGCCAAGATGAAATGGAGTGATGTTCTGGCGCAACCCGTCGCTGAGCGGATTGAAGACGGTAAGATGCACGTGTTGATCATGCATTCCGGGCATCAGTGTGCGCCCACCGCCGTCGATGATTTGCGCATTGGCGACGACAAGCGGCTCAGTCGAGACCTCGGCGATCAGGTTATCGACGACCAAAACATTTGCGTTCTCGATCCGCGTCTCGTTCACTCCGTCAAAGACATGAACATTTGTGAAAAGGATCGGGAAACTTTCTTCCTGTGAAGCGGCATGAGTTGGAAACAGATGGCTCGCAGCCAGTACTGCGGGCACAAGTATGCGCATCAGACATCCGTTCATCAGGGCTCCTATCAACAAGAATCGCAAAAGGTACATTTAGGAATCATTATAGAATTCGAATAACTTGATGCCTGACATATTTCCGATTCGAGAAAAATAGTTTTGGGAAACTGCAAGGTTTCATAATTTTATTGTGGGAATTTCTTACACTCGGGAATATTGCGAATTTCTGGAGAAGAGATGACAAGAAGACTTGGTAATAACACGGATCAGTCGCTGCCACTCGTCAGGGCTTCAGTTGCGGGCCCGGTTGTCGCAGCGCTTCGCAGCGTGGGGGTCGAACCCGCGTTTGTTCTTGATCCTCTGGGGTTGAACGAAGCGCAGGTACTGGACCCGAAGAATTTCCTGCGCCACGATACCGTCTACCAGATCTATCAGGCCGTGGCAGAAGCCACTTCACCGGATTTTTGCGCACGGGTCGGGCAATCCGTTGACCTTGTCAAATTTCTCCCGCTCGGCGATATGCTGGCAGAAGCCCTTACATTGGGAGACTTCTTTACCAGATTCACACAAGCGGTTTCCAAGGAATCCAATGCCGTTACGCAATCCCTCTTTGTCGAAGGAGAGCACGCATATTTCAGTGCTAAAAGGAACTTCCAAATTTCGGTTTCTCCCAGCCAAACCGATGCGTTTCTGACAAGTATATGGATATCCCTGTTGCACCGTGTCCTGGATTTCAGGTGGGATCCCAACCAGGTCATTCTTCGCGTCAGTGACCCGGATGCGCTGCCCGGTCAGTTTCACGGCGTTCGGGCAATCAAGTGCAATCCTCAAGGTTTTTCGATCAGGTTTCCCTCCAGCTGGTTAAGTTACAGATTACGACCAGAGGCACTGGAGAATCCGCCAAACTACAGGGTCATGGATGAGGATCTGGCGGCCCCGCAGGACTTCCTTGCGGGGTTGGAAGGTCTGATCAGGGTCCATCTTGGGGATCCAGGTTTTGGTGTGGATGAACTGGCAACCTTATGCGGTTTTCATCAGGTGTCTGACGTCAGCGCCCATGGGACAGTTTAGGTCGATTTGATAAGAGAGGGTTTCTGGCTCATCGTAACTGCCAA
>NZ_JBXWQJ010000046.1:0-2811 GCF_059612325.1 Ruegeria sp. CDSA021
AGATCAGACATGTTCACCGCTCAGTTTTAGAACCGTGAATCATGCTGCAAAACGAAAATCAATGGGTCCTGACCCTACCTAAGTCGGCAACAAACACTGAAACCTTAATGCATTGAGACAACCTCTCGGGGCTGTGGGCGCACTGGTCGTTACAAGGGTTCATTAATTGTCACTATTGACAATATACTTTACGTAGTTATTTGTCAGATGTGACAATAAACGAGAGAAACCATGCCCCGCCCCAGCCTGAAAGACCAGCGATCAGAACAGATCCTTGATGCATATCTCACCTGTGTGTCCCGTTTCGGATTGGAGGGGGCAACCCAAGAGCGAGTCGCCACTGAGGCCGGCGTCAAACGACCCATCCTGCGACACTATTTGGGCAACAAAGACCAGATGACCGGGGCCCTTATAAACCATGTTGTAGACAGGTTTGCGCAGGCGACAATCTCCCTTCGGGGCGCGTTGGAACCAACAGGCACGACAGCAGATCTGATCGATCTGCTGTTTGATAAATCTGTCCCCAATGATCCGCGTGTAATGCTGGCCTACCAGTCGCTTGTCACATCCGTCGCCAATCACCCGTCAATGCGACAACCCCTTGTCGACAGCCTGGAACGGTTCTTTGAGGTGATCGAAGTTGTCTTGAAACGGGCTGCCCCGGATGCCTCTGCCACACAGATCCGCGCAGTCTCTCAGGGGATTGCCGCTACATATGTGAACTTGGATTCCCTGACCCCGCTCAATCCGCCTGAAGCGTGGCGCGAGGAGCTGAAACAGGCGGCACAGATTCTTGCCGCCAGCTTGGGGACGACCGTATGAGCACCCGAAGCCTTTTCAACTATACCGCTTTACCAGTTCTTTTGGTTGCGGCTGTACTGGGGCTCTACTGGGTTTGGGGTCTGCTGTTTCTGTGGTGGTTGGTGCCATCGATCATGACAGGCCAGACCGCGCTGGTCTTTGACATCACACGCGATCAGGACCCTATCCTTTTCTGGGCAGTAGCGATCCTTTGGGCTGTGTTCGGCCTGATGATGATCGCGGCCAGCCTGTTTCCGACCTACGCCATCTGGCTTGTTTAAGAGGTTTGCAATGACCCGCATGTATCACCGCCTTCCCGTTGACGCCTATACATCACAAGATTGGTTCGACCGCGAACAACAACTGATCTTCTCGCGAACCTGGCGCTATGCCGGGTTGGCTGAGGATGTGCCGGAACCCGGTCATTTCATTTCGGTCCAGGCCGGGCTGAACAACATCTTTATCGTGATGGGGCGCGATCACCGTCTGCGGGCATTTCATAACATCTGCCGTCACCGTGGTACACAGTTGATCCGGGCTGTCGGGAAAACGCAAAAGGCGCTGACGTGCCCCTACCATGACTGGACATACGACCTTGAGGGCAACCTGATTTCTATTCCCGATGAAGCAAAGGAATATCCCAATGGGGTCGACAAATCCTGCCTCGGCCTGAAACCCGCCAGTGTCGATATCTGGCGTGGTATGCTTTTTGTGCATCCTGATCCAAATCCGCCAAGCCTTGTTGAGTGGTTCGGTGCGGTTGATCCGCTGTTGGGACCACACAAACCGGAAGAGTTGATGGAATATCCCGATGCGCGGCAAAGCTATGAGATCAAGGCCAACTGGAAGATCGTGGTCGAGAACTATATCGACGTCTATCACCTGAGCCATCTTCATTCGAACACGCTCCACATGTATGATCATGCACGGGCGGAATACGGCTGGAAAGGTCCGCATTATCACTTCTGGGAACCGCCGGCGTCTGATTATGCAAAGGATTTGGAGAAAAACCTGCCTACACCCCTGGCAATACCGGAACCCCATATTGGGGCCTGGGTGCCAATGCTGTTTCCCGGTATAGGGCTTGGCGCGGGCGAGGATAGCTGGAACATCTTCATTATCACGCCCTTGGGTCCTGATCTGACGCGCGTGGAAAACCGCACCAAACTCGCGAATGCCTCAGGGTGGGAATTTCAGAAACAGGAATGGAGCAGTTGGAGTTTCTGGAAGGATTTCGGCGGCCCGAAATATCCTGACAGCGACGCAATCGGCGAAGATGATCCAATGGCGTCAGGTGATTTCACTGCCGAGGACATATACGCCTGTGAGCAACAGCAAAAGTCTTTGACCAGCCCGTTTTTTGAGGTCGGCCCAGCCGCCAACGGAGAAAGCCCCGTTGTCAGACACCAACAAGCAATCCTGGACTTCCTTGAGACACAAGAGGCCGGAACTTAGCCAGATGCCTTGAGTCAATATCGGATCACTCCTTCAATTGACTGTTCGTACACCTCCATCCACTCCGGCAAATTTGGAAAGCAAATGAAACGCATTTTTGCAACCTTGATCGGTACGATCCTGGCAACCGGACTGGTCTTGGCCAGTCCGTCAGACGAACCCGAGGACCTGGCGGCGCGCTATCTCAATGCAACAGATGAGGCAGCAATCGCCGCGACTTGGACAGACTGGCACCCGAAGGCGGTGCATACCGTCACGATCAAATACGGGCTGGGCCAACAGGATGAGC
The DNA here is from genome assembly GCF_059612325.1 of Ruegeria sp. CDSA021. Taxonomy (NCBI): domain Bacteria; kingdom Pseudomonadati; phylum Pseudomonadota; class Alphaproteobacteria; order Rhodobacterales; family Roseobacteraceae; genus Ruegeria; species Ruegeria sp. CDSA021. The sequence continues at coordinate 2,546 of NZ_JBXWQJ010000046.1, forward strand.
AGTTTTCCTATCCAGTGGCCGATTGGGAAACACTTCCTGATTGGCATCAGGATCCCACAGTGGTCGACGCGAGCTAGGGAGGATCTGTTGCATACTTTTGGCTGTTGACGAGGTCAGATGCTGCGGGTGAATGACTTTCAGTATTATCAGTCGAAAGTCAGTTCATGATTTCCTTCAAAGGCGCGCAACATCCGAAGGATGTGATCCTGTTCGCGGTGTTTTTCTATGTCCGATACGGTGTGTCATACCGGGATCTGGAAGAAATC
>NZ_JBXWQJ010000047.1:0-2705 GCF_059612325.1 Ruegeria sp. CDSA021
TTGGCAGTTACGATGAGCCAGAAACCCTCTCTTATCAAATCGACCTAAACTGTCCCATGGGCGCTGACGTCAGACACTTTGGGCTCAAAGCGGTCGTCGGCGGCGGCGTGTCAGAATGGCGGTCTGGACAGTCTTACAAGGGAGCGTGGTGTGGGGAATGGACTTCTACCGCGGATCTGGACGTACTAGGCAACGCAAGGAGCGTGCCAACGGATCGAAGGCAAATGTTGTGATAGCACGACATGCTTCACGCCTGGCCTAAGCGGCGCTAGTCTCCCGTCATAGCAACGCTGAAAGGAGCCGCCCAATGTCCCTCTTCTCTAAACTCTTCGGTGGTGGTGAAAAGTCGGAGCCGGAGCCAGTCTCTTACAGAGGGTTCGAAATCTTTCCGGACCTGATGCCCGAAGGTGGCAAGTACCGCCTTCTAGCCCGTATCGAAAAGACCATCGGCGGAAATCGCAAGACCCATACAGTGATCCGGGCGGATGTTTTTGAGACCCGAGATCAGGGCGAAAGCTTCAGCATCGCAAAGGCGAAACAGGTGATCGACGAGCAGGGCGAACGCATTTTCGATTAAGCAAACAGACAGCCTAATTTATGCGATGCAATCGACGGATGGTTCCGCAAATTAGACATCCGCCCCGATCTGGCGAAAGAACGCTAAGCAAGCCAAGCAGTCATTGGAAGTCTTAGATGCCCGATACATGCAGCTGCAATCTGGGTCCCAATTTCGTCTATTTTACAGTATGTGCTACCCTGTTGCATTTATCGTATGCAATTGGGGGCTGAAGATATGTGGAACATGGAACAGTTTGTAGCGGACTGCCGGACCGCAGTAGATCAGGACGCGTCTCACAAATCGGTGGCTGAGGTGGTGGACCGGGCGATGCGCGATCCCGCGGGCGTGACGCAAGCCTTGGGAGAGCCGACCGAAAGCGGTATCTTTCCCATTTACAAGTCAGGTGATCTGACAATCGTCAACGTCGTATGGAAGCCAGGAATGACCATAATGCCCCACAATCACGAAATGTGGGCCGTGATCGGTATTTATGGTGGTCGAGAAGATAACATTTTTTGGCGGCGCGTAGCAGATGACCCTAACGGACGCATTGAAGCGGCGGGGGCTCGAGCATTGTCGACGGGTGAATATGCTCCGCTTGGTAGGGACCTCATTCACTCGGTTACAAACCCTATCCCCAAGTTGACCGGAGCAATCCACGTATACGGTGGGGATTTTTTTGAAGCTGAGCGAAGCGAATGGGATCCTGAAAACCTGACGGAACATGCCTATGACATGTCGAAGGTTCGCGCGTTATTCGAGGACTAGTTTGCAGTTTGACAATTTGCGCTGGCAATGCCTGAGGCATGTTCCGTCTATACCGCAGGCTTCGCTGATTGCCGATTACTATCTCGTTGAATTGACACGGGGTGATGATCTCGGATTATGGACAGATGAGCAAATTACAACGCCCCCCGAAGCCTCGGCCACGCCCATTTCTTCCTAATCCGGACCGCTACGAGCAAATGGTCTATCGCCGTTGTGGGCAGTCTGGCATAAAGCTACCCGCGATAAGCCTTGGGCTATGGCACAACTTTGGTGGGGATACCCCGCACCAGACAAAGCGCGATCTCTGCCGCACTGCTTTTGACTTGGGTATAACGCACTTTGATTTAGCAAATAACTATGGCCCGCCGCCGGGATCGGCGGAAGAAGCATTCGGTGAAATTTTAAAAACTGATTTCGCAGGCTATCGGGACGAACTCATCATATCTACCAAGGCAGGGTATGATATGTGGCCGGGCCCCTATGGGGAGTGGGGATCACGAAAGTATCTTGTGGCCTCTTGTGATCAGTCGCTCAAGCGGATGGGGTTAGAATACGCAGATATCTTTTATTCCCACCGTTACGATCCAGATACCCCTCTGGAAGAAACTATGGGGGCCTTAGACTATATAGTGCGCTCTGGGCGCGCACTTTACGTCGGATTTTCAAGCTACAACTCGCAACGAACGCGCGAAGCGCTGGCTATCTTGAAAGCCCTTGGCACGCCGTGCCTGATTCATCAGCCGTCGTATAACCTACTCAACCGTTGGGTTGAGCGGGACGGGCTGTTGGATACGCTTGACGAATTGAACGTGGGATCGATTGCGTTCACGCCACTTGCCCAGGGTATTTTGACATCGAAGTATCTGAACGGCATTCCCGAAGACAGTCGTGCGACCCAAGGCAAGTCTCTATTGGACGGCATGATCAACGAACGTTCATTGACGAGTGTCAGGGCTCTAAACGATATAGCGGCGTCACGCGGTCAATCATTAGCTCAGATGGCGCTTGCTTGGGTGCTGAGAGGTGACCGGATTACGACAGCCCTTATTGGCGCTTCGCGTCCTGAGCAGATCGTGGATTGCGTAGGTGCGGTCCAGAATTTGGAATTTACCGAAGCGGAACTCGCTAAGATTGACGAGGTAAGCTCGGAAGAGGAAATCAATCTCTGGGCGCGATCCTCGGAAATTGAGTAAGATTGTTGACCACTGATTTTTGGTGCTAGCAGGTTCTTCTGCTTAATCGCATGGCGTTTCTGCTTTGGGCTCAAGGCAGTCATCTGAGTCTTTCAGTCAGATGACGGCTTAGGCTCAGGACTCATAGCCAATAGATGACGAGTGCGGCGAGTGCGATGGCTGACAGGAAGACTTTCGGGCATCTA
>NZ_JBXWQJ010000048.1:0-2444 GCF_059612325.1 Ruegeria sp. CDSA021
GCGTGTTTTTGGTCGTCCCCGCGTCGAGGTCACCCAGCACCCGTTCTCATCCTCTGTGGTTTGCGATAGGACGGAGTTGGCCCTCTGGTGATGGAGCAAGATATGTCTCTCCGAAATGACTTAGTTGAAGTTGACGATTGGCTGACAAGAAATGGAATAGAATTCCGATCCGTAAATACTGAAGTGAAAGTCGGGATCGCCTACTTTGTTTTAGTTTTCAGTTTGTTCGATCAGCGGCACCTTGAGCCACGTGGCTCTCGTGATGCTGTCATCGCCTTCATTGAACAGTTACCCAAGGACGCCGATTTCACCCCGTACCAGCCGTATCTGGATTATTTTCAGGTCCGATACATACACGGCGGGCGGCCCACGGACCACTATGATCTCATGGTTGGCGATGACGGTGTCTCAGGCAGAAAAATTTTAGATGTCCTTGAGGGCCATTCGAACCAACCCGACGAGAAAATTGGGGCGTTGGTTCTGATAGCGTATCGACTCCGTTGCAATCTGGTACATGGCTCAAAATGGCAAACTGGCCTCGGCGATCAGTATCATAACCTCATGAACGCAGCGCGAGTGGTGATGCTCGTGATGGATCGATACCGCACCTGAAGCAACGGTTATTTCCCCAATTTAAGCCGCCAAATTCGATCAAATTGGGCCAAAAACAGGCCGCGACCCTTTCACGGCCATATTTGCCATAAAAATAAGGGGTTTCAGGCCGGTTTCAGGCCGAAAATTCTTCCAGGGCACTCTATAGGAGAGAAGAACGCGATTATGCACCTGGTGCCAGCCCCCCATAAACGGTCTAATCAGCCGTCTCTTGATACGGGGTGCGTGGCTAAGCCGGGAGCATCAATGATGGGAGATAACCATCAATGGAAATCAATAATAATCCAGCTACTGGATCGGAGGTAACCGAGCAAGTTCAACGCCTAGCCAAGGTCTATGGCGATCAGATCGTCCGGAGAGACAACAAGTTCTTCGACGTGGAGAATCTCGGAGTGCCGCTATCGCGAAACGACGTGGAGCGGATGATCCTGAACCGTGTGCGAGACGAGCATCCCGACGTTCCACTGAGCAAGGAACTGGTAAAAGGCCTGTTTACCCTGCTAATCGAAGCACAACATACCGACGTCGAGCGATCCTTTCAGGTCTGGAATGGGACGGCTATCTGCGAAGATGGAAACTCAAGCCGACTGATAAAATCAAGGGGCGCAGTCGCGGCCAATACGTGGGTTGAACCTGAATATCGGCAACTCAAGATCAATTCTTCGGAGCTTGGCATCATCGGGCAATTCTTCGATGAGTTCTTTCAGCTTGATCACGACCGACAGCAGTTCCTGAACTGGCTGGCATGGAGCCTTCAGAACGAGGGGGAAAAGCCAGCTTGGGCTCCATTCCTGTATTCGCGGGGAAGAGGTACCGGGAAAAGCACCACTGCTCGCATTCTGACCGAACTCTTCGGCACCCAGAACACCGTCGTTCCAAATAACGTCAGCAAGCTAACACAGCAGTTCAACGCCACGGTTCTGACAAGCAAACTTGTGGTGTGTGAGGAAACCCAAATCAAGCCGGGGTCGCCACAGGAAAACGCAATCAAGACCTTCATCACAGACCCTTACGTTCTAATAGAGCGCAAAGGGATTGAAGCTGAACGCGCCAAGCAGTCTTGCTGCTTCTTGTTCACCTCGAACATCTGGCCGTCATGGATTGGCGAAGGTGAGCGGCGTTACCTCGTAATGGACGTTAACCATCACGGACGATCAGGGGGCTCTCGCGCCAATGAGTTTTCGAACCTCGTCGGTCGGGTTCATCAGTTCCTTGATGATCCGGCTAATGTGGCTCGTGTCTATAACGCCTTGATGCGGAGAGAGCTGCCGGAAGGATTCAGCGCCAAGAGCCTGAACATCGCTGACCATCAGACCCCGACCATGGAACGCTTGCGTCAGACCAGCCGTGACACCATCGTTGATCGCTTGGAAGAAGAGCTGAGTGCTAGTGGGCTCGTCGCCTTGCCTGAAGCGGGGGTCGTTGCCTTCGTCCAGAAACACCTCAAAGGGAACATCAACCAAACCAAACACCTCATGGATGAGCTCGGCTGGCAGAAGACCAAGGCCAAGTGGGATGGCAAAGATTATCAACGCGCAATCTGGGTCAAGGCCGGTTACTGGATCAAACGGGGCAAAATCCACGGTCCTGACTTTGAGCCCGTGTGCATCAGTGATCACCTTGCTGATGACGTTCGGTTCAACGAAGTGGAGATCATATGATGGATGGTCAGCACTTCTTCTTGAGAGACGACTGCGAGATTTGGCTTCAGGACATCATGGACACCCACTACGAGGAGGCCCTTTCGAGGGCCAACTCCGTCCTATCGCAAACCACAGAGGATGAGAACGGGTGCTGGGTGACCGGCGACCGTTGGGCGACCGAAAACACGG
>NZ_JBXWQJ010000049.1:0-1799 GCF_059612325.1 Ruegeria sp. CDSA021
CTGTCTGTGGGCTGATCATTATGAAAGGCAACATACAAAGGCTAACCACACCTCCGGTATCTGCAACCGCTTGAATCCGCTCATCGGAACTTGTCCGCAGGCGGATTTCTCCCTCAGGATAGCCAGAGTAGAGAGCGTGCACGGAAGAGTGCGTTTCGATTACAGGTAAGTCGGGACGCATTTGTTTTGCATATTCGATGGTACTAAGTGCGGTGGGTTCGCTGGCATGTGACGTGTCGACGAGCACTCCATGCCTTTGCATCGCGTCGACGACTGTCTTGCCATAGGCCGAGATTGGCCCTGGGTTCAGGACAAAATTCCCATCACCCGCACGCTGACGCTCGTTGTAGGCCAAGCCCATTGTGCCAAGTCCCATCGACTTTGCCACGGGCATGTAGATGTCCGGCTGGTTGTTGAGAATCTCCGCTGATTGCGAGTTCCAGAAGAAGCCATATTTTCCTTCTTCATGGGCCCGTCGGATATCACCTGCCTTACGCACCACCATAAACCGATCGTCCGCATCGATTTTGCGGAGGTTGTAGCTGGTTTCACGAGCGAATGTGTCGAAGTCGTTGATGCCTTGCGCGGTTGTAACACCCGTCGCCGTGATACCCGCGTCGAGGGCTCTGGTGTAATACTCATCCCACATCTCGGGTCGTGTGGCGGTTTGCTCAAAGTTCGCGTTCAGCGAGTCTATGGCAACAATATCCTTTAGGAATTGAGCCGCCTTGTCGCTGGACTCCCAAACCGGGCTGTATTCGCTGGCCCATGTCATTTTTCCGCAGGTAGCTGACAGGGCAGCTGCTGCGCCAGCAGTTTTCAAAAATGCGCGTCTGTTTTGCATGGTGAAGTTCTCCCAGTTTCGATTGTTTCGATTTTCTAAAGACTTACCTTGTGGCGAGGTGTATTCCCGCCGCACGACACTCAATCGAGTTTGTTCCTATCGATCACGCCGTCTTTCATGATCAGAGGCCAACATTACTCCGCCGGTGTCGTAAACTCCGGCACCCGTTTCAGCGCCTCAACCATGTCGGCGCTCGTCATCAATTCAATGAAGGTGTAGTTCTTCAGAACGCCCTGGCTGAGGCGGGCCGCGTACATTGCCTGCACCATACTAGGATCGTCCGGCACCCGCACGGTGACGTAGTTCCGGCCGTCGGCCATGCCCCAGAAATAGCTGATCATCTCACCGCCCATTGCCTCGAGCGCGGCCCCCATGCCCTCGCCCCGGTCGGTGGGGTTTTCGATCATGATCTGCCAAGCTTCGGGAGACGGCTCTCCGATCCCCAGATAGTATCGGCTGCGAGTTTCTTCGGCGCTCACGGCGGTCGCGACTACCAGCGCACTTGCAAATGCGGACAATAGAAGTCGTTTCATAGGCTCATCCTTTTCGTTGAAAGGCCGTCAAAGGGAGGCACCTCCGCGGGTCCAAGAGTCATTCCAGCGTATTCTTGTAAATCACGCCGTCTTTCATGATCAGATCGATGTTATTTGCGTAGTCGACCAGTATTCCAGCGTCCTCGACCGGATTGCCTTCCACCAGAAGTATGTCTGCGTAGGCACCGGCTTCAATCACGCCGAGCTGGCCTTCGGGATAGGGGTTGAGTTTGCCTGACAGGGCCAACAACTCACCGGCTTTAGACGTTGCTTGCATAAGAACTTCGTAGGACGACCATTGTTCGAGACGGTACTTGAACTCATCGTTCTGTTTTGTGAGAGCGACAGGATCCCCAATAATGTCGGTTGAAAAGGCGACTTTTTCGATCCCGAATTCTTTCAGCAACCGCATCTGGTTTCTC
>NZ_JBXWQJ010000050.1:0-1440 GCF_059612325.1 Ruegeria sp. CDSA021
GCCGCTATGACAACCAACTGGCCAATCTCAACGCCTACATTGAAGCCAATTAGCCGGGTCAACCAATGGCCGCCTGATGGGCTAATCTCCTCTAGAACTGACGCAAAACCGAACCCATGGAGCAGACCAAAGAAGAAAATTAGAGTGAAGCGGGCACCGCCTGGTTTGTTGCGCAATATGTTTTCAACAGCGGCATATACAATGGACAAGGCAATTAAAGGTTCAAAGAACCCTGTTGGCAAATCAACGAAGCCTAGCCAGCCGAGGGTCAGTGTCACCGAGTGCGCGACGGTAAAAGCCGTGACCTGCCAGATCAGGTCGCGGACCGTTTGCGCAAATAGGAACAGGCAGAGTACGAACAAGATGTGATCCAGCCCGTAAGGGACGATGTGAATGATCCCCTGCCATGTGAAATACAAGAAGTCGGCCACTGCTGAGCTCAGTGTTGTTTCTTGGGACCCAATAAGGTTCAGTGTCTGGCTGGTTCGTCCAGCCTGCAGCAGCGTGACACTTGGGACCGACACTTCAAGCCGCATATCCCCAAGTAAAGGCGACATTTTGATACTTACTGCGCTGGCACCTTGCGGAGCGTCACCATAACCGACGAAAACCAAGCGGTATTCAGTGCTGTCCGGTGGTCTGTCGAGAACAGCACGGATATCGCGCGGAGATGGAAAGGACAATGCCCGCAATTCGGCCGTATTGCCGTCGAACCATATGAGCGTCTCTTCGGAGACTTCTGCACGTATTTCTGACAGCGTGGTTTCGATTGTGCCGAGATCCAGCCCGCGCACCTGCTCAACAAGAAATCGGTCGGATCCGTTCAAGCCTAAGTGCCGCTCGAAAGCCTCGATCAAGTCGGCGCTTACGGCAATCTGATAGCTTTCGCCTTCAATGGACAACCGTGCATCGCCCAACTCGAACTTATGTGCGAGAGCGGACTGCGCAAAGAGCACAAGCAAAAACGCAAGGGCTAGTCGGGTGAGCAATAACCCGACCACCTTATCAAGCGATGGGAAGTCATGTCTCGCTTTTCTTATCGACTACCCCCAAACCTGCTCGAAGATGCGCGTGAAGTTGCCTCCCATCACTTTTTTGACGTCCTCGTCAGAGTACCCGCGCAACCACATTTCATCGATAATGGCCGCATAGATTTTCGCGGCTTCCCCGATGCCAGTTGTGGCCAATTTGTTTACCGCTGCACTGAGTCCGCCGTCGTCGAATTGTTCTGGATTTGACTTCCCAAACTCATAAATCTTAGACCAGTCAAAACCGTCGTCGGAGCTGAGTCCAACGTTGTCGATGCTTGTCAAATCCCGCATGTAGTCAATTCGGTCGACAACGTCCTGAGGACGAGTGAGCTCTGTCTGTGGGCTGATCATTATGAAAGGCAACATACAAAGGCTAACCACACCTCCGGTATCTGCAACCGCTTGAATC
>NZ_JBXWQJ010000051.1:0-1367 GCF_059612325.1 Ruegeria sp. CDSA021
TGTCCGTCGTCAGGGATTTTGGGACAGATGGCCGCCTGATCTAAGAGAGGGTCTGGCTCAACTGGTTGTTGTGATTATGCGGCGGATTTGCGGTGAAGCAAGCGCCGGGTTTCGATGGTCTTTCGTTTGATCCTTTCTCGTTGTTTTAGAATGGTCTGTCCGCGCCCGAAGTAGACATCAGCGGGTGTGAGGTTTTGTAGGCTTTCGTGGTAGCGCCTGTGATTGTAGTGATCGACGAAAGCATCGATCTGCTGCTGAAGGTCACCGGGCAGATAGTAGTTTTCCAATAAGATGCGGTTCTTGAGAGTCTGGTGCCAGCGCTCGATCTTTCCCTGAGTTTGCGGATGGTATGGCGCCCCTCGAACATGATCCATTTTCTGATCTTCCAGCCATTCGGCAAGCTCACTAGAGATGTAGCTGGACCCGTTGTCGCTGAGCAGGCGTGGTTTGTGCAGCACCGTTGCCTGATCACAGCCTGAGGCGTGCAAAGCGAGGTCCAGTGTGTCGGTCACATCCTCGGTCTTCATCGTCGTACAAAGCTTCCAGGCGATGATGTATCGGCTGTAATCGTCCAGGATCGTGCTGAGATAGAACCAGCCCCAGCCGATCACCTTCAGATAGGTAAAGTCCGTCTGCCAGAGCTGGTTCGGCCGAGTGGTTTTGTCCTGGAACTCGTCTGCGGCTGACAAAACCACATAGGCCGGGCTGGTAATCAGATCGTAAGACTTGAGGATGCGGTAGACCGAAGCCTCTGACACAAAGTACTTTTCTGTGTCGGTGAAGCGAACAGCCAACTCACGCGGGGAAAGCTCACTTTCCTTCAGAGCCAGATCTTTGATCTTCTCGCGCACAGGCGTGGGAATGCGGTTCCAGACCCGTGACGGCGTGGGTCTACGATCTTCAAGCGCCTCGGGGCCGCCGACGAGATATCGGTCGTACCAGCGATAGAAGGTGGTCTTCGGAATGCCCAGCTTCTCCAAAGTGCGCTTGGTCGGCAGATGCGATTGCTCAACCAAGCGGATGACTTCCAGTTTTTCGGATGCGGGATATCTCATTCGTCGTCGCCCCCATCCGCGATCATGCTTTTTTTGAGCAACCGCAGTTCAAGAGCCTGTTCGGCAACCACCTCCTTCAGATCACGGGCTTCCCGTCTCAGATCCTTCACTTCGGTGGAAGTTGCCGCGCGGGCCGTGTCGCCTGCCAGACGTTTCTTGCCGGCTTCCAGGAATTCCTTGGACCAGCTGTAGTAGAGGCTCTGCGCGATGCCTTCACGGCGGCAGAGCTCTGCAATGCTGTCCTCGCCTTTTAGGCCGTCCAGCACGATCTTGATCTTCTCTTCTGCGGAGTACTGTTTGCGGGTCGCACGG
>NZ_JBXWQJ010000052.1:0-1358 GCF_059612325.1 Ruegeria sp. CDSA021
ACAACCAGTTGAGCCAGACCCTCTCTTAGATCAGGCGGCCATCTGTCCCAAAATCCCTGACGACGGACACGACGTCGATAAGGCCAAGTCTATCCTGATGGATCTCTGCGCCAACCATGAAAAAGTTATGGAAACTCCTGCGCCGTCAGTTTTTATGGCTGCTATTGACGAGTCATCCGTTAACCTGAACTGTCGACCTTGGGTGGCAACCGCCGACTATTGGACTGTCTATTGGGACCTCATAGACAAAGGAAAGAAGGCATTTGATGCTGAAGGTGTGTCCACACCGCTACCGCAAAAACAGGTTCATATTGTCGACAAGTCATAACCAGACCAAAAATCCGCGTAGTGATCAGAGATTGCGGACCCACTAATTTGGTTTCCACCTTCTCGGGTGCGTGTTTCAAGCTGCTGAGTTTCAGGGGGTTTCTCATGAGCAATTTATTCTGGTTGACTGACGAACAGATAGCGCGGCTTGAGCTTACTTTCCTGCGAACCATGGCAAGACGTTTATTGAACAGGTTTGGGGTCGTTTTCCGTGCAGAAATTGAAGCCTTAGTAGTAATCGATCCGGGGAACAGGCAGCTTTGTCGGCGTTGTGCCAGTTCACCTTGCATCTCAACTCATTGGTGCGGCGAAAGACAGCATTTCGGGCTATGGCTACAGCGACTGGATCGGCTGCTGGAAGTCGGCTTTGGGTCGGACTCCAAACTTTGCAAAGTCCGCTTTCTACGCATCGCTGTCATTGGGGCATCGATCAGCATCGGTCAAAGTGGGCTCGATACGGTCCTTCGCCGTTGTCCGCTCGAACGTCCGCTTCTGCGCCAACGGTCAGCCACTTCATCAATGCCAACAAACAGTCGTCAGCCGGTCGGCCTACCCGCACTCGAATTCAGTGGTAGCGGTTCACTTGGCGTTGCATCTGGGTGCAATGACGCAAGATACGCACAACCGGGTGTATCATGGTCACTGCGTGTTCGGTGCGAGTGTGCCAGGTATTTGAAGCCTTACGAAGCATTGCGACCTCCCATTGATGACCTTACGTTAACCTGGATGAATGAGAGGTTCTGTGAACTGGGACACAGAGCGCCAGTACAAGTTTCCGCCCCCACCAGCACCAGCGACTAGTCTTCAGCCCCCGGAACCGATCGTCAGCGGTCCAGTCCTAGGGACGCCGTCAGCGCCAGTGGACGGTCGATCTAGCGGTAAAATGCCCCCGAAACCGCCCCAGTTTCTCGAGCTTCGCTAAAAAGCCGATAACAATCATCGGACGGCAAGGATTCCTACCACCCCAGCCAGCTCATCAGAACATGGAACAACGACATGCTCTTGGGTCACCGATACCCGAGAAATGCCCC
>NZ_JBXWQJ010000053.1:0-1214 GCF_059612325.1 Ruegeria sp. CDSA021
ATGGCAAAGGAAAAGTTTGAGCGTAATAAGCCGCACGTCAACATCGGCACGATTGGCCACGTTGACCATGGTAAAACGACGCTGACCGCAGCAATCACCAAGTATTTCGGTGACTTCAAAGCGTATGACCAGATTGACGGCGCGCCTGAAGAAAAGGCTCGTGGCATCACCATCTCGACCGCCCACGTGGAATACGAGACCGACAACCGCCACTATGCGCACGTTGATTGCCCCGGCCACGCTGACTACGTCAAGAACATGATCACCGGTGCTGCGCAGATGGACGGCGCGATCCTGGTTGTGAACGCAGCTGACGGCCCGATGCCGCAGACGCGTGAGCACATTCTGCTGGGCCGCCAGGTTGGCATCCCGAAGATGGTCGTGTTCATGAACAAAGTGGACCAGGTTGACGACGAAGAGCTGCTGGAACTGGTGGAAATGGAAATCCGCGAGCTGCTGTCTTCGTATGACTACCCCGGCGACGACATTCCGATCATTGCCGGTTCGGCTCTGGCCGCGATGGAAGGCAACAACCCTGAAATCGGCGAAGAGAAGATCCGCGAACTGATGGCGGCTGTTGATGAGTATATCGACACCCCAGAGCGTGCCGTTGACCAACCGTTCCTGATGCCGATCGAAGACGTGTTCTCGATCTCGGGTCGTGGTACCGTTGTGACCGGTCGTGTTGAGCGTGGCGTGATCAACGTTGGCGACGAGATCGAAATCGTCGGCATCCGCGACACTTCGAAAACCACCTGTACCGGCGTTGAAATGTTCCGCAAGCTGCTGGACCGCGGTGAAGCGGGCGACAACATCGGCGCGCTGCTGCGTGGTGTTGACCGTGAAGGCGTTGAGCGTGGCCAGGTTCTGTGTAAGCCGGGCTCGGTGACACCGCACACCAAGTTCGAAGCCGAAGCCTATATCCTGACCAAGGAAGAGGGCGGTCGTCACACGCCGTTCTTCGCGAACTACCGTCCGCAGTTCTACTTCCGGACCACTGACGTGACCGGCACCGTGACCCTGGCGGCTGGCACCGAGATGGTTATGCCCGGCGACAACGTGTCGTTCGAAGTTGAACTGATCGCACCGATCGCGATGGAAAACGGCCTGCGCTTCGCCATCCGCGAAGGCGGCCGCACCGTTGGCGCCGGCGTTGTGTCGAAGATCGTAGAATAATCGATAGGCCGGGCTTCAGCCCGGCACATCGGTGAGAC
>NZ_JBXWQJ010000054.1:0-1103 GCF_059612325.1 Ruegeria sp. CDSA021
TGGTTACATCGCGCGACTGCCATATGCGGTTGCAGCTTTCGTGCAGATTATCAAACGAGGGAATTGGAATGAGCGGCCCAGAGGCCTCTTCTCCTCCTGCTTGCGCCGCAAGGTCCGCCAGCGAAAGAGGCGCTTTGTCATCTGACGTGCCACACCATTCGCTCAAACCCAATGCGCTGAACAACTTGTCATAGAAGGCCATTTATCCCACTTTCCGATCTACTTCAGTGCGTTAGGGGCATCGCTGAGGATGCCCCTGTCCATGCAGTTTACTGCAGCAATGCGGAAAGTTTGTCGCGCGCAGCATCGTTAAGCCACGCTCCCCAGACATCCTTGTAGGTCGTCAGAAAGTGCACCGCACCTTCATCGTAGGAGGCATTGTTGTCCTCGACCCATGCCAGCGTTTCGCCCATCTGTGCGTTGGTGAAGGACAGATTTGTCATCAGGTCAGACACTGCTGCGTTTTCGGCCATGAATTCTTTCGACAGAACTGTAACGACTTCACTGCGGGGGAAGGCGCTCATTTCTGGCGTCGCGCATTCCGCTGTGATGTTGCAGGCGTGCTTTTCAGGGTCATGGGGGCCCATATCGACCAGGGTCATCGGGTATTTGCCCAGTACCGATGTCGGTGCCCAATAAAAGCCGAACCACGGCTCTTTGTTTTCGTAGGCGGCAGCGATCGAAGCCGCAAGGGTTTCGCCTGATCCATGCACGAAGTTTTCAATGCCTGCATCAATCAGCCCGCCTGCCTTCATCAGGTTGGTGCTGACATTCAGACAGGTCCATCCCTCGGGGCAATTGTGAAAGCGATTTCCGACGAGTTCGGGGTTGGCTGCGATGCCTTCAATTGTTGCCAGTTCCGGATGCTCCTCCACAAGGTAGTTCGGAACAAAGAACCCTTCGACACCGCCATCTGACAGAACTTCGGTCACAGGAATGATTGCACCTGAGTCAACCAGCCCTTGGTAAGCCGGCGCGCCGTTTGTCCAGATTTCAGTCAGAATATCGGGCTCTCCTGTCTCGGAAACGGATGCCAGCGCAGGGTTGCTCGAGAGCGGAACCGTGGTCACTTCGCAACCATAGCCTTGCTCCATCAGAAACTT
>NZ_JBXWQJ010000055.1:0-1103 GCF_059612325.1 Ruegeria sp. CDSA021
TGGTTACATCGCGCGACTGCCATATGCGGTTGCAGCTTTCGTGCAGATTATCAAACGAGGGAATTGGAATGAGCGGCTCAGAGGCCTCTTCTCCTCCTGCTTGCGCCGCAAGATCAGCCAGCGAAAGAGGCGCTTTGTCATCGGACGTGCCACACCATTCGCTCAAACCCAATGCGCTGAATAACTTGTCATAGAAGGCCATTTTTCCCACTTTCCGATCTACTTCAGTGCGTTAGGGGCATCGCTGAGGATGCCCCTGTCCATGCAGTTTACTGCAGCAAGGCGGAAAGTTTGTCGCGCGCAGCATCGTTAAGCCACGCCCCCCAGACATCCTTGTAGGTTGTTAGGAAATGCACCGCGCCTTCATCGTAGGAGGCATTGTTGTCTTCAACCCATGCCAGCGTTTCGCCCATCTGAGCGTTGGTGAAGGATAGATTTGTCATCAGGTCAGACACTGCTGCGTTTTCGGCCATGAATTCTTTCGACAGAACTGTAACGACTTCACTGCGGGGGAAGGCGCTCATTTCTGGCGTCGCGCATTCCGCTGTGATGTTGCAGGCGTGCTTTTCAGGGTCATGGGGGCCCATATCGACCAGGGTCATCGGGTATTTGCCCAGTACCGATGTTGGTGCCCAATAAAAGCCGAACCATGGCTCTTTGTTTTCGTAGGCGGCAGCGATCGAAGCCGCAAGGGTTTCGCCTGATCCATGCACGAAGTTTTCAATGCCTGCATCAATCAGCCCGCCTGCCTTCATCAGGTTGGTGCTGACATTTAGACAGGTCCATCCCTCGGGGCAGTTGTGAAAGCGATTTCCGACGAGTTCGGGGTTGGCTGCGATGCCTTCAATTGTTGCCAGTTCCGGATGCTCTTCCACAAGGTAGTTCGGAACAAAGAACCCTTCGACACCGCCATCTGACAAAACTTCGGTCACAGGAATGATCGCACCTGAAGCAACCAGCCCTTGGTAAGCCGGCGCGCCGTTTGTCCAGATTTCAGTCAGAATATCAGGCTCTCCGGTCTCGGATACGGATGCCAGCGCAGGGTTGCTCGAGAGCGGAACCGTGGTCACTTCGCAACCATAGCCTTGCTCCATCAGAAACTT
>NZ_JBXWQJ010000056.1:0-1042 GCF_059612325.1 Ruegeria sp. CDSA021
TTGCGAGGACCGGCGGCAGTCCTGGGCGTAACCGGTATTGTTGTTGTCTCAATTCTTCAATTGGTTCTGTCCATCCTTATGATCTGGTGGCTGACGCGCCCTTCGGTAGAAGGAGCGAACGAGTACGGTGCACCTGTTTCCTGACCTGGTTGCCCGGGCAACGGCCGGAATCTCTGCTGAATGAAAGTGCGAACCGCAACACCATGGAGAGAGAAAATGAGTTTCAAGACGATTTCCATTGGAACGCTTATGATGGCAATGGCGACCACTGCATCGGCGGAGTGGTCCTTCAGTTCCGGTTCCAGTCCCAATGCATTTATTCAGACCGGAAACATGACGCTGGAGCTTCAGTGCAACCGTATCCGCTTTGCTCCGGCTGGATACGAGGACAGCCAGGACATTATGGACAAGCAGGGGCTGTCTATTCGTTTTTTGAAGAACGGCACAACCGAGGTTGGTGCTTTTCAGGTTGGCGCTGAAAACGCTGCCTTGCAGATCGTCGACAATTATCCCGTCGAGATCAGTTTTGATAGTCAGCAGGACTATGGTTTTGTACTGGACCAGCTTGCGGCCAATGCGGCGGTCAATCTGTCGATGATTGATCAAGATGTCAGCTATGGGATCTTTGACTTGAAAGGTTCCAGCGCGGCAATTCGGTCCCTTCGTTCCGCGTGCGATTCAGATCCTAGTCTGGGGGCTTCTTACGAAGCACCCGAAGGCATCGTCTATTGTGGTGGCGGAGCGATTGAGCGCGTGATCGAACCCGTAATTTTGGACAATCCGGAGGGAGAGTGGGACGCACGAGTAACGGTCAACGGCGAGTCGATCAGAGCCATGACGGCCTACAGTTACTTTGGAAACTATGAGCCGCCGGCCGGATTTGTCGTCGCGCTGCTTGGGGAAGACAGGTCCGAGTTTCTGATTTTTAGCGAAGGCTCGGCAAACTGGCTGGAATACGGGGACTATAGGTATGATCAATGCAATTGATGCCCCCCTCCAACCGATTTCCCAATTGGTAAGCCAGTTTAAATGTTTGGTTTCC